>NZ_AGBF01000147.1 GCF_000225525.1 Streptomyces zinciresistens K42 | reverse complement strand
AACTCGTCGAGGACGGCGCGCAGTTCGTGGGCGGCGCGGACGGCGTCGTCGAAGTCGGTGCCGGGCTGCGGGTCGAGGTCGATGCGCAGTTCGTCGGGATGGTCGACGTCGTCGCGGCGCACCGGCCAGGGGTGGAAGGTGAGCGTGCCGTACTGGGCGGCCCACAGCACGGCCGCCGGCTCGGTGGGGCACATCTCGTCGGCGCTGCGCCCGCTGGGGAAGGTGATGTGGGCGGTGGGGATCCAGTCGGGCATGTTCTTGGGGGCCCGCTTCTGGTAGAACCACTCGCCGCCGACGCCGTCCGGGTGGCGCTCCAGAGTGGTGGGCCGCTCGCGCAGGGCGCGCAGGATGCCGGGGCCCACGGCGATGTAGTAGCGGGCGAGGTCCAGCTTGGTGTAACCGGGCTCCGGGAAGAAGACCTTGCCCGGACTGGACAGACGCACGGTCCGCCCGGCCGACTCCAGCTCCACCGCTTCGCCCATGCGAGCCACGGTAGGCGCCCCGCTCCGGGCCCGCACACCGGGCGGCCGGCGCCCGCCACGCGCAGAATCGGACCATGGACCTTCCGGTGATGCCGCCCGTGAAGCCGATGCTCGCCAAGTCGGTCGCGAGGATCCCGCCGGGCATGCAGTACGAGGCGAAGTGGGACGGCTTCCGGGCGATCGTGTTCCGCGACGGGGACGACATCGAGCTGGGCAGCCGTACGACCAAGTCGCTGACCAGGTATTTCCCCGAGCTGGCGGCGGCGCTGAAGGAGCGGCTGCCGCGGCGGTGCGTGCTCGACGGAGAGATCGTCGTCGCCCGCGAGGGGCGGCTGGACTTCGACGCGCTGACCGAGCGCATCCATCCGGCCGACTCGCGGGTACGGATGCTCGCGGAGCGGACCCCGGCGTCGTTCGTGGCCTTCGACCTGCTGGCGCTGGCCGACCGGGCACTGCTGCGGACCCCGCTCACGGACCGGCGCGCACTGCTCGCGACGGCACTGTCCGGGGTGGCGGCGCCGGTGCACCTGGCCCCGGCGACGACCGACGTCGCGACGGCGCGCGGCTGGTTCGAGCGGTACGAGGGGGCCGGCCTGGACGGGGTGATCGCCAAGCCGCTCGACCTGCCCTACCGCCCCGACGAACGGGCCATGTTCAAGATCAAGCACGAGCGGACGGCGGACGTGGTCGTGGCGGGCTACCGGCTGCACAAGAGCGGCCCGGTCGTGGGGTCGCTGCTGCTGGGCCTGTACGACGACCGGGGCGCCCTCCAGCACGTGGGGGTGTCGGCGGCGTTCACGATGAAGCGGCGGGCCGAGCTGATCGAGGAGTTGGAGCCGCTGCGCATGGCGGACGCCCAGGGGCACCCGTGGGCCGCCTGGTCCGAGGAGGCGGCCCACGAGTCGGCCCGGCTGCCGGGGGCGCCGAGCCGCTGGTCGGGAAGGAAGGACCTGTCGTGGGTGCCGCTCGCGCCCGAACGGGTCGCCGAGGTGGCGTACGACCACATGGAGAACGGGGTGCGGTTCCGGCACACCGCGCGCTTCCGGCGCTGGCGCCCGGACCGCACCCCGGACAGCTGCACCTACGGGCAGTTGGAGGAGCCGGTGCGCTACGACCTCGCGGCGATCCTCGCGCCGCCGGCCTGACGGGGGCGCGGGCACCGCCCCCACGCCGGCCTGAGGCACCGCCGCATGCCGACTTGGCGGGGGCGTGCGCGGGAGGGCGCGGGCGCTGCGGGCGCCGCCGCGCCGGTCTGACGGGGAGCGTGGGGGGCGCGGGTGCCGCCGCGCCGGTCTGACGGGGAGCGTGGGGGGGGCGCGGGCGCCGCCGCGCCGGTCTGACGGGGAGCGTGGGGGGCGCCGACGCGGGCTCGCGGCGGGCTCAGGGCTCAGTCAGGGCTTCATCAGCACCTTGACCGCGCCGTCCTGCTTCTGCTGGAACATCCGGTACGCCTGCGGGGCGTCCTCCAGCGGCACGCGGTGGGTGGCGAAGTCGTCCACGCCGAGCGGGTCCTCGTCGGTCAGGTGCGGCAGGATGTCGTCGACCCAGCGGCGTACGTTGGCCTGCCCCATCCTCAGCTGGATCTGCTTGTCGAACAGGGTGAGCAGCGGGATCGGGTCGGCCTGGCCGCCGTAGACGCCGGACAGGGAGATCGTGCCGCCGCGGCGCACCATGTCGATGGCGGTGTACAGCGCGGAGAGCCGGTCGACGCTGAAGCGCTCCGCGAAGGGCGCGCCGATCCTGCGGGGCAGCAGGGCCGCGGCCGACTGGGCCAGTTTCGCGGCGGCGCCCCCGTGGGCCTCGGTGCCGACCGCGTCGATGACGGCGTCGGGTCCGCGGCCGTCGGTCACGTCGCGCACGGCGGCGACGAGTTCCTTCTCGTCGTCGAAGCCGCGCAGGTCGAAGGTCTCGACGCCGCGCTCGCGGGCCCTGCGCAGCCGCTCGGGGACCAGGTCCACGCCGAACACGTGCTCGGCGCCCTGGAGGCGGGCGACCCGGCAGGCCATGTCGCCGATCGGGCCGAGGCCGAGCACGGCGACGGTGCCGCCGGGCGGGATCGCGGCGTACCGCACCGCCTGCCAGGCGGTCGGCAGGACGTCGGAGAGGTAGACGAACCGGTCGTCGGCCGGCCCCTCGGGGATCTTGATGGGGCCGTACTGCGCCTGCGGGACGCGCAGGTACTCGGCCTGCGCCCCGGGCACCGCGCCGTACAGCCGGGTGTAGCCGAACAGGGCCGCGCCCATGCCCTCGGCGCTGACCTGGGTCGTCTCGCACTGGGTGGGCAGGCCGGTCAGGCACATCCAGCAGGTGCCGCAGGCGATCTGGAAGGGCACGACGACCCGGTCCCCGGCCTGGAGGTCGGGCACCGCGGCGCCGACCTCCTCGACGATGCCCATGGGTTCGTGGCCCAGGATGTCGCCGGGAGCCATGAACGGGGTGAGCACCTCGTACAGGTGCAGGTCGGAGCCGCACAGCCCGGTCGAGGTGATGCGGATGACCGCGTCCGTCGGCTCCTCGACATGCGGATCGGGCACGCTCTCCACCCGCACGTCCCGCTTGCCCTGCCAGGTCACTGCCCTCATCGCCGCGCTCCCTCCGGCACTGTGCGCGTCCGGTCGTGGTCCGTTTCGTCCGCTTGTGCGGTGGCGGCCCGGGTACCCCGGCCCTCCCGCGCCCAACCTCGCGCTCTCCGCCCGTGCGTGCGGGCCGACTCGGTGTGGACCCACTCGGTGTGGGCGGACTCTGTGTGGGCCGAGCCCGTGTGGGCCGAGCCCGTGTGGGCCGAGCCCGTGTGGGCTGACCTGCCATGGGCCCACTCACTATGAGCCGACCCACTATGGGTCCACTCGCCATAGACCGACCCACTATGGGTCCACTCGCCATAGACCGACCCGCTACAGGCCCACCCGCCTCAAGGCGACCCGCCATAGGCCCACCCGCCATAGACCGACCCCCAACAGACCAGCCCGCCATGGTCTCACCCCCCATAGGTCCACCAGCTATGGGCCGATCGGTGCAGGGAGGCACACAGCCTGAATCGATCGGGTAGGGACCCTATGAACTGATAAGCGCACAATTGAGGACATGGACAAGGCAGGTGGCTGCGGGTGACGACGGTGGGCGCACGACCAGGGCGCGCGCGGCGTGCCACGACGGTGGCGGGGCTGCTGGCCGCCACGCTGACGGCCTCGCTGGTGGCGGGCTGCACGACGGCCGGTAACCCCGGCGACGACGGGCGCGGGCGGCCGCACCCCACGTCCTCCGACCGGACCGGGACGGGCTCGGCACTCGCCGTGAAGATCGACAACGCCCGTGCCGCCCGCCCCCAGACGGGCCTGAACGAGGCGGACATCGTCTACGTCGAACAGGTCGAGGGCGGGCTGAGCCGGCTGATGGCGGTGTACGCGACCCGGCTGCCGAAGACCGTGGGGCCGGTGCGCAGCGCGCGCGAGAGTGATCTTGAACTGCTGGCCCAGTTCGACCGGCCGACGCTCGCGTTCTCCGGGGCGCAGAGCAAGCTGCTGCCGCTGATCGACAAGGCGCCGCTGCGGGCGGAGCCACCCGGCAGGGCCGCCGGCGCCTACGTCCGCGGCACGGACCGGCCCGCCCCGCACAACCTCTTTCTGCGGCCCCGCGCGCTGGTGCCGAACGCCCCCGGCACGGACGTCCTGACCACCGGCTACCGCTTCGGCGCCGCCCCGGCGGGCGGCGAGGCCACGGCCGCGCAGAGCGTGCGCTACCCGGCCGCCCGCTTCACCTTCACCTGGTCCGGGAGCGAGAAGCGCTGGCTGGTCGCCATGGACGGCCGGGCCGCGTCGACGGCGGACGGTGGACGGATCGGGGCCGGGACGGTGGTGGTGCAGTACGTCAAGGTGCGCACGTCCTCCTTCGGTGACTTCCTCGGCAACAACACGCCGTTCACCGAGACCGTGGGCGCCGGGACGGCGCGGGTGCTGCGCGACGGACGCGCCTACGACGTCCGGTGGAAGCGGGCGAAGGCGGCGGACGGCACGACGTTCACGACGAGGGACGGCCGGCCGATGACCTTCCAGCACGGCCAGGTGTGGGTGGTGTTCGCGAAGGCGTCCTGAGTGCGCCCGCCGTGCGGATCAGGCGTGGCCCACCAGGGGTTCCGCCGGGTCTCGGAGCCCCTCGGCCGCGTCCGCGACGCGCCGCATCAGGTCGAGGAAGCGGGCCTGCTCCTCGGCGGACAGCGGGGCCAGGAAGATGTGGTTCATCCGGGCCGTGCGCACGGAGAGCTTCTTGTGCGCGCGTGCCCCTTCGGCCGTGGGTCGCAGCAGGAAGCGGCGGCCGTCCTCGGGGTCGCGGACCTTGTCCAGCAGCCCGCGCCGCCCGAGCCGGCCGACCACCTCGGCGATCGTGGACCGGTCGAGGCCGACCCGCTCCCCCACGGTCCGCTGGTCCAGCCCCGGCTCGGCGACGAGGGTGTTGAGCACGGCGAACTGGGGCGAGGTGATCTCCTCGGAGACCATCGTGTTCCACAGCAGGTGGTGCGCCTGCTGGAGCCGCCGGGCCAGATGCCCGGGGTGGGTGGTGAGGTCCACGGCGGCCATGCGCGCTCCCTGGTCGGATATTCCTCGCGTATTGAACAGTGCACTGAACGATACCGGAGCTCGCGACGGCCGTCCCGGGCACGGTCGGCCCGGAAGTGCCTGTACTTCCACGGTCTTGACGGTCGGTGGCAGCGGTGGCAGCGTGAGAGGGAGTTCAGGAAAGTAATCAGTGCCCTGACTGTTCGGGGTGCCGGAACTCCGAGCGGAGAGGGCTTCCCGGATGGACAAGGTGGTCGCCACGGCCCTGGAGGCGGTGGCCGATGTGGGCGAGGGCGCCTCGCTCGCGGTGGGCGGCTTCGGGCTGAGCGGGGTGCCGGACGTACTGATCCAGGCACTCCACGAGCGCGGGGTGCGGGGACTGTCGGTCGTCTCCAACAACTGCGGGGCCATGGAGTCCGGGCTGGCCGTCCTGCTGGCGGCGGGCCGGATCGCCCGGGTCACCGGCTCCTACATCGGCGCGAACAAGGAGTTCGCCCGCCAGTACCTGGCCGGGGAGCTGGAGGTGGAGATGATCCCGCAGGGCACGCTGGCGGAGCGGCTGCGGGCCGGAGGGGCGGGCATCCCCGCCTTCTACACCCCGGCGGGCGTCGGCACGCAGGTGGCCGAGGGCGGACTGCCCTGGCGCTACGACGGTTCGGGCGGCGTCGCGCTGGCCTCGCCGCCCAAGGAGGTACGGGAGTTCGACGGCACCGCGTACGTGCTGGAGCGCGGGATCCGCACCGACTTCGCGCTGGTGCGGGCCGCGCGGGGCGACCGGCACGGCAACCTGGTCTTCAACAAGTCCTCCCGGAACTTCAATCCGCCGGCCGCGATGGCCGGGCGGGTGACCGTGGCCGAGGTCGAGGAACTGGTGGAGCCGGGCGGGATCGACCCGGACGCGGTGCATCTGCCGGGGATCTTCGTGCAGCGCGTGGTGGCGCTCACCCCGGAGCAGGCCGCCGACAAGCGGATCGAGCGGCGTACGGTGCGCGGCTGATGGCCTGGACACGCGAGCAGATGGCGGCGCGGGCCGCGCGCGAGCTGGCCGACGGGCAGTACGTCAATCTCGGTATCGGCCTGCCCACGCTGATCCCCGACCAGCTGCCCGAGGGCGTGGAGGTGGTCCTGGAGTCCGAGAACGGCATCCTGGGCACCGGCCCCTATCCCACCGAGGACCGGGTCGACCCGGATCTGATCAACGCGGGCAAGGAGACGGTGACCGTCCTGCCCGGTGCCTCCTTCTTCGACTCGGCCCTGTCGTTCTCGATGATCCGCGGCGGCCACATCGACGTCGCCGTCCTCGGCGCCATGCAGGTCTCCGCGCGCGGTGACCTGGCGAACTGGGCGGTCCCCGGCAAGCTGATCACCGGCATCGGCGGGGCCATGGACCTGGTGCACGGCGCCCGCAGGGTCGTCGTGCTGATGACGCACACCGCCAAGGACGGCTCCCCGAAGGTCCTCACCGCGTGCACGCTGCCGCTGACCGGCAAGGGGTGCGTGGACCGGATCATCACCGACCTCGGCGTCCTGGACGTGACACGGGACGGGCTGGTCCTGGTGGAGACCGCCCCCGGCGTCACGGCGCGGGACGTCGTGGCGCGCACCGGCGCCGAGGTGGCCGTCGCGGAGGGCACGCCGTGAGGACCGTCCGGGCCCCGATCGGCGCCGGCCCCGGCACCCCCGCTCCGCCCGGCACCCCCGCTCCGCCCGGGAACCACGCTCGACCCTGCCACCCCCACCCCCCATCCCGCCCCCCATTCCGCCCCCCGTCCCCCGCGCGGCGGCCACCCGACCGCGGCCCCGTACTCGGCCGTGCCGTCCGCCGGCTCCGCCGTGCCACCGGACGGCCGGCGTACGGCCCGGCGCCCCCACCCCCGCGTCGGCACCGCCGCCGCCGTCGCCCACCGTCTCGCCAGCGCGCGGCGGCACCCCGTGCATCGGCACCGGCCCACCCCGCCGACGATCCCGGAGGGATCCCATGACGCTCACCCAGCAGGACATCGACCGGGAGATCGCGGCCGAGCGCGCCGCGTACGCGGAGCGGCGCGCGGGCGGCGCACCCGTCGAGCACCATCCGCGGCGGGACTACGCGCCCTACCGCTCGTCCGCGCTGCGCCACCCGGTGCAGCCGCTCGTCGCCATCGACGTCGGCGAGGACCCGGAACTGGTGGAGCTGCGCTCGCCCGCCTTCGGCGAGCGCGACCTCGCCGCGGGCGACGACGACCTCACCCGGCAGCACGCCGGGGAGCCGATCGGTGAGCGCATCACCGTCGAGGGGCGGCTCCTGGACCGTGCGGGCCGTCCGGTACGCGGTCAGCTCATCGAGATCTGGCAGGCCAACTCGGCCGGCCGCTACGCCCATAGGCGGGAGCGGCACGACGCCCCGCTGGACCCGAACTTCTCCGGTGTCGGCCGCGCCCTCACCGACGGGGGCGGCCGCTACCGCTTCACCACCGTCCGGCCCGGCCCCTATCCCTGGCGGCAGCACGTCAACGCCTGGCGGCCGGCGCACATCCACTTCTCCCTGTTCGGCGCGGCGTTCACCCAGCGGCTCGTGACCCAGATGTACTTTCCCGGCGATCCCCTCTTCCCCCACGACCCGATTCTGCAGTCGGTGACCGACGACGCCGCCCGGCGGCGGCTGGTGGCCGCCTACGACCATTCCCTGTCCGTACCGGAGTTCTCGATGGGCTACCGCTGGGACATCGTGCTGGACGGGCCGCATGCCACCTGGGCCGGGGAAGGGCGTTGAGCGGGATGACGGAGACCGGCACCGGCCGTGCGGAGCCCGTGCTCCCCACCCCCTCGCACACGGTCGGCCCCTTCTACGGCCACGCCCTGCCCTTCCCCGGCGGGGGCGACATCGCCCCGCTCGGCCACCCGGACACGATCACGCTCCGGGGGCGCGTCCTCGACGGCGCGGGCGAGCCGCTGCCGGACGCCTTCCTCGAACTGTGGGGCGCGGGTCCCGACGGCGAGGTGGCGCGCATCGACGGCTCGATGCGCCGCGACCCGGCGAGCGGCGGCTTCCTGGGCCGCGACGGCGTGGAGTTCACCGGCTGGGGGCGCGTCCAGACCGACGCGGGCGGCCACTGGAGCGCGCGGACGCTGCGGCCCGGAGCGCGCGGACGCTGCGCGCCCTACCTCAGTGTGTGCGTGTTCGCGCGCGGGCTGATGAAGCACCTGTTCACCCGGATCTACCTGCCGGACCACCCGGCCGCGCTCGCCGCCGACCCGCTGCTGGCCCGCGTGGCCGAGGACCGGCGCGCCACGCTGATCGCCGCGGACCGGGGGCGGGGCGCCTACGGTTTCGACATCCGCCTTCAGGGTGAGGGCGAGACGGTCTTCCTGGAGTACCAGTGACTTCTTCCGGCACCGACGGACTGCTCGCCCCCGGGTGGGCCGACTCCCCCGCCGCCCGCACGACCGGCGACCGGGCCTGGCTGGGGGCGATGCTCGACGCCGAGGCCGCGCTCACCCGCGCCCAGGAGGTCCTGGGCCTGGCCCCCGCCGGGGCGGCGGACGCGGTGAGGCGCGCGGCGGACGCGGACCGCTTCGACCCGCGCTCCCTCGCCCGGCGTGCCCGCGCCGCGGGCAACCCGGTCGTGCCCCTGGTCGCGGACCTCACCGGGGCGGTCGGCGCGGAGTACGGCCCGTACGTCCACCGGGGCGCGACCAGCCAGGACATCATGGACACCGCGGCCATGCTGGTCGCCTCCCGTACGCTCGGCCCGGTCCTCGCCGATCTCGACCGCGCCGGACGTGCGCTGGCCCGGCTGGCGGCGGCGCACCGCGACACCGTGCTGCCGGGGCGGACGCTCACCCAGCACGCCGTGCCGACGACGTTCGGGCTGAAGGCGGCCGGCTGGCGGTCGCTGGTGCTGGACGCCCGGGACCGGGTGACGGCGGTGCGTGACGCGCTGCCCGTCCAACTGGGCGGCGCAGCAGGAACGTTGGCGGCCTTCGGTGCCTACGGGGCGAGCGAGCCGGCCGCGCTGCCGCGGGCGTACGCGCGCGAACTCGGGCTGCGGGCACCCGACCTGCCGTGGCACACGCTGCGCACGCCCGTCGCCGATCTCGGCGGTTGCCTCGCCTTCACGGCGGGCGCGCTGGGGAAGACGGCGGTGGACGTCCTCACGCTCTCCCGCACCGAGATCGCCGAGGCCGCGGAGGCCGGCGGCGGGGGCTCGTCCGCGATGCCGCACAAGTCCAATCCGGTGCGGTCCACGCTGATCGCGGCCGCGGCACGGCGGGCGCCCCAGCTCGCGGCGGTCCTGTACGGTTCGCTGGCCGCCGAGGACGAGCGGCCCGCGGGTGCCTGGCACGCGGAGTGGGAGCCGTTGCGGGACCTGCTGCGCCTCGTCGGCGGGGCCGCCCGGGACGCGGTCGAACTCACCGAGGGACTGCGGGTCCTGCCCGGTGCGATGCGGGAGAACCTCGGCCTGACCCGCGGGGCGATCGTCTCCGAGCGGCTGTCCGCCGAACTCGCCCCGCGGCTGGGCCGCGCCCGCGCCAGGGAGCTGCTGACCCGGCTCGCCTCCGAGGAGCGGCCGCTCGGCGAGGCACCGGAGCTGGCGGACGCCGACCTCGACCCGGCCCACTACACCGGCTCCGCGGGAGCCCTCACCGACCGTGCCCTGGAGCGACGTTGACTCTTCTCGACCACCGTGTCGAAGGCCCCGCCTCGGCGCCGCCGCTGCTCCTCGGGCCCTCGCTCGGCACCTCGTACGCCCTGTGGGACGCGGTGGCGCCCGAGCTGTCCGCCGCCCACCGCGTCGTCCGCTGGAACCTGCCGGGGCACGGCGGCTCTGCGGCGGGCCTCGTGCGGGCGGGGGCGACGGTCGCCGACCTCGCCGGACTGGTGCTGGAGCTGGCCGACGCGCTCGGCTTCGACCGGTTCGCGCACGCGGGTGTCTCGCTCGGGGGCGCGGTGGGTCTCCAGCTCGCCGTGGACCGGCCCGAGCGGATCGACTCGCTGGCCGTGATCTGCTCGTCGGCGCACTTCGGCGGTGAACGGCCGTGGCGGGAGCGGGCCGCGCTGGTCCGCCGGGAAGGGCTGGCGCGGCTCGCCGGGAGCGCGGCGGAGCGCTGGTTCACCCCCGGGTTCACCGTGCCGGGGCTGGTCCGGGACCACCGGGAGGCCGATCCGGGCGCGTACGCCGCCTGCTGTGACGCGCTGGCGGCCTTCGACGTGCGCGACCGGCTGGCCGGGATCGGCACCCCCACGCTGCTGATCGCCGGGCGCGAGGACCCCGCGACCCCGCCCGCGCATCTGCGGGAGATCGCGGACGCCGTGCCGGGCGCCACGCTGGTCGAGCTGCCGGGCGCCTCGCACCTGGCCCCCGCGGAGTGCCCCGACGCGGTGCTCACCGCGCTGCGCGCGCACCTCGACGGGGGTGCGCGGCGGGGCATGGCGGTGCGGCGCGAGGTGCTCGGCGATGCCCACGTGGACCGGGCGCAGGCCGGGCAGAGCCCGTTCACCGCGCGCTTCCAGGACTTCGTCGCGCGCTGCGCCCGGGGTGAGATCCGGACCGACCCCACGCTGAGCCGCCGTGAGCGCAGCATGATCACCCTGACGGCCCTGGTCGCGTACGGCCACCACGACGAACTCGCCCTGCATGTGCGGGCGGCCCGCCGGAACGGCCTGACACCCGAGGAGATCGGGGCGGTCCTGCTCCAGACGGCCGTGTACTGCGGAGTCCCGGCGGCGAACGCGGCGTTCACGACGGCGGAGCGGGTGCTCGCCGAGGAGGGATGACGGCGGCCCCGGGGTGACCGTGACGGGCCCTGCCGCCGGGGGACGCGGCTCGGCCGGGATGGCGCGGCAACTGAGCGCCGGCTGGCCCGAGTCGGACGACGCGTCGTCGGGGGTCATCGACCGGTCGCCGGCCGGGCTCACAGCACGCCCGCGCCGAGGGCCGCCTCGGCCTGGAGGACCAGTCCGTCGGCACCGCACGACTGGGCCAGGGTCAGTCCGCGCCGCAGCTCGGAGGGTGAGCGGGCGGCGACGCCGTACTCCACCCGGGCCACGGCGTGTTCGTACTGGCAGGGTGACGCCTCCAGGTAGGTGACGGCCTGCTCGGCGAGCCGCACCGCGCGCTGGCCGGTCTCCAGGTACGCGGCACAGCGCAGGGCTTCGCCGATCGCGGTGTCGGTGCCGAGCCGTTCGGCGTGGCGGCGGACCTCGGTGGAGAGCCGGGCGGCACGGGCCGGGTCCTCGTTGGCGAGGGCGCGCGCCAGGTCGACGGCCCAGGGGGCGAGGACCGGGTTGTGGTGGCCGCGTGCGCCCGCGGCCTTCTCCGCCGCCTCCAGTTCGTTGACGCCGTCCTGGGTCCGGCCGACGGCGAGCAGGAGCCTGCCGCGGACCGAACGCGGGTCGGGCAGCACGATGGTGGAGGGGTAGGGCGGGGCGAAGCCGTACTGCTCGGCGATCTCCCACGCCTCCTCGACCAACCCGCGGGCGAGCAGGGTGTCCACCAGGTTGCAGGTGGCCGACCAGTGCAACGGGAGCCTGCGGCCGACGCGTTCGGCGAGCGACAGCGACTTGCGCAGGGTCTTCTCGGCCTCGCGCAGCCTGCCGCGCCGGCGGTGCGCGATGCCCAGATAGGCGTGGGCCAGGGCGAGATGACCACCGCTCCAGCCCGCGGACTCGTAGGCGCGCAGTCCCTCGTTGTAGAGGGCTTCGGCGCGGTCGAGGCGGTCGGTGTACGTGTAGGCGCTGGCGAGCATCATCAGCAGCTCGATGCCCCACTCGGGGTCGGTCCAGCCGAGTCCGGGTGCGAGGCGGCCGTTGACCAGGGCCCGGTCGCACAGTTCGGCGACCTCCTCGGCGTTCTCGCCGCGGGCCATGGCGTCGAAGCCGCGCAGGATGAGCAGGGCGCGCTCGGAGTTGTCGCGGCCGGTGCAGGTGGCGGCGAGTTCGGCGAGGCGTGCGGAGCGGTCCGGGGTGGTGGCCTCTCCGGCGTGCAGGCCCTCCCACATGAACCGCACGGCCTGAAGGCGCAGCCGCGCTGGTCCGGCCCGGTGCCGGGCGGCCTCGGCCTCCACGGTGCGGACGGCCTCCTCCAACTGGTCGTTGTGGACCAGTGCCTGGGAGAGGCGGAAGACGGCGTCGACGCGTTCGCCGCCGTCGAGTCCGGGCATGGCGAGGGCGGTCTGGAGGTGGTCGATGGTGGTGGCGGGCGCGGTGAGGAGGGTGGCGCAGCCGAGTTCGTACAGGACGCGGGCGTGTGCCTCGGGCAGCGGCGGTTCCAGCAGGGCGCGCTCCAGGCAGCGCCGGGCCGCGTCGGGGGCGCCGACGGCGAGGTGCTCGCGGGCGGCCTCGCGCAGCTGCTCGACCAGTTCCTCGTCGTTGTCGGGGTGGACCTCCAGCAGATGCCGGGCGGCGACCGCGGCACCCCGGCCGTTGTCGGTGACGACGCGGGCGGCGATGCCGTGCATCGCGGTGCGCAGCGCGTCGGGGATGGAGTTGTAGACGGCGGTGGCGATGAGGGGGTGGACGAACTGCAGCTCGCCGTCGCCCGGTCGGACGCCCGCCGGGTCGGGCTGCTCGGTCAGGATGCGCGCGGTGCGCAGGAGTTCGGCGCAGCGGACGGCCTCGTCGGGGCTCATGGTGGCCAGTTCGGCGACCAGGTCGACGGAGATGCCGGTGCCGAGGATGGCCGCGGCCCAGGCGAACCGGGTGGCCTCGATGCCGAGGGTCTCCAGCCGGGCGACGAGGCCGCCGCCGCGGGCCGCGCGGTTGAGGGCGCGCAGTTCGCCGGCCGCGGCCTCGGTCGGCTCGAACTCGCTGTCCTGGACCTTGGCGAGGAGTTCGACGGTCTCGTAGGGGTTGCCGCCGGTGACGGCCCAGACCTCGCGGCAGAAGGGGGCGTCGGCGTGCACGCCGAGGGTGGCGCGGGTGAGTCCGGCGGTGGCGTCGGGCGTGAGGGCGCTCAGGGTGGTGACGGGGACTCCGGCCGCGGTGACCGCGTCGAGGTGGCGGGCGCTCTCGCCGCCGCTCACCTCACCGGGGCGGCGGGCGACCACGACCAGGACGCTGTGCTCGTCGAGGCGTTCGGTGAAGGCGGCGAGCCAGCGCAGTGTCTCCTGGTCGGCCCAGTGGGCGTCGTCGACGAGCAGCACCAGCGGCCAGTCGCGGCGGGAGAGGCGGCGTACGGCCGCGACAAGTCCGTCGCACACGCCCTGCGGGTCGGCCTAGCGCTCGCCGGGCTCGGTGATGCCGAGGGCGGGGCCGGCGATGTCGTACCAGTCTCCGAGGTACTCCCGGGCCTCCTCCGGCATCAGGGAGAGCAGCGCGGGCTGGAGCAGCTGCCGGACGACGTTGAACGGCACGGAGCTGAGGGTCTCGCCGCCGCGGGCGGACCAGACGGTGCAGCCGCGGGCCTCGGCGAGCCGGCGGGTCTGGGCGAGCAGCGCGGTCTTGCCGAGTCCGGCCTCGCCGCGGATCACCAGGAGGCTGCCGCTGGAGGACTCGTCGGCGCACAGCGCGTCCAGGGCCCGCTCGACGTCGGCCACTTCCTTGTCGCGCTCCCACAGGGAGGCCGAGACGGCCGACGTGGGCCGTACCTCCGTCATCCCGCTACCTCCCCGGTGTCGCCCGGACGACGTACAGAACCCGAGGGTAGCCGTACGGCCGACCGAGTGGAGGGCGGTCGGGGCACCTACTGCCGTGATGGGTGACGGTGGGGGCGGGCGGACGACGCGGACGGCCTCCCACCTGCCCCGGAAAAGCTAATCGGCAGTCAAAAACCGGTCAGGTCCGGTCAGTCGGGAGGAGGGCCCGCGGCACGACCGCTGCAGGGCGGGCCCGCCCGGTCGTGCTGTGCGCGCCCCGGGAGGGCGGGGGCGGTGACGACGCACGCCCCGTTCGCGCCGGCGTTCCTCTCCCGGCCCGTCGGCGCGGCGGTGCGGCCCGCCCCGGGGACCGCTCCGGACCGCGTCCGGCGCGGGTCCGCCGTGCATCACCCTGCCGGCCCCGGCGGCGCCACGGATCGGCGTGCGGCCGGCGTACTCCGCCGGGGGAGCCGTCCGCACTCCGGAGCGTGCGCTCGGCCTGTTCGCCCCGGCCGGGGCGGGGCCGCCGAGCGGGGCCCTCTCATCCCGCTTTCACCGACACCTCATACGGTGGACGCATGACGCAGGCGACTCCTCCCGGCTGGCACCCCGACCCGGGCCAGCGAAGTGACGGTCCGCCCACCGAGCGCTGGTGGGACGGCAAGGCGTGGACGGACCGGATACGGCCCGCGGGGCAGGCCGCCGGGGACGCTCCCCCGGAGCCGCCGTCGGCCGAGGCGGCGTACCCGGCGTATCCGGCCTACCCCGCCCATCCCGCCGGCCCCGGTCAGCCGGCTCAGCCGCCGTACCCCGGCTTCCCGGCGCACCCGGGCTATCCGGGCCAGGTGCAGCCCGCGGGGCGGCGCCGGCTGCGTACGGGCATCGCCGTCGGTGTGGCGGTCGTGGTGCTGGCGAGCATCGGCGCGGGCGTGTACGCGCTCAGCGCGGGCGACGACCGGGGCGGCGGCAGCGCCGTCTCCCAGCGGCCGGGGCCGGACGCCACCGGCGGGCCGGGAGAGCGCGGCGGGCCCGGGGAGCGGGGCGGGCCCTTCGGGGACTCCGGCGGGGGCGACGGGGGCGGGGGCGACGGGCGGTCCCCGTCGCCGGAGGGGTCGCAGCCGCCGAAGGTGGACAGCGGCTCGGTGTCCGACCCGGTGAGCGGGATCAGCCTGCCGATCCCGGACGGCTGGTATGGGCAGCGCATCTCGGTGGGGGCGCAGGTGGCCTCGGACTCGACGTACAAGTGTCCCGCGGACGGCTCCCAGGACTGCATGAAGGGCGGCGCCTACTCGGCTCCCGCGCTCGCGCTCGGCGCCAGGGGCACGACCGCCGAGGAGGTCGCCAAGGCGGACATCTCGGCGAACGCCGCCGAGTCCTACGGCAAGGGCTACGGCAAGATCACCTCGCACGACGTGCTGGCCTCCAAGGCGGTGACCGTGGCCGGGCAGAAGGGCTACCTGGTCCGCTGGAAGGCGGTCACCAGCAAGGGCACGGACGGTTACGTCCAGTCGCTGGCGTTCCCCTCGCCCGGCAGTGCCGGGCAGCTCGTCGTGGTCCGCTTCGGGGTCGACGTCACCGAGGGGCAGTCGGTGCTCGACGAGATCACCAAGGGCATCAAGGTGTCCGGCCGCGGCGGCAGCGGCGAGGACGTCTGACGCCGGGTCACCCGGTCACCCGGTCACCCGGTCACCCGGAGAACGGTGCGGCCGGGTGGGGCGCCCCTCCGCTCATGGGGGAACCCCACCCGGCCGGGTGGTGCGCGCCGCCCCCGTCCCCACGGTGCGGCGCGGCGCAGGCGGCCGTCCGGTCGTCGCCGGGACGGCGCCTGGGTCTCAGTCGAGGCCGAGCGTCGGCAGGACGGCGGCCTCCACGAATCCGACGATGTACGCCGCGTCGGCGTCCCGGCCCTCCAGGACGGGCCGGGCGCGCAGCACGCCGAAGATCTGGGCCGGGATGTACTCCAGCGCCGGATGGCCGCGGGCGACCTCGCCGCGCTCGACCCCGCGCCGCAGGATCTCCCGCAGCGCCTCGATCTCGGGGTCGATGAGCGCCTCGCGCAGGGCCCGCTTCAGTTCGGGGTCCTGCATGACGGCGAGGCCGAGGGCCTGCAGCAGCCGGGTGTCCTTCGCCGACCAGGCCCCGGCGACCCGGGCCGCGGCCCGCAGGTCCCCCGCGAGTGTGCCGGTGTCGATCCCGTCGAACCGGGTGCGCCTGCTGGCGCGCAGGGCCGCCGCGACGAACTGCGGCTTGGTCTTCCACTGCCGGTAGAGCGTGGCCTTGCTGCACCGCGTGCTGGCGGCGACGCCCTCCATGGTGACGGCGTCGTAGCCGCAGGAGCGGACCTGTTCGAGCACGGCGTCGAAGAACTCCCGCTCACGCTCGGGCGTGAGCTTGGAGCGGCGCGGGGCGGCGGCCGTCTCCGGTCCGTCCGCGGCCTGCGACGTCATCGTCCCGTCTCCCTCACTCGGTGCCCTCCCCGCGGTCCGCGGGGTGCGGGATCCAGTGTGTCGTACGTCAATCGATACGTCACTGTACCGGAACGCCCGCGTATCGGTACAGTGACGTATCGGTACAGGCGCGTTTCGGTACGGGCCCGTATCGATGCCGAGGAGTTCGCCGGGTCCGAGGAGTCGTCAGGCCGACAAGCTCCGCCAGCACCACTCATGTCAGCGAAGGGGCCGGGGAATGAGCACCCGCACCGAGCCTTCACCGGCGGGAACCGCGGCGGCGCGGCCCCCGCTGGTCCGGGAACTCCCGCTCGTCGCGGGGCTCTTCGTCGTCTGCGGGCTCGCCCGCCGACCGGCCGCGGGCCGTACCGGCGCGTCCTTCCGCAACGCGGACCGGGCGGGGGGCCTGGAGCGGGCCCTGCGGCTGCCCGCCACGGGCCCGGTGCAGAACCTCTCGCCGCGCGGCGGCACCCTGGTCCGCGCGGCCAACACCTCCCACGCCACCGTGCGCTTCCCGGCCACCGTCGCCTTCCTCGGCCGGCGCCACCTGCTGCGCCCCGCGCACTGCGCCTGGGCCAGCCGGGCCCTGACCGCCGTCACCTCCGCCGCCCCGGTGGCTCATCCGGTGTTCCCGCTCGCCCCGCCGCGGATGCCCGCCGCGACCGGCCTGATCGACACGGGCGGGGTGCACGGCCCGTCCGTGTACGGCCCGTCCGTGTACGGCTCCTCCGCGACCGACCAGCTCCCCGACCAGTCCGCCGCGATGCCGTCGCTGCACGTCGGCCGGGTCCTGACGGCGGCGGTCGGCCTGATCGCGGCGACCCGCACCCGGTGGCGGTGGCCACTGCCCCCGGTGCTGACGCCGCTGGTCGTGGTGGGCACGGCCAAGCACCACCGGCCCGACGCGATC
>NZ_AGBF01000148.1 GCF_000225525.1 Streptomyces zinciresistens K42 | reverse complement strand
GCGGGGACGACCGGGCGGCCCTGCCCGGAGCCCGTACGGCACCCGAGGGCGCCCCCGGGGGCCGGGCCGACGGCGCGTCCCGGGACCCGTATCCGCCGGCCGACCGGCCCCACGGCCTCTCCGGGGAGCCGTACGCCCCCGGGGGCCGGGCCGCCGGCGTGTCGCAGGAGCCGTACGTCCGTGACGCCCGGCCCGGCGCGTACGGCCATGAGGCGCAGCCCGACGGCGCGTCCCCGGAGCCGTACGCCCCTGGCGGTCACCCCCCTCGTGCGTCCCGCGAGTTGTACGGCTCCGAGGGGCGCCTCAACGGCGTGTCCCAGGAGCCCCACCAGCCCGGCGTCCAGTCCGACGGGGCCGCCCAGGACCCGTATTCCTCCGGTGGGGCGGATACGCCGCCCGGCCGGATCGCCGATCCCTACGGTGTGCGGGCCACGCCCTGGCACGGGGCCGGGCCGCGCGCCGGAGCCCCGCTCCCGCCCGCCGGGCAGGACCGGGCCCGGACGGCCCTGCCTCCCGGCTTCCGCCCCGCCGACGACGGCAGGGGCGCACCGGGCGCCACGGGGCCCGTCCCGAGCGGACTCCCGGTCCCCGGCGCGGCGGACGGCATCCCGGGGATCCAGGCCCTCGGCCCGGTGGTCCCCGACCCGGCCGTCCCCGTGCCCGCCGCCCCGGGTGTGCTCACCCCGCCCCCGGCCCGCTGGGGCGACCTCGCGGCCGGTACGCCCGCCCCCCGGCGGGGCCCCACCACCGCGCTCGCCGCCGAGCGGGCGCGGCAGGCGCGGATGGCCGTCGTGGGCCCCGTCACCGAGCGCTGGGCGCCGGAGCAGGCCGGGCCGGTGCACGAGAACTGGCAGCTGGCCGCGCCCATCGGGCCCGCCACCGATCTGTGGGCGATGGGCGCGCTGCTGTTCCGGGCCGTGCAGGGGCACGCGCCGTACCCGGAGGAGTCCACGGCCGAACTGGTGCAGATGGTGTGCGCCGAGCCGCCCGCGTTCGCCGAGGAGTGCGGCCCGCTGCGGCCCGTCGTGGAGTCGCTGCTGCGTCAGGACCCCACCGAGCGGCCGGACATCGAGGAACTGAGCGGCTGGCTGCGCTCACTGGTCCGCTCGGCGCCCGAGCCCGAGGCCGGCGCCCATGTCGTGGCCGCCCCGCCGGCCGACCCGAAGCGGCTGCCCATCGTGCGCCGCCGCGGCGAGCTGGTGCGCCGGCGCAGGGCCGGGCTGCCCGCGCACCAGGGACGGCACAAGCGGGCCAAGCAGGAGACGGGTTCGCCGCGCAGCCTCGGCCGCACCCTGCTCGTGCTGGTGCTGCTCGGCATGGCCGCGGCGATCGCGTACGCGATGCTGTTCATGCCGAAGGCCGACCAGAACTCCGGTGCCCCGGCGGACGCCGGCCGCGCCGGAGCCACGGGCGCCCCGGCCCCCGACGCGAGCAATGAGCCACGCCCCGACCAGACCGCGCCCGGGTCCGGCAACAGCCCCTCGGAGTCGGACGGTTCCACCGAACCGCAGGGCGACGGACCCGACGTGCCCGACGGCTTCACCCTGCGCAAGGACGACGCGGGCTTCCAGGTCGCGGTGGCCAACGGCTGGAGCCGCAGTCCGAAGAACGGCCGCGGCCAAGTCGTCTACTCCCAGGGCGGCTTCGACCTCATCGTCGTACCCGGCCGGGACACCGTGCAGGCGTACGGCGGCGACCCCATGGTCTACCAGCGGGAGAAGGAGCGGGAGTTGCAGCCCTACCGCGACTCCAGCTGGGCCTCCTCCAGCGGCCTGAAGACCATCAGGGTCGGCGAACGCACCATGGCCGAGGGGCAGTTCACCTGGACCGACGGCCAGGGCCGCGAGCTGTTCGTACGCAATCTCGCGCTGCTGGTCGACGGGCGGTACCACGTGGTGCAGGTGCGCGGTCCGGAGGCGGAGCGCGACGAGGTGACACGGCTGTTCGAGCAGGCGTCGGCGACCTACCAGGTCACCGCGTGAGCGCCGGCCCAAACCCTGTGTGACAGCGGCCGGATGGTTGCGTCCCGGCCGCGAAAGCGACAACCGTCACAGTGCGGTCTCCAAGGCACCCCCGTGGTTCCGGTCCCGTCCGCCGGTCCTTAACCTGACCCTGTCAAGAACATTGCGGGGACACGTGAATCAGATGCAGGGCCAGCTCGTTTCGGGCCGCTACCGGCTCGCCGCCACGATCGGCAGCGGCGGTATGGGCCGGGTGTGGCGTGCGCACGATGAAGTGCTGCATCGAGCCGTGGCCATCAAGGAGTTGACCGCCGCGCTCTACGTCTCCGAGAGCGACCGGGAGCGGCTGCTCGCCCGCACCCGTGCCGAGGCCCGCGCCGCCGCGCGCATCAACCACTCCGCCGTCGTCACCGTGCACGACGTGCTGGAGCACGACGGCCGGCCGTGGATCGTGATGGAGCTGGTCGAGGGCCGCTCCCTGGCCGACGAGGTCAAGGAGGAGGGGCGCGTCGAGCCCACCGAGGCCGCCCGTGTCGGCCTGTGGGTGCTCAGGGCGCTGCGCGCCGCGCACTCCGCCGGTGTCCTGCACCGGGACATCAAGCCCGGCAACGTCCTGCTCGCGACGGACCGCCGCGTCCTGCTCACCGACTTCGGAATCGCCCAGATCGAGGGCGACTCCACGATCACCCGCACCGGCGAGGTCGTCGGCTCGGTCGACTACCTCGCCCCCGAGCGTGTCCGCGGCCACGACCCCGGCCCCGCCTCCGACCTGTGGGCGCTGGGCGCGACGCTCTACACGGCCGTGGAGGGCCGCTCGCCCTTCCGCCGCACCTCTCCGCTGAGCACCATGCAGGCCGTGGTCGAGGAGGAGGCCCCCGGCCCGCGCGACGCCGGAGCCCTCGCCCCGGTGATCGCGGCCCTGCTCCGCAAGGATCCGGCCACCCGCCCCTCCGCCGCGGAGGCGGAACAGATGCTGGCCGAGGCGGCGGAGGGACGACGGCCCGGCGAGGCGCAGGCGTACGTGTCCACCCGGCACAACCGGTACGAGCCGGAGGCGCCCACCGCCCCCGAGCACGCCGGTGCCCGCCCGGGGGCGAACACGGTGGTGACCGGAGCGCCGTATCCGCCGGCGGCCGGGCCCGCCGCTCCCGGGACCCCCGGCCTCCCCGGTGCCCCCGGCCTCCTCGGCACCCCCGGCGTCCCGCAGCCCGCGCACGGCCGCCCCGGTGCCCCGGCGGCCCGGTCCGGGCGGCGCCGGCTGCGCACTGCCGCTCTCGCCGTGGCCTTCGCCGCGGTCGTCGGCGGAGGCACCGCGGTGGTGCTCCAGAAGTGGGGGCCGGGCGGCGGTACCGCCGCCCGGCCCACCCCGTCCGCCTCCTCGCCCGCCGCGAGCGGCACCGCCTCGGGCGAACCGGACGTGGGCGGCGTGCCCGCGTCCTGGGTGCGGGTGGACGATCCGCTCGGCTTCAGCCTCCGGCTGCCCAGGGGATGGTCGCGGACGGTGGTCGGCAAGGAGGCCGACGGGCTCCGGCAGGTCGACTACTCGCCCGACGGGGGCGAGCACTTCGTGCGCATCGCCGTCGACACCGCACCCGACTTCGCCAGCTCCTACGACCATCTGCGCGACCTGGAACAGCAGTTGGGGGAGCGGCTGATCGGGTACCGGACCCTCTCCCTGAAGCCGAACAACTACCGCGACCGGGAAGGCTCGCTGTGGGAGTACACCTGGGCCGCGCAGGCCAAGGACACTCCGTTCCCCGGGCCCCGGCGCGCGATCGACCAGGCGTACATCGACCGCGACGGCACCGAGTACGCGATCTACATGTCCGGACCGGAGGCCGACTGGGCCGCGACCCGCAAACAGTTCACGGCCGTGCTGCGGAGCTGGCGCACGGGCGGCTCCTGACGCCCCGGACAGCCCGAACCTCCTGATTTCCGCGCAGTGCATGGCATTTGAAGTGCTTTGCTGCTTTGCACAGTTGGCCGATCGACGCCCCGGAGCCGACCGGTCCGGTGGGGCATGATGGGCCCCATGGGGACCGAGGGGGCCAACTCACGTACCGTCGCGGGGCGTTACCGCCTCGATGTCCTGGTCGGGCGGGGTGGGATGGGCGTGGTGTGGCAGGCGACCGACCTGCTGCTCGGGCGGCGGGTGGCCGTCAAGGAACTCCCGCCGGACGACACGCTCTCCGAGGCCGAGGCCGAGGCCGAGGCCGAGGCGCGTCGGCGGCGCGGGCGCGGGCTGCGCGAGGCGCAGGCCGTGGCGCAGTTGCGGCACCCGCACGTCATCGTCGTCCACGACGTGGTCGAGGACGGCGGGCGCCCCTGGATCGTCATGGAGCTCGTCGAGGGCGAATCGCTGGCCGAGCGGATCGCCGCGGGCGGTCCGCTCGGCGCGTGCGAGGCCGCCCGGATCGGCGCCGATCTGCTGAACGCCCTGCGCACGGCCCATGCCGCCGGGGTGCTGCACCGGGACATCACCCCGGCCAACGTGCTGATCGAGAACGGCACCGGCCGCGTGGTGCTCACCGACTTCGGGATCGCCCGGGTGCCGGGCGCCGCCACGCTCACCGAGTCCGGCTCCTTCGTGGGCTCGCCCGAGTACACCGCGCCCGAGCGGATGTCCGGCGCGCTGACGGGTCCCGCCTCCGACCTGTGGTCGGTGGGCGCGCTGCTGTGCGCGGCCCTCAGCGGTGAATCGCCGTTCCGCCGGGACTCGTTGAGCGGCACCGTGCTCGCGGTCGTCGCCGACGAGATACGGCCGCCGCGGCAGGCCGCGCCGATCCTGCCGGTCGTCCAGGGGCTTCTGGAGCGCGATCCGGCGCTGCGGCTGGACGCGGCGGAGGCGGAGGCGCTGCTGCGGGAGTTCCTGGCGACCGGTCACGCACGGGTGCCGAAACGGTTCAGCAGCCCGGACCGCTCCCCTCCGGACCGCCCCCGCCCCGCGCGCCGGGTGCTGGCCGCCGTCGCCCTGGTCGCCGCGACGGCGGTGGCGGGGGTGTCGGCGGCGGCCCTGCTGGGGAACGGCGACGGCGACGGCGACGGCGCACCGACCGGATCGGCGAGCCCCGCACCCGACGCCGGTACGGCGACCACGACCTCGTCCCCAGGGGCCGGTACGGCGACGCCGGCCACCGGGACCGCGGCGGCCACCGCGACCCCCTCCGCCGGGACCGCCGCGGCCACCGCGACCCCCTCCGCCGCGGCCACCGCGACCCCTTCCACCGGCGCCGGTACGCCACCCCCTCCCTCCCGCACGCCCGCCAAACCCGACCAACCGGGAGATAAGTGGTGAGGCGCGTCACGGGTCTGTGACCGGAAACCGTTCCCCCTGGATGAGCCGGTGCCCGCCGCGATATGGATGGAGTCATGAGCAGCGACGGGGGAGCCCCTTACCGGCCGGACGAGCCGACCAGTTTCGAACTGCAACCGCCGTGGCGGCCCGCGCACGTGCCGCACCCGGACAACCCGTACGCCACGCCCTCCCCGGCGGCTCCTCGGCAGGCCGCGGCCGCGCAGCCCTCCGCCGCCCCGACCCCGGCCCCGACCCCGGCGGCCCCTTCGCCCGGCCCGTCCCCCTCGTCCGCCCCGCCCACCCGGTCGGCGGCGCCCGAAGCGCCCCCGCAGGACCCCGGCGCCGGGCGGCTGATCGCGGGCCGGTACCGGCTGCTCGCCAAGCTCGGACACGGCGGGATGGGCACGGTCTGGCGGGCCGAGGACGAGACCGTCGACCGCGAGGTGGCCGTCAAGGAGCCCCGCGTACCGGACCACCTTTCCGACCGCGAACGGGCCAACGCCTTCGAGCGCATGCGCCGCGAGGCCCGCGCCGCGGCGCGGCTCGACCACCCGGCCGTGGTGAACGTCCATGACGTCGCCGTCGTGGACGGCCGGCCGTGGATCGTGATGGAGCTGGTGCGGGGCCGTTCGCTGGGAGCGGCGCTCCAGGAGGGCACCCTCGGGACCCGCGAGGCGGCGAGAATCGGCCTGGAGGTGCTCGGCGCCCTGGAGGCCGCCCACGCCGCCGGCATCCTGCACCGCGACGTGAAGCCGGACAACGTGCTGCTCGGCCGCCACGACCGCGTCGTCCTCACCGACTTCGGCATCGCCCAGATCGAGGGCGAGACCAATCTGACCGACACGGGCGGCTTCGTCGGCTCGCCCGAGTACGTCGCGCCCGAGCGGGTGCTCGGCCAGCGTCCGGGGCCCGCGAGCGACCTGTGGTCCCTGGGCGTCGTGCTGTACGCGGCGACGGAGGGCGTCTCGCCGTTCCGCCGCAGCAACACCCCCGCCACCCTCCAGTCCGTCCTCAACGCGGCGCCCAGCCCGCCCGCCGCCTCGGGGCCGCTCGCCGACGCCGTCAACGGCCTGCTCCAGAAGGACCCGGCCCGCCGCCCGAACGCCGCGCAGACCCGCGCCCTGCTGGAGCAGGCCGCCGATCCGCCGGCTCCCGCCGCCACCCAGGCCCTGCGCCGCCCCGAGAGCGTCCGGCGCGGGGTCGTCCTCGGCCCGAGGACGCTGCTCGGGATCGGGGCGGCGGCCGTGGCCGCGGCGCTCACGGCGTACCTGGTGACCGCCGACCCGTTCGCGGGGCCCCTGCCGGACGGCTGGAAGGCCAACGAGGAGAAGGCGCTCGACGCGACCCTCGCCGCGCCCGCCGGGTACCGGCGCACCGTGCCCGAGGACCCGAGCGACGGCAACCTGGTCACCTACACCGACCCGAGCGGCGTCATCTGGATCGCCCTGTCGCTGGCCAGGAAGTCCGAGGACACCGGCAACGACATCGCCGGGTCGGCGGCGGCCGAGATGTACGACGACGAGAGCGGCTTCAGGCAGAGCGGCTCCTACCCGGCCAAGATGCCGGCGAATCCGAGGACGGAGCCCAGGGAGACCACGTACCAGGGCCGCAAGTCGGCCGAGGACACGGTCACTTACACCACCGACGACAAGCAGAACCCGCTCCCGCGCCAGTTGCGGATCTTCTACTACAAGACGTCCGCCGGGAACATGTACAAACTCTCCGTCGGCTATCCGGGCCAGGGCGACTTCGCCCAGCGCGGCCGCGACGTGGCGGCCACGGCCATCGCGAACCTGGAGATCGGCACCCTCTGACCCGGCCGGACGGGTCCGCCCCGCGGGGCGGACAGGGGGCCGCGGGCGGTCCCGGCGGCCCCGTGCCCGGCGGGCGCCCGTGACCGAACCGGGACCGGATGGCGCGGCGCCGCTCCGGTGCCGCCCTGATCGGCGCGTTTGTTGCCAGTGGACACTGGCGGCATGTGTGCACGCGGTGAATCCCCGTTACCGACGGGTACACAAAGCCTTCGGTCCGGCATACCCTGCCGCTCATGACGGACGCGCAGGCCCCGGCCAAGACCGGCACGAACCCCCTCGCCCCCGCCCCGGAGGGCGCCCGTACGGCAGCCGACGTGGTCACCCCCGAGCTGGTCGCCCAGCTCACCAAGGGGGTGGCCGGCTCCGGCCGTACCGCCAACCACACGCCGTTCACCGGCGAGAAGCTGGCCGACCTGCCCGAGTCGACCTCCGAGGACGTGCGGCAGGCGTTCGAGGCGGCCCGCGCCGCGCAGGCCGTGTGGGCGCAGATCCCGGTGCGCCGGCGCGCGGCCGTCCTGCTCCGCTTCCACGACCTGGTGCTCGAACGGCAGGCCGAGGTCCTCGACCTCATCCAGTTGGAGACCGGCAAGGCGCGGCTGCACGCCCACGAGGAGGTGCAGGCCGTCGCCGTCGCGGCCCGCCACTACGGCCGCAGGGCCCCCGCCTATCTCAGGCCCAAGCGGCACGCCGGCGCGATGCCCACCCTGACGCGCGTCACCGAACTGCGCCACCCGCGCGGCGTCGTCGGCCAGATCGCCCCCTGGAACTACCCGCTCGAACTGTCCGTCGGCGACGCCCTCCCGGCGTTCGCCGCGGGCAACGCCGTCGTCATGAAGCCGGACACGGAGACCTGCCTGACCGCCCTGTGGGCGCGCGACCTGCTGATCGAGGCCGGTCTGCCCGCCGACGTCTTCCAGGTCGTCCTCGGCGAGGGCCCGGTCGTCGGCCCCGAGCTCGTCCGGCACGCCGACTACGTCTCCTTCACCGGGTCCACCCGCACCGGCCGCGAGGTCGCCCAGGGCGCCGCCGCCCGGCTCATCGGGGTCTCCCTCGAACTCGGCGGCAAGAACGCCATGCTGGTCCTGGACGACGCCGACGTGGAGAAGGCCGCAGCCGGAGCCGTCCGCGCCTGCTTCTCCTCCGCGGGCCAGCTGTGCATCTCCATCGAGCGGCTGTACGTCCACGAGTCCGTCGCCGACGCCTTCGTCGAGCGGTTCGCCGCCCGCACCAGGGCGATGCGGCTCGGCACGTCCCTCGCCTACGGCGCCGACATGGGCTCCCTGGTGGGGGAGCGGCAGCTGAAGACGGTCACCCGGCACGTCGAGGAGGCCGTCGCCCAGGGCGCCAGGGTCGTGGCGGGCGGCGTGGCACGGCCCGACGTCGGCCCGTACTTCTTCGAGCCCACGATCCTCGACGGCGTCGAGCCCGGGATGAGCGTCTGCGGCGAGGAGACCTTCGGTCCGGTCGTCGCGATCTACCGCTTCCGCGCCGACGACGAGGCGGTCGGCCTCGCCAACTCCACGCCGTACGGCCTGAACGCGTCGGTCTGGACCAGGGACGGCGCCCGCGGCCGCGCGCTCGCCGCCCGGCTGCGCACCGGCACGGTCAACGTCAACGAGGGCTACGCCCCCGCCTACGGCAGCGTCCAGTCGCCCATGGGCGGCATGAAGGACTCCGGCCTCGGCCGCCGCCACGGCTCCGAGGGCATCCTCAAGTACACCGAGGCCCAGACGGTGGCCCAGCAGCGACTGCTGCCGATGGCGCCGTCGCTGGGCATGGACGACGAGAAGTACGCGCAGTTCATGAGCCGGAGCCTGCGGCTGATGAAGGCGTTCCGCTTCCGCTAGGCCGGTCCGGGGCCGGGCCGGCGGGTTCCGGCCGGTTCCGCCCGCCCCCGGTTCCGGCCCCCGCCGCACCGCCGCTTTCGACGAGGAGAGCACGTGTCACAGGAGAAGTCCGTCCCGGCCCGGGACGAGGACCGCTACGACTACGACGTCATCGTCGTCGGATCGGGGTTCGGCGGCTCCGTCACCGCGCTCCGCCTGACCGAGAAGGGCTACCGCGTCGGTGTCCTGGAGGCCGGCCGCCGCTGGACCCGCGAGAGCCTCCCGAAGAACTCGTGGGACCTCAGGAACTACCTCTGGGCACCCCGGCTCGGCATGTACGGCATCCAGCGCATCCATCTGCTCGGCAACGTGATGGTGCTGGCGGGGGCGGGTGTCGGCGGCGGCTCCCTGAACTACGCCAACACCCTCTACATACCGCCGAAAACGTTCTTCGACGACCCGCAGTGGCGTGACATCACGGACTGGCAGGAGGAGTTGAAGCCGTACTACGACCAGGCCCGGCGCATGCTCGGCGTCCGGCTCAACCCGACCACCACCCCCTCCGACGTCCATCTCAAGGCGGCGGCCGAGCGGATGGGCGTCGGCGACAGCTTCCACATGGCGCCCGTCGGCGTCTTCTTCGGCGACGGCGAGGACGCCGGGGGCGCCGCGCGGGCCGAGCCCGGCCAGGAGGTCGCCGACCCGTACTTCGGGGGCGCGGGCCCGGCGCGCACGGCGTGCACCGAGTGCGGCGCCTGCATGACCGGCTGCCGGAACGGCTCGAAGAACACCCTCAACGAGAACTACCTCCACCTCGCCGAGAAGGCGGGCGCGGTGGTCCACCCCATGACGTCGGTCGTCTCGGTGACCGACGACTCGCGCGGCGGCTACGCGGTGGCGACCCTCCCGACGGACCGCGGGAGGAAGGGCGAGGACAGGCTCTTCACCGCCCGCAGGGTGGTGATCGCCGCGGGCACCTACGGCACCCAGACCCTGCTGCACCGCATGAAGGCGAGCGGCCGGCTGCCGCACCTGTCCGCCAGGCTCGGCGAGCTGACCCGCACCAACTCCGAGGCCCTGGTGGGCGCGCAGACCGACAACCGGCGCTACCGCAAGGCGACCGGCGCGCGCAAGGTCGACTTCACGCGGGGGGTCGCCATCACGTCCTCCATCCACCCGGACGAGAACACCCACATCGAGCCGGTGCGCTACGGCAGGGGATCGAACTCGATGGGCGGCCTGTCCATCCTCCAGGTCCCCTTCACCGACGGACGGTCCCGCGTCCGCGCCTGGCTGGTGAACGCGGCACGCCACCCGGTGCAGTTGGTCCGCTCCCTGTCCAACCGCCGCTGGTCGGAGCGCACCATCATCGGCCTGGTGATGCAGTCGCTGGACAACTCGCTGACGACGTATCTGAAGGAGGACGGCGTCGGCAAGGGCCTGCTGACGGCACGTCAGGGACACGGCGCCCCCAACCCCAAGCAGATCGAGGTCGCTTCGCAGGCCGCGTCCGCCATCGCCGCCGACATCAACGGCTTCGCCGGCTCCAACGTCGGCGAGCTGATGGGCACCCCGCTCACCGCGCACTTCCTCGGCGGCTGCCCGATCGGCGCGGACGCCGACCACGGCGTCATCGACCCCTACCACCGGCTCTACGGCCACCCCGGCATCTCGGTCGTCGACGGGTCGGCGGTCTCGGCCAACCTCGGCGTCAACCCCTCCCTGACGATCACCGCGCAGGCCGAGCGGGCGATGTCGTTCTGGCCCAACAAGGGCGAGCGGGACCGGCGTCCGGCGCAAGGTGCCGCCTACGAGCGGCTGGCGCCGGTCGCGCCGGCGTCACCGGTCGTCCCGGCGGAGGCGTTCGGCGCGCTGAAGCTGCCGTTCCTCGGCATACCGGCGGTGCCCCCGAAGCCCTGACGCCCGACGGCGGGCGAGAGCACGGCGAGGGACCCGCACCCTCCGCGCGGGTCCCTCGCGGTGCTGTGCGGCCGTGCCGCGAGACCTACGCCTCGGCGCCGCCGCGCCGGCGCTTCACCGCGAACATCACGCCGGCACCCGCGAAGACCGCGATACCGCCGATGGTGGCGAGGGCCGGCATGTTCGAACCCGCCCCCGTCTCCGCGAGGCTGCCCGTCACCGGCTGCCGGCCGACGCCGCCCTGCGGCTTCTCCGGGGCGCCCGCGGAGGGCTTCTCCGGGCCCGGCGCGGCCTCGCCCGGGTTCTCGTTCGAGCTGCCGGCGGGCAGCACGTCGAAGAACCAGCCGTCGCCGAAGCCCTCGGCGACGCAGTCCTCACCGTTGACGTTGTCGATGTAGGCACCGGTGCCGAAGTGGTACGACTCACCGGCCGGGGCGCCCTTGCGGACGTTCACCCGCAGTTCGATCCTGTTGAAGTCGCCGGGCTTCATCGTGTCCGTGCCCCAGAAGTAGCCACCGGCGAGACCGTCCTCGCCCTCGACGTCCTCCCAGGACTTCGTGGACGGGTTCTTGAACTGAAGGTCGACGTACGGGCTGAGGACCGGCTTCCCGGTCTCCCAGTACCCGGTGCTCTCGACCTCGGCGTAGAAGGCGACGTCCTTCAGCGTGACGTCCGAGGTGTTGGTGACCTTCAGGGTGAAGCCGTGCCAGCCGCTGCCGGCCACGATCTTGCCCGGCAGGGCGCTGACCTCGGTGGCGAGGGCCTCCTCGGCGAAGGTCTCGTCGACCTCCTCGCAGAAGGGGAGCGGCTCCTCGGCCGGGTCGCTCTCCCCGGCGGCCGGGGTGGACTCACCGGCCGCCGGGGTCGACTCGTCCGCGGCGGGCGTGGACTCGCCGGCGCCCGGGGCCGACTCGTCCGCGGCGGGCGTGCTCTCCCCGGCGGCCGGGGTGGACTCGTCGGCCGCCGGGGTGCTCGGGCCGGCGGCCGGGGTGCTCTCCGACGCCGACGGCGTCGCAGTGTCGTCGGTGGCGAACGCGGCGGGCGCGGACAGCAGGGCGATCGGCGCGATGACCGCCGTCGTCGCTGCGGCGGCCAGGGCGCGGCGAAGCTTCATGAAGACCTCGGAAAGTCCGGCGTGCTGCGCGTCGCACCACGCGTTGAGGAGGCCTCCGCGTGTGGGGCGCGGGTCGTGGCCCTTGATTCACCGACTTCGATCACCGACGGCGGTGAAAGGTTGTGCCCGTACTAACGGATTCTTTATGTGTACTGGATCACAGGACCGGCCGGTGGCCTCGGGACCCGTGCCGGCGTTCCCCGGTCCGGGGCCGCTGTCGGTGGGCTGACGTACCCTCAACTGCTTCCGACGACAACGAGAGAAGGTACCCACGGCCATGACCGGCAGATCGCCCGACGGACCCGGGCAGGGCCCCGGCGAGGGAGCGGAACCGCCGTCCTCGTCCATATCGGACGAGGAGTGGCAGACGTTCCTCCAGGACGCCGAGCGGGACGTCCGCTCCGCGCCGAAGGAGCCCTCCGCGCGGGCCCGGATGGTCACCGAACGCCTCCGGCAGCAGGACGCGCGGGGCGAGGCGCCCCCGGGCTGGCGCACCGGCCCCGCCGGGCAGGGGACGTACGCGGGGGCCGCCCGGCGCCGCCGGTGGTGGGCGGTCGTCGCCGTGCCGCTCGCCGTGGCCGTCGCCGTGGTGGTGGTGCGGCCCTCGCTCCTCCCCGGCGACCCGTTCGGCTCCGGCTCGTCCGCCCCCGCGCCGCCGCTGCCGGAGGAGACCGCCGCCCCCTCGGCGCCGCCCCCGTCCGCCGACCCCTCGACCCCCACCCTCGCCCGGCCGTTCGCCGGCTCCCCCGCGGAGGGCTGGGCCGACGGCGCGGCCGGCATCGCGGTGCCGCGGGCCAAGGCGGTCGGCACCCTGTCCGCCGCGCGGGTCGCCCAGGCCCTGCGGCTGACCCGCACCCTCCTGATCGACGCCAACCTCGATCCCGCCACCCTGCGCGGCGAGCGCCCCGCCCAGGCCCTCGGCGTCCTGGAGCCCCGCCAGAGCGAGCTGGTCGACCGGCTCACCACCGCCCTGCGCGCGCCCGACGAGGACCACGACCCGCTGTCGATGTTCAGCCGCTTCGACCCGGGCGAGGTGCGCCCGGCCGGTGACGTCGTCAAGACCCGCGGACGCATGACGTTCACGGCGGGCGAGCGCGCCTCCGTCGTCGTGCGCGCCGACTACACCTTCGTCTACCCGCTCGTGCGTCCGGGCTCCGACGAGGTGGCCCGCACGATCGTCCGCCGCGTCCTCGACGTCGAGCTCAGCGACCCGGCGCGCTACCGGGTCACCCCCGGCCGGATCACCGTCCTGCGCTACGACCAGGAGGTCGGCAACACCGCCTGCGACGTCTACGACGGCTATCTGCACCCGCGCTTCGACTCGGCCCCGCCCACCGGCGCGCCCCCGGCCGGCCCGACGACGGACCCGTACGACCGGAGCAAGGAGATCGGGACGGACCGCGCGCAGGCGTGCGGGACCGTCAGCCGCACCTGACCGGGCGGCGGCGGCGAAAGGGCCCCGCGGCCGGGTCGGCCGCGGGGCCCTTCCTTCGTCAGCACCGGCGTCAGGGCAGCGCCGGTGCTCGCAGACGGCGCCGGGGGAGGCGCCGTGCGGTCCTCGGGCCGCCGTCGGCGCCGGGCTCGGGGCCAGGCGCTGACGGGCGGCGCGGTGAAGTCGTCTCCGGCGGTGTCCGGGACGGCGGGACGCGGAGCCCGCTGCGCTTCGTGATCTTCCTACGCAGCCTGCTCGACGGACGCGGCCTCCGCAACCGCTCGGCCCGGCCCGTTGCTCCGTCTCGCCCTGTTCCCCGCCGGTCGGCCCCGGGCGTCCCCGGAGCCGGCCGTTCTCTCGGGTGACCGGGCTGCTGTCCCCTGCCGTCCGGTCACCTCTCCGGGGCGAGGTCCCACGGCGTACGGCACGATCCGTACGCCTCATCGCCCCAGCGAGCCAGGCGTGGTTCGTTCGGGCCCGCCCCTGGCTGGCACGGACACCGGTACCAACGAAGCGGTCCGCGGGGCGTCACGCGCCGTACGGGTGAGAGGCGCGCCGAACTCAGATGCGACCGCGGCACAGTTCGAGCAGCGTCATCGCGAGGGCGGTGCCCGGCCTGCCCAGGGCGTCCCGGTAGTGGCCGAGGACCTCCATCTCCCGGGAGAGGTTCACGCGCCGGCCGCCCGAGGTGATCCGGGCCTCCTGGATCACGGCCGACACCGCCGTCCGCTCCTGGATCAGGCCGATGATCCGGTCGTCCAGGGCGTCGATGCGCTCACGCGCTCCGGTGATCACGCCGGCGGCCTCGGGGGTGTGCGCGCCGGTCACGTCGATCGCGGTCATGAGGGGCTCCTCGTGGGTCTGGGTTCGGGGGAGGGCGGCCCCGGGAGCGACAGGACCCGGACAACGGCAGGCGCCCCGGGCCTTGTCGGCCCGGGGCGCCTGGAACGTCGCTCGTCAGATGCTCAAGCGTCACGACCATGGCAGCCGGCGGGCCGGATGCCATAGGTAAAGAGGAAGGTCGGGTGCGTGAGCATGGCGCCCAGTATGCCGCGCCCCCGGAGCGCGGCCAAGCCGGTTCGCATCGTGAGACGCCCTTCGGCCCGGGAGGGGGTCCCGAGGGGCCGGTAGACTCGGCCGCACACACACCTCGCTCACCGCCGGAAGGCAACCCGTGTCATCAGCGAACCCCGCCGCCGCCCCCGACACCGTCCTGGTCGTCGACTTCGGCGCGCAGTACGCCCAGCTCATCGCCCGTCGCGTCCGCGAGGCCCGGGTCTACAGCGAGATCGTGCCGAGCACCATGCCGGTCGCCGAGATGCTCGCCAGGAACCCGGCGGCGATCATCCTCTCCGGCGGCCCCTCGTCGGTGTACGAGGAGGGCGCCCCCGGCCTCGACCGCGCGATCTTCGAGGCCGGCGTCCCCGTGTTCGGCATGTGCTACGGCTTCCAGCTGATGGCGCGCTCCCTCGGCGGCACGGTCGACAACACCGGCGCCCGCGAGTACGGCCGTACCGGCCTGCATGTGTCGAAGTCCTCCTCCACCCTCTTCGAGGGCACCCCGGCCGAGCAGCACGTGTGGATGTCGCACGGCGACGCCTGCTCCGCCGCCCCCGAGGGCTTCGCCGTCACCGCCTCCACGGACGTCGTCCCGGTCGCCGCCTTCGAGAACGACGAGAAGAAGCTCTACGGCGTCCAGTACCACCCCGAGGTCATGCACTCCACGCACGGCCAGCAGGTGCTGGAGCACTTCCTGTACCGCGGCGCCGGCCTGAAGCCCGACTGGACCACCGGCAACGTCATCGACGAGCAGGTCGCCGCCATCCGCGAGCAGGTCGGCGACCGGCGCGCGATCTGCGGACTGTCCGGCGGCGTGGACTCCGCCGTCGCCGCGGCCCTCGTCCAGAAGGCCATCGGCTCCCAGCTGACCTGCGTCTACGTCGACCACGGCCTGATGCGCAAGGGCGAGACCGAGCAGGTCGAGAAGGACTTCGTGGCCGCGACCGGCGTACAGCTGAAGGTCGTGGACGCCGAGGAGCGGTTCCTCAAGGCGCTCGCCGGGGTCTCCGACCCCGAGGAGAAGCGGAAGATCATCGGCCGCGAGTTCATCCGAGTCTTCGAGCAGGCGCAGGCCGAGATCATCGCGGACCAGGGCCCGGCGGTGGAGTTCCTGGTGCAGGGCACCCTCTACCCGGACGTCGTCGAGTCCGGCGGCGGCACCGGCACCGCCAACATCAAGTCCCACCACAACGTGGGCGGCCTGCCCGAGGACCTGGAGTTCCAGCTCGTCGAGCCGCTGCGCCAGCTGTTCAAGGACGAGGTCCGCATGGTCGGCCAGGAGCTCGGCCTGCCGGAGGAGATCGTCCAGCGCCAGCCCTTCCCCGGCCCCGGCCTCGGCATCCGCATCGTCGGCGAGGTCACCAAGGAGCGGCTCGACCTGCTCCGCGAGGCCGACGCCATCGCCCGCGAGGAGCTGACGGCGGCCGGCCTCGACCGCGACATCTGGCAGTGCCCGGTGGTCCTGCTCGGGGACGTCCGCAGCGTCGGCGTCCAGGGCGACGGCCGCACCTACGGCCACCCGATCGTGCTGCGCCCGGTCTCCTCCGAGGACGCCATGACCGCGGACTGGTCGCGGCTGCCGTACGACGTCCTCGCGCGGATCTCGACCCGGATCACCAACGAGGTGCGGGACGTCAACCGCGTCGTCCTCGACGTGACCTCCAAGCCGCCGGGCACCATCGAGTGGGAGTAGGCCCTATGTGTGCCTGCCCCATGTGGGGTTCCGCTACGTGCGTCCGCCCCATGTGCGCTTGCGGTGCGTGCGTCTGTCCTACGTGGGTCTGCCCTATGTGCGTCTGACGGTGTGCAGGGGCTCGCCGGGCTTCCAGATCTGGACGACGAGGTACTTCCCGTCCTCCACTGAGGTCCTCACGACCTCGGTCAGCTCGGCACGGAAGAGGTGGAACGGCTCCGGCGGTTCCACCTCTTCGCTGTACGCGGCCTTCTGGCCGGGGTCCTCGACCTCGATCGCCCGCCCGCCCACGCGTACGTCCCCGCCGCCCATGGACTGGCCCTCGCCGGGGTTCGCCTGGAGCGCGAAGCGCGGGTCGCGGCGCAGGTCCAGCGCCTTGCGGGAGTCCGGCATCATGCCGAGCCACAGCTCGCCGCCGAGGAAGCGGACCTCCAGGCCCGTGGTGCGCGGGGTGCCGTCCCGGCGCAGGGTGGCGAGGACATGGTGGGTGAAGGCCCCGAAACGCTCCTCCACGGTCCGCGCGAACCGCGGTTCCGCCGCGGTGAAGGCCGCCCAGTTCACTGTCATACGGCCAGTCTGGCGCCCATACCCGACATCCGCTGGCCGGTATTCGCCGTCCGCCGTCCGCCACCGCGGTGCGCCGCCCGCGGTCCGCCACCGCGGTGCGCCGCCCGCGGTCTGCTGCCCGCCGTGCGCCGTCTGCTGCCCGCCGGGCGTCGCCCGCTGCCCGCCGTGCGCCGTGCGCTGCCCGCCGGGCGG
>NZ_AGBF01000149.1 GCF_000225525.1 Streptomyces zinciresistens K42 | reverse complement strand
GGCACCCTGCGGCGGGCGAAGGCACCCCGCGCGCGGCACACGCGGACACCCCCGCGGCACACGGAGGCCCGGCGGCAGGCGGCAGGCACCCCCGCGGTACGCGAGGACCCGCCCGCGGCACACGACGGACGCCCGCGCCAACTTTGCGTGCACAGCCGTTCCTGACATGACGTCAGTTCCCCTAATCTGACACTGCGTCAGTTAATCGCTGTCACACAGGAGCGGGCGGACCGATGCTTGGATCAACCCACGGCACCCTCACCACCGACTCCCGCCGGGCCCGGGTCATCGCCTGTGGCGAGCAGCCCGCGCCCGCCGTCCACGGCCGGCCCGCGGAGCCCGGCGATCTCGATGTCAGCGGCCGTCCCCTGTACGGGGAAGTCCCCGATCTGGACCGCTTCTTCCGGCCGGAGTCGCTCGCCGTGATCGGCGCCTCCGACGCGGAGGGGCGGCCGAACGCCGGGATCACCCGCCGGCTGGTCGACTGGGCGGAACGGGTCGGCGCGCGCGTCCACCCGGTGCACCCGAGCCGCCCGTCCGTCTTCGGGGTGCCCTGTCTCGCCTCCGTCGCCGAGCTGCCCGAACAGGTCGACCTGGCCGTGCTGCTGGTCGCCGATCCGCTGCCCGTCATCGAGGAACTGGCCGAGGCCAAGGTGAGGTTCGCCGTGGTGTTCGCCTCCGGCTTCGCCGAGACCGGCGAGGAGGGCGCCGCGGCACAGGCCCGGCTCGCCGACGCCGTCGAGCGGTCCGGGACCCGGCTGCTGGGGCCCAACACCAACCTCAACGCCTTCGAGCGGTTCCGCGACGACCTGGACGGGCCCGCGATCGCCCTGATCACCCAGTCCGGCCATCAGGGCCGCCCCGTCTTCGCCCTCCAGGAACTCGGCGTACGCCTGTCGCACTGGGCGCCCACCGGCAACGAGGCCGACCTGGAGACCGCCGACTTCATCTCCTACTTCGCCGAGCGGCCCGAGGTCGGCGCCATCGCCTGCTACGTCGAGGGGCTCAAGGACGGCCGCGCCTTCCTGCTCGCCGCCGACCGCGCCGCCCGCCGCGGGGTGCCCGTCGTCGCGGTCAAGGTGGGCCGCACCGAGACCGGCGCCCGCACCGCCGCCTCCCACACCGGCAAGCTGACCGGCGCGGACGCGGTGGTGGACGCGGCCATGCGGCAGTACGGGGTGATCCGGGTCGACGGCCTCGACGAACTCCAGGACACCGCGGCCCTGTTGGCCCGCGCGCGGCCGCCGCGCGCCGACGGCGTCGTCGTGTACTCGATCTCGGGCGGCACCGGCGCGCACTTCGCCGACCTGGCCGCGGAGGCGGGGCTGCGCCTGCCGGAGCTGTCGCGGGCCAAGCAGGACGAGCTGCACCGCTGGATACCCGCGTACCTGGGCGTGGCCAACCCCGTGGACAACGGCGGGCACCCGGTCGGCGACCACCGCGGCCGGAAGATCATCGACGCGCTCCTCGACGACCCCTCGGTGGGCGTGCTGATCTGCCCGGTGACCGGGCCCTTCCCGCCGCTGAGCGACCGGCTGGTGCGGGACCTGGTGGACGCCGCCGAACGGACCGACAAGCTGGTCTGCGTGGTGTGGGGGTCGCCGGTGGGCACCGAGCCGGCCTACCGCGAGGTCCTGCTCGGCTCCTCGCGGGTGGCCACGTTCCGCACGGTCGCCAACTGCATCACCGCCGTACGGGCCTATCTCGACCACCACCGCTTCGTCAGCGGCTACCGCTCCCCCTTCGACGAGGCCCCGCGCACCCCCTCGCCGTCCAGCCGCAAGGCGCGCGCGCTGATGCGGCAGGGCCGCCGGCTCAGCGAGCACGCCGCCAAGCAGCTGCTGCGGGCGTACGGCATCCGGGTCCCGCGCGAGCAGTTGGTGACCAGCGCGGCGGCGGCCGTACGGGCGGCCGGGCTCGTCGGTTACCCGGTGGTGATGAAGGCGTCCGGGGCGCGTATCGCCCACAAGACCGAACTGGGCCTGGTGAAGGTCGGGTTGACCTCGGCGAGCCAGGTCCGGGACACCTACCGGGAGTTGACCGACATCGCGCGCCGCGAGGACCTCACCCTGGACGGCGTCCTGGTCTGCCAGATGGTGGAGCGGGGCGTGGAGATGGTGGTGGGCGCCACGCACGACGAGCTGTTCGGCCCCACCGTGACGGTCGGGCTGGGCGGGGTGCTCGTGGAGGTGCTGCGCGACACCGCCGTCCGCGTGCCGCCGTTCGGGGAGGAGCAGGCCCGCGCCATGTGCGCCGAGCTGCGCGGCCGGGCTCTGCTGGACGGGGTCAGGGGGCGGCCCCCGGCGGACCTCGACGCGCTGGTGGAGGTGGTGCTGCGGGTGCAGCGCATGGTGCTGGAGCTCGGGGACGACCTCGCGGAACTCGACATCAACCCGCTGGTGGTGCTGCCCCGGGGGCAGGGCGCGGTGGCGCTGGACGCGCTGGTGGTGTGCCGCTGACATGGCCGCCGACGACATCGGGGGAGTGGACGTGCCGCACCCGCCCGACGATGCGGACGAGGCCGGGGGCCCCGTCGGCGCCCAGGTGCTGCACGGGGTGGAGGGCGCGGTCTGCCGGATCACGCTCAACCGCCCGGAGGCGCTCAACGCCCTCACGCCCGCCCAGCGCGACCGCGTCATCGACCTGCTGGCGGGCGCCTCGGCCGACCCCGAGGTGCGGGCCGTCGTCCTGACCGGGACCGGGCGCGGCTTCTGCGCCGGGGCGGACCTGCGGGGCGGCGGGGCGGCGGGCGAGCGCCTCCCCGGCGATGTCGCCCGGACGATCCGGCTCGGCGCGCAGCGACTGATCGCCGCCGTCCTGGACTGCGAGAAGCCGGTCGTCGCGGCGGTCAACGGCACCGCCGCGGGCCTCGGCGCCCATCTGGCGTTCGCCTGCGACCTGGTGCTGGCGGCGCGTTCGGCCAGGTTCATCGAGGTGTTCGTCCGGCGGGGGCTGGTCCCGGACGGCGGCGGCGCCCATCTGCTGCCGCGGCTCGTGGGTCCGCAGCGGGCCAAGGAGCTGATGTTCTTCGGCGACGCGCTCGGCGCCGCGGACGCGGAGCGCATCGGGCTGGTCAACCGGGTCGTCGCGGACGGGGACTTGGCGGCGACGGCCGACGCGTGGGCCACCCGCCTGGCCGCGGGCCCGACCCGGGCGCTGGCCCTGACCAAGCACCTCGTCAACGCCTCCCTCGACGGCGACCGCGCGGCGGCCTTCGCGGCGGAGGCGAGCGCGCAGGAGATCAACATGACCACGCGGGACGCGCGCGAGGGCGTCACGAGCTTCGTCGAGCGCAGGCCGCCCCGGTTCACCGGCCGATGACGCCCGCGCCCACCGGCCGCACAGGACTTCTTATCTGACGGTCCGTCAGATTCAATGGAGGGTGTGATGGAACATGCGGGGATGGCGGCAGCCGCCGTCCGCTACCTCAGATCGGCCGAGGCGTGCCCCGGGCGGGAGCCCGTCGAGGCGCTGCCCCCTCCCGTACTGCGCTGCGTCGGCGACGACGAGCGGGCCCCGGTCCCCGCCGCTGAGTTCCGGCGCGTGCTCGGGAACTTCGCGACCGGCGTGGTGGTCGTCACCGCCCCGGGCACCGCCGGACGCGCCCCCGCCGGGTTCGCCTGCCAGTCGTTCTCCTCGCTCTCCCTCGACCCGCCCCTGGTCGCCTTCATGGTGGGCCGTACGTCCACCACCTGGCCGCGCATCGCCCGCGCGGGCGTCTTCTGCGTGAACGTCCTGAGCGTGGAACAGGGCCCGCTGTGCCGGGCGTTCGCGGTGAGCGGGGCGGACAAGTTCGCCGGAGTGCCCTTCGACGCCGCGCCCGCCTCGGGCTCCCCGCGCCTCGCGGGCGCCCTCGCGTGGATCGACTGCACGATCCACGCCGTGCACACGGGCGGCGACCACCTCATCGTCGTGGGCCGCGTCGACGCCCTCGGCACGACCGGCACCCCCACCGCGCCCCTGCTGTTCCACCGGGGCCGGTTCCTGTAGCCCCGCGTCGGGCTTCCGGCCGGTGCGGCGAGTGGGGGTGCCCCCACACCCTTGAGGCGGTGGGGGAGCGTGCCGGGCGTCGCGACGGGGCGGACGCCGCCCGCCGCGGCACCAGCGGCCGACGTGGCGGCGCATGCCCGTCAGGCCCGTGGAGAGGTCCTGCGCGGAGCGGCAGCCGACCTCGTGCCGCGGGTCGGTGCACGCGGTGTGCTCGGAACGCACCGCCGCGCCTGGGCGGGCGGGGCGCCCTCGCACGGCCGGAGCGGGCGGGCCTGCCAGGGGGAGGCGCACTCCTGCGCGGCCGGTCCGCCTGCCCGGCCCGTCTCCACCGGTGCCGCGTCAGCGGGAGCACGGCGATGTCAGTCCGTGCGGATGAAGAGCCAGGTGGCCAGCCCCACCGATCCGGCGCCGATGAGGAAGGCCCCGGGGACATGCAGGTTGAGTGAGTCACTGCTGCCGTAGGCGGCCTGCACGAAGGACAGCCCGAAGAGCACCGCGCTCACGGCGGCCCCGGTCCAGGCCAGACGCCCCCGGTAGGCCAGGAAGGCGAGAGTCAGGGTCAGCAGCCCGGAGGTGGTGTGCAGCAGCAGCGCCCCCACCCCGTGCAGATCCTCCGCCTGGCCGTCCTGCACCAGGACGCCGGCGGTGCCGAAGAGGAGAACGACCGTTGCGACGGTCAGCGCGGCCAGGACGCGCGCCGCGGTAAACCATGGTTTGAGTGCCTGAACACTCGAAGACATCATCATCAGTGAATTATTTACTATCTTTTGGTTGTGCGAAAGCCTCAACGGGTGCCGTCGGCGCGAGTCGATCTCGGCAGGGTGAACCCGCTCCCGTCGCTCGTAAGCTCGCTCTTGTCCACCGGCCCCGAACGGTGTCTCGCCCTGGACCGCTCGCCTGGGGGTTCACCTGGCCAGGGGGCGGCCTTCGTCCGATCCCGTGCTCCGGCCGAGGAGCCGCAGCCGGTGCAGCAGCCTGCTGCGCTCGGCGCCCCGAAGAGCGCGGAGGACCGGGACGAAGGCCGTGACGGCGAGTCCGCCGCCTGATGACGTCCGCCGGGAAGCGTCACGCTTCCGGGGCGCCTTCCGCTCGTGTGCGACCGCCAGGCGCGACGAAATCGTCCGAGTGGGTGGACGCGGTGCCGCGTGCGGACTGGCCGGTGAAACCGCCGGTGGATCTGACGGTGGCGCCCGAACACCGCCGTGGGCGCGGTGCGCTGTACGGCGCCCTCCACCACGGCGGGGTGGACGTCGAGCGTCTGCGGGCGGTGCTGGGCGGGTTGCCGCTGCCGTGTTTCGAGGGCGGGCGCCCGGTCCTGGGGCAGCGATCACCACCGTCACCGGCACCGCCGGCCACTGGCTCAGAACGTCAGGACCGCGCGTGCCACCTTCCCCGCGTGGGCGTCCTCCGCGGCTCGCTCGAAATCCTCCAGCGGGTAGGTGCACGTGACCAGTTCGTCCAGGAGCAGGCGGCCCGAGCGGTACAGCTCGGCGTACAGCGCGATGTCGTGCTGCGGGCGCGAGGAGCCGTAGCGGCAGCCCAGGATCGACTTGTCCAGGTACAGGGACGACACGACGAAGGACGCCTCGGCCGTGGCCGCCGGCACCCCGAGCAGGACCGCCTGCCCGTGCCGGTCGAGCAGGTCGACGGCCGCCCGGATCAGCTCGACGCGCCCCACGCACTCGAAGGCGTGGTCCGCGCCCGTCGGGAGCAGGTCCCGGACGCCGTCCACCGACGTCACGAAGTCCGTCGCCCCGAACCGCCGGGCCACCGCCTCCTTCGCCGGGTTGGCGTCCACCGCCACGATCCGCAGGGCCCCCGCGAGCCGGGCCCCCTGGACGACGTTGAGCCCGATCCCCCCGGCGCCGAGGACGACCACCCGGTCCCCGCGGTCCACCAGCGCGCGGTTCAGCACGGCACCGACCCCGGTCAGCACCCCGCACCCGATGAGCGCCGCCGAGGTCAGCGGGATGTCCTTCGGGATCGGCACCGCCTGCACGGCCCGTACGACGGTCCGCTCCGCGAAGGCCGAGTTGGACGCGAACTGGAACACCGGCCGCCCGCCGCGCCGGAAGGGGCGCCCGGGACGGCCGATCGCCCGGCGGCACATCGTCGGCCGGCCCCGGTCGCACTCGGCGCACGTACCGCAGTTGGCGAGCGTGGACAGGGCCACGTGGTCGCCGGGCCGGACATGGCGCACCCCCGCGCCGACCGCCTCCACCACCCCGGCCCCCTCGTGGCCGAGCGCCACCGGGACCGGGAACGGGATGGTCCCGTCCACCACGGACAGGTCGCTGTGGCAGAGCCCGGCCGCGGCGATCGCGACCAGCACCTCGCCGGGGCCGGGGTCGCGCACCTCCAGGTCGTCCACGACCTCGATCCGCTTGCCGTCGAAGAGCACCGCGCGCATCAGACGACCCCCTTGGGTTCCCGTGGCAGACCGAGCACCCGCTCGGCGATGATCGTGCGCTGGACCTGGTCCGAGCCGCCGTAGACGGTGTCGGCCCGGGAGAAGAGGAAGAGGTGCTGCGCGGCGTCGAGTTCGTACGGCGCGGACGGCGTCCACTCCCGCGGGCCGACGCCCGCCGCGGCGCCGCGCACCCGCACCGCCAGCTCGCCGAGCCGCTGGTGCCAGCCGCCCCACAGCAGCTTGGCCACGCTGGGTGCTCCGGCGTCGCCCGAACTGCTCAGTGTGCGCAGGGCGTTCCAGCGCATCGTGCGCAGCTCGGCCCACTGCCGCACCAGCCCGTCGCGCACGGCCGGGTCCCCGACCGCTCCGCTGCGCAGGGCCTCGGCGACGACCTGCTCCAACTCCCCCGCGAAGCCGATCTGCTGGGCGAGCGTGGAGACGCCGCGCTCGAAGCCGAGCAGGCTCATCGCGACCCGCCACCCCGCGCCCTCGCCTCCGACGACATGCTCCGCCCGCGCCCGCGCGCCGTCGAAGAACACCTCGTTGAAGTCGCTGGTGCCGGTCATCTGCCGGATGGGCCGGACCTCGACGCCCGGCTGGTCCATGGGGACGAGCAGGAAGCCGAGGCCGTGGTGGCGGCGGGAGTCCGGGTCGGTGCGGGCCAGCACGAAGCACCAGTCGGCCTCGTGGGCCAGGGAGGTCCAGATCTTCTGGCCGGTGATCCGGTACGTGCCGTCCCCGGCCCGTTCCGCCTTCGTGCGGATCCCGGCGAGGTCCGATCCCGCGCCGGGCTCGCTGTACCCCTGGCACCACAGTTCCTCACCGGCGGCCACCGGCGGCAGGAAGCGCTCCTGCTGCTCCCCGGTGCCGTGCGCGAGCAGCGTGGGCGCCAGCAGCCTCTCCCCGATGTGCCCGGAGCGCGGGGGCGCGCCGGAGCGGGCGTACTCCTCGGCCCACACGACCTGTTCGGTGAGGGAGGCGACCCGGTTCCCGAACCCGCCGCGCTCCCAACCGAGCCCGATCCACCCGGCCTTGCCGAGTGTGCGCTCCCAGGCGCGGCGGTCCGGTCCGGGTGCGGGGTGCCCGGCGAGCCAGGCCCGCGCCCGCGCGCGGAACTCCTCGTCCCCGGCGGTGAATCCAAAGTCCACGGCAACCTCCCAAGCGAGCGACGGTCGGAACTCCCTTTCGGGGGGCGGGGAAGCGCAGGCCGCCGGCCCGGACGCCGCCCAGGACCCGTCCGGCGGACCGTGCCCGCGGGGGCGCGGGCCCGCCCCGGCACGCCCGCCCCGGCCCCCGCCCACCGGCACCGGCACCGGCACCGGCACCGATCAGCACCGCTCCCGCGGCCGGCCTGATCCGCCGGACGGGCGCTACGCGTTCGGCCGCTCCCCGTCCCGCGCGGCCCGCTCCATGGCCGCCACCCGGGCCAGCATCGGCATCGGGTCCACCCCCACGGTCCCGGGCAGGACGTCCGCGATGCGCTGCGGCGTCCAGGACCCCTCGGCGTAGGCGGAGCGCAGCTCTCGCGGCTGGGCCCACACCGCGATCTTCGGCCCGGCGACGGTGTACACCTGCCCGGTGACCCCGTGCGCGCGCGCCGCGTCGGACAGCAGGTAGACGACGAACGCCGCCACGTCCTCGGGCTCCCCCGTCTCGGCGAGCTCCATGGGCACGTTGGCCGACATCCGCGTACGGGCCACCGGCGCGACGGCGTTGGCGCTCACGCCGTACTTGTGCAGGCCGAGGGCGGCGCTGCGCACGAGCGAGATGATCCCGCCCTTGGCGGCGCTGTAGTTGGCCTGCGAGACCGACCCCTGGTGGTTGCCGCTGGTGAAGCCGATCAGGGTGCCCGCGCGCTGCCGGCGCATCACCGCCGAGGCGGCCCGGAACACGGTGAACGTCCCCTTGAGATGGGTGGCGACGACCGGGTCCCACTCCTGCTCAGCCATGTTGAACAGCATCCGCTCCCGCAGGATGCCGGCGACGCAGACGACGCCGTCGAGACGTCCCCAGGAGGCCAGCGCGGTGTCCACGACCCGCTGTCCGCCCGCCATCGTGGACACGTCGTCGGCCACCGCGACGGCCTGCCCGCCCGCGGCCGCGATCTCCTCGGCCACGGCTTCGGCGATCCCGCTCGCGGGCGAGGCGCCGTCGACGGAGACCCCGTAGTCGTTGACGACCACCCGGGCGCCCTCGGCGGCGGCGGCCAGCGCCACCGCCCGGCCGATGCCCCGGCCGGCGCCCGTCACGGCGACGACCCTGCCTGCCAAGAAGTTCCCCACGCCCCGGCCCCTTCCCGCGGTTTCTGACGGTCCGTTAGATTCTTCTCGGATTCTACGACCCGTCAGATACCGCTGGGCAAGCCCCGGGGAGGACTCATGTCACTGCCGGACGCGTTCCACGAGATCGCCAAGCGCGTGAACAACTGGGGCCGTTGGGGGGCCGACGACGAGATCGGCACCCTCAACCTGATCACCGGCGAGGTCGTGCGCGAGGCGGCCGCCTGTGTGCGCACCGGCCGCCGCGTCCCGCTGGCGCTGGCGCTGCGCGAGGACGGTGTGCAGACCGGGATGATCCCCGGCCGGGTCAACCCGCTGCACGTCATGGTGCAGATCAACCAGGAGATCTTCGGGCCGGGCACCGTGGCGTGCAGCGACGACGCCGTGACCATGGGACTCCAGGCGGCCACCCACTGGGACGCGCTCAGCCATGTCTCGCACTCCGGCCGGCTCTACAACGGGCGCCCGGCCGGGAGCGTCACCGCGCACGGCGGCGCCGGGTTCGGCGGCATCGACAAGGTGGGGCACCTCGTCTCGCGCGGGGTGCTGCTGGACGTGGCACGCGCCCGCGGGACCGACCGGCTCGACGGCGGGCACGCGGTCACCCCGGAGGACCTGGAGGCGGCCGAGGAACTCGCCGGGACGCGGGTGCGCGCGGGTGACATCGTGCTCGTGCGGACGGGCCAGATGCGGCTCTGCCTCGCCGGGGACCGGCACGCCTACGGCCACCCCTCGCCGGGTCTGTCGATCCGCACCCCGGAGTGGTTCCACGCGCGTGACGTGGCGGCCGTGGCCAACGACACCCTGACCTTCGAGATCTTCCCTCCGGAGACGGAGGACCTGTGGCTGCCGGTGCACGCGCTCGACCTGGTGGAGATGGGGATGCTCCAGGGGCAGAACTGGAATCTCGAAGAGTTGTCCACAGCCTGTGGAGAAACGGGCCGGTACGCGTTCCTGCTGTCGGCCACGCCCGAGCCGTTCACCGGAGCCACCGGGTCCCCCGTCGCCCCCGTGGCCGTGCTCTGACCCGGCGGGTCCGCCCCGGTTCCCCCGGCCCCCGGGGGAACCGACGCCGTGTCACGACCCGCACTCGCCGAGGACGCCCGTCACCGGAGCCCTCGCCGTCCCCTCGCGGCGGATCGCCGGCCACCAGCGTGATCAGGCGGACACGGCACGTCAACACCCGAGCGGGGATTTGCCACTTGTGCCCGCTTTGCAGAGGGTCGCGCACGGAAGCACGCCGGGCGCACCGATGCCCGCCGGGTGCGGCGGCCCGGCGCTGCGCACACGCGTGCACCACACCCGCGCACGGCGCGGGGTGGCACCCCGGGAGGGCCGAGGACCCGATGCCCGCACACCGGGTGCGCGGCACGGGGGCCGCACACGCCCGTCACACGGCCTCGTACGCGAACCCCTCGTAGGCGGAGATCCCGCCGCCGCAGACGGCGGACCTCTCCGGGCGCCCGGCGCGGTCGAGTTCGCACCAGATCCGCTTGCCGGCGCCGTCGGCGCTCCAGCCCCAGCGGTCCGCGAGGCCGTCGACGAGGGCGAGCCCGCGGCCGCCCGTCGCCTCGCCGTCGGCGCAGCGCGGCACCGGGGCGCGGGTGCTGCGGTCGGCCACCTCCAGACGCACGGGGGCGCGGTCCTGGGCGGCTTCGGGCAGGGACAGGCGCAGCACGGCGGGGCAGCCGGTGTGCACCACGGCGTTGGTGACGAGTTCGGAGACGAGCAGGATCAGCGTCTCGGCGAGCGGCTCGTCGGCGCCTATACCGGATCCGGCGAGCCGCGAGCGGGCCCACCGGCGGGCTCGCCCCACTTCAGCGGGGTCGGGCCGGATCTCCAGTTGCACTTGAAGCACCTGCACCGCTCACACCATCCGAACCGGCGGACACATAGCCCCGCGCTTCACGAGGGCCACGATCCTAGCCATTTTTTTCATGGCCAGAACAACAGCCAGAGCCAGGGTCACGGAACGTGAATCCCCTGACCGCCAGCATGGTTGACGTTCCGTCACCCCAACAAGCGCTTCGGGCATATTCCCGCGCGAAGGATTACCCCTGCGGCATACTGTGCGACGCTTGCCACGGGGAGTCGAACAGGCGGGGGCGGGGCGCCGGTCCGCCTTGAGAACACGGGAGAGTACCGCCGGATTCGCGGCCGCCCCGAGGGCGGCTCCGGCGTGGCTCGTACCCGGAACCACTCGCATCCCACCCACGGTACCGGAGCGGGCCGCCGACTCCGGGCCGTGACGGGCAACGCGCTGGACACGACCCGACATCAACGCTCCGTAATCCCCCGTTGCCACAATCCGTGACATTCACTCAGGGGCCGTCAGCGACACCGCAGACCAGCGGGTTTCAGGGGGTTCCCGCGAGCAGATCGGCAGCCAGGAACTCCTCACTTTGCGTGGCGGGTCCCGCACGGTACGTTCGCACCCATGTGCGTTTCAGATGCAGATGGATCTCGAACTCCCAGGTGAATCCCATGCCGCCGTGGACCTGGAGGCAGTCGCGGGCCCCGCGTACGGCGGCCTCGTCGGCGAGCAGCCGGGCGGTGTGGATGTCGGCGGGGTCGGCCGTGACGGCCGCCGCGTGGACGGCGGCGCGGGCGGTCTGCGTGCGCACCAGCATCCCCGCGCACAGGTGCTGCACCGCCTGGAAGGTCCCGATCGGCCGCCCGAACTGCTCACGGGTCCGGGCGTGTTGCACGGCCAGCTCGCACAGGCGTGTGGCACTGCCCAGCTGCTCGGCGGCGGTCAGGAGCACGGCGGCCGGATCGGCCTCGACGGCCGCCGGGGCGCGGTGCAGGGGGGTCAGCGGATCGGCCGAGCGCAGCGGCTCCGCGCCCGCCGCGTCCCCCCGGACCACGTCCGCCCGCGCCAGCCACTCCACGAGGCCGCAGCCGCCGACGTCCGTCACGACCGTCTCGCCGGTCGCGGCGCCCGGCACCCGGCCCGCCGCGAGATGGGTGGCGACCAGCGGCCCCGGCAGCAGCGCGCGGCCCGCCTCCTCGAACACCAACACCGCCTCCGGCAGGCCGAGTCCGACACCTCCCCCGGCCTCCGGCAGCCGCAGCGCGAAGAACCCGGCGTCCCCGAGCGCCCGCCACAGCGCCCGGTCCAGCCGGCCCGGCTCGCGCACGGCCGCCCGCAGCGCCCGCGGGCCGAAGCGCCGCGCGAGCAGGGCGCGCGTCCCGTCCCGCAACGCCATCTGGTCGCCGGTCGGTTGCAGGCGCACGGGTCACCTCCCCTTCGGCAGTCCGAGGAGCCGCTCGGCCACGATGTTGTGCTGGATCTGCGAGGTGCCCGCGGCGATGGTGTACGACAGCGAGGAGAGCCGGTCGAGCACCCAGGGCCGGTCCAGGTCGAGCGACTCGGGCCCGAGGACGTCGGCGGCGGTGTCGTAGAGCTCCTGGCGGGCGTGCGAGTAGCGCAGCTTGAACAGGGAGCCCGCGGCGCCGGGGACGCCGCCGGTGCTCCCGGCCTCGCCCACGTTCCACTGGGTCAGCCGCCACAGCGCCCGGAACTCGGCGTTCAGCCGGCCCAGTCGGCGGCGCAGCGCGGCGTCGTCCCAGCGGCCGTTCTCCCGGGCCCGCGCGGCCAGTTCGCCCAGCACCCGGCGGCAGGCCACCACCTCGCCCACGAAGGCCGTGCCGCGTTCGAAGGACAGGGTGACCATGGTGACGCGCCAGCCGTCGTTCTCCTCGCCGACGCGGTTGGCGACGGGGACCCGGACCTCGTCGAGGAAGACCTCGGCGAACTCGGCGGAGCCGGCCAGGGTCCGCAGCGGCCGTACGGTGATGCCGGGGGCGTCCATGGGCATGGCGAGCCAGCTGATGCCGCGGTGCCGGGGGGCGTCGGGGTCGGTGCGCACCAGCAGCTCGCACCAGTCGGCGACTTCGGCGTGCGAGGTCCAGATCTTGGAGCCGCTCACCACGTAGTCGTCGCCGTCGCGGCGGGCGCGGGTGCGCAGCGCCGCGAGGTCCGATCCGGCGTCCGGTTCGCTGAAGCCCTGGCACCAGACCTCCTCGCCGCGCAGGATCGGCGGCAGCCAGCGCGCGCGCTGGGCGGCGGTCCCCTCGGCGGCGATGGTCGGACCGGCGTGGAGCAGCCCGACGAATCCGGCGCCCACGTAGGGCGCGCCCGCCCGTTCGGTCTCCTCCAGGAAGATCAGCCGGGTGGTCGGGGAGGCGTCCCAGTGGACGTCGGCGTATCCGGCGTCGTGGAGCCTGCGCTGCCAGCCGAGGTCGTAGGCGCGGCGGGCGGGCCAGTCGTCCGGCGGGGGCTTGGACGGCAGGGCGGGGAGCACCTCGGCCAGCCACCGCCGCAGCCGGGCCCGGAACTCCTCCTCCTGCGGCGTGTGTGCGAGGTCCATCGCGGAGCCCTCCGTATCTGATGCTGCGTCAGATGGTGCTCTGCCCGGAAGGCTAAGTCCCGCACCCCTGGACCGACAAGGCATCCCGCCCTACGCTCTGCCCACGATCTGACAGACCGTCAGTTGACGGGGTCGACCGTTCGGCGACAGGGGGCCGTCTTGAACGACACCGCGCACACGCTGAGTTCCTCGCGCACGCTCTGGGAGCTGCTCGACCGCCGCGCCGGCCTCACCCCCGACAGGCCCGCCCTCCTCCAGGACGAGCGGGTGCTCTCCTTCGGGGAGCTGCGCGCCCGCGCCGAGCGGGCCGCGGCCGGGCTGTACGGGCTGGGCGTACGGCCCGGCACCGTCGTCGCCTGGCAGCTGCCCACCCGGATCGAGACGGCCGTGCTGTCCTTCGCGCTGGCCCGTCTCGGCGCCGTGCAGTCGCCGGTCATCCCGTTCTACCGGGACCGCGAAGTCGGCTTCGCGCTGCGGGAGTCGAAGGCGGAGTTCTTCGCGGTGCCGGGGCTCTGGCGGGGCTTCGACCACACCGCGATGGCCCGCCGGCTCGGCGCGAAGGGCGTCCTCGACGCCTACGGCACGCTGCCGGACGGCGATCCCGCCGTGCTGCCCCCGCCGCCGGCCGAGGGCACCTCGGTGCGCTGGATCTACTGGACCTCCGGGACGACCTCCGACCCCAAGGGGGTTCTGCACACCGACCGTTCGCTGATCGCGGGCGGCTCCTGCCTCGGCCACGCGCTGCGCCCCACCCCGGCCGACGTCGGCTCGATCGCCTTCCCGTACGCGCACATCGGCGGCCCCGACTACCTGGTCATGGTGCTGCTCTACGGCTTCCCCGCAGTGCTGTTCGAGCAGTTCGCGCTGCCCGGGGCGCTGGCGGCCCACCGCGCGCACGGCGTGACGATCGCGGGCGGCTCGACGGCCTTCTACGCGATGTTCCTCGCCGAGCAGCGCAGGCAGCCGCCCGGCACCCGGGCCGTCCCCTCGCTGCGGCTGCTCGCGGGCGGCGGGGCGCCCAAGCCGCCGGAGCTGTACCACGAGGTGGTCCGCGAGATGGGCGTGCAGCTCACCCACGGCTACGGCATGACCGAGGTGCCGATGATCACCATGGGCGACCCGGACGACACGGCGGAGAACCTGGCGACCACCGAGGGGCGCCCGCCCGCGGGCATGGAGGTGCGGATCGTGGCGGGCGAGATCAGGCTGCGCGGGGAGGCGGTGTGCCGGGGCTATCTGGACCCGGCGCAGTCGGCGGCGGCCTTCGACGCGGAGGGCTTCCTGCGCACCGGCGACCTCGGGCACCTCACCGACAGCGGCCATCTGGTGCTGACCGGGCGGCTGAAGGACGTGATCATCCGCAAGGGCGAGAACATCTCGGCGAAGGAGATCGAGGACCTGCTGCACCGCCACCCGGCGGTCGCCGGGGCGGCGGTGGTCGGGCTGCCCGACCCCGAGCGCGGTGAGCGCGTCTGCGCGGTCGTGGAGCAGCCGGCCGGCGCCCCGGAGCTGACCCTGGAGGAGGTGGCGTCGTACCTGCGCGCGCAAGGGCTGTCCCCCCACAAGCTGCCGGAGCGGTTGGAGGTGGTGGACGCCCTCCCGCGCAACGACGCCCTGCGCAAGGTGCTCAAGTATCGGCTGCGGGAGCGCTTCTCGCCGCCCGGGTAACCGGGCTGCTCACTCGGGCACGGTGAAGTAGCGGGCGAACGCGGTCACGATCTCGCTCTCCGCCACCCGGCCGTCGCCGTCCGTGTCCAGGGTCGCCGCGGCGGCCGCGGCGAGGTCGTCCGCCACCCCGAGGCAGACCAGGACGCGCGAGGCGTCCGTGACGGACGCGCCACCGCGGCCGTCCGGGTCGGCCACGGCGAGGGCCGCGTGCAGGAAGGGGCGGGCGATCTCGGCGAACCGGTCGGGGTTGTCCCGCAGGCGCTTGACCGCGCCGTCCACGAACTCCGCGCGGGTGATGCGCTGGTCGCCGTCGCGGTCCGCCATCCCGGCCATGCCCTGCCAGAACGCCTCGGCCCCGCCGTACAGCGCCTGGCCCTTGTCGGAGCGGGCCGCCGTGCCGAACTCCGCGAGCAACGCCTTGGCCGCCGCGTTGAAGTCCGACCGGTCGATGTAGCCGTTGCCGTCCTGGTCGAAGGTGGCGAACCGGTCGGCGATCCTGCGCTCGTACTCGCTGCTGACCATGTCTTCTCGGGCCGCCTAACGTCATGTCGGGGTGCTTCCGGCACGGAGCGTACGACGCCCGGACACCTCCGGGCAGGCGAAAGCGGCGCTTGTACCGGGACCGGGGGAATTCCGGGACGACGCTGTGCCAACGGGCGGTGCCGCCGGGCTCAGGCCGACAGGGGGCGGGCGTCGTCCGCGACCGCCGCCGTGACGTCCGGGTAGACCTCGAACAGCCGGCGGACCCCCAGCGCGCCCAGCACCCGGTTGACGTGCGAGCCCTCCGCCGCTCCCTGGTCCGGGAGTATCAGCCGCAGGCTGCCCTGGCAGGAGCGTATGAGGCGGCGGGAGGCGATGAGGACCCCCACGCCCGAGGAGTCGCAGAACAGGACCTCGGACAGGTCGAGGACGAGATCGTGCCGTCCCTCCGCCACCACGTCGTGGACATGCTGCCGCAGCACCGGCGAGGTCACCAGGTCCAGCTCGCCCGAGACCTGGAGCACGGACCAGTCGCCCCGCTCGCCACCGGTCACTTTCAAGGTCACCACCACGCCTCTCGGGTCGAAACGGAAGCCCTGCCTACGCCTCCATGCAGCGCGGCTGCCCAGCGGCTGTTCCCTGAAACTCCTTCCAGAAAACGGCCACCGATCGGATAAGGCTTGTTTCCATCGCATTCGATCCTGTTCGATCGTGCCTGATCACCCGGTGCCCGGGTAGCCGAGCGGGGGCGGAGCCCTTTATCACGAGGGAGAGGTGCGCCACCAGCGTCGGCTCCGGCAGGGGCGCACATTGCGACAAAGGGGCGTGTGTCCTCGCACGTGCCGACTACATTCGGAGGGACGGTGGACGCACGCTGGACAGGAACGGACCGGTGAGAGCCCGCTCCCGGGCTCCGGAGGGGGGCCGCATGGCGAAGAAGGACGCACCGCCCCGCTGGGACCGCACGATGCAGCAGCGGCTGGCCCGCGGCGAGGCGGCGGCCCTCGGCGAGCTCTACGACCGCTTCGCCTCCCTCGTGCACGGCCTGGCCCACACCGTGCTCGGCGACGAGCACGCCGCCGACCGCCTCACCCGCGACGTCTTCACCCATGTCTGGGAGCACCCCGAGTCCTACGACCCCGGGCAGGGCCCGCTGCGCTCCTGGATGGCGACGCTCACCCACCGCCTGGCCGTGCGGCGGCTGCGCGCCACGGAGACCGCGGCCCTGGTCCGGGCCGGCCGGGGCTCCACCGAGGACCTGGAGCGCAAGGTCCGCCACGCCTCCGTCGCCGCCCGCGCCGACTACATCGTCCAGTCCATGCCCACCCCGCTGCGCCACGCCCTGGAGCTGGCCTACTTCCAGCGCCGCGACTACCGGCAGACCGCCGCCGACCTCGGCGTCACCGAGGACGAGGCCCGCCGCCGGCTCCGCCTGGGTCTGCAACTGCTGTCCACCGCCCACGACACCGCGGCGGCCCCGGGCACGCCGCCGGGACACGGGGGGCGCGGTGTGAGCGGTACCGAGAGGTCCGGGACGTACGGGATGTACGGGACGTACGGGATGTACGGGACGTACGACGGCACCCCGCGCGAGGAGGGCCGGGACGACTTCCGCGACGGGCGCGCCCGGCACGCGC
>NZ_AGBF01000150.1 GCF_000225525.1 Streptomyces zinciresistens K42 | reverse complement strand
GCACGCGCCCTACCGCGACGGCCGGGACAGTGGCAGGCTGCGCGCCCATGGGGGCTTTCCGGAGGATTCGGGGCCGTTCGGCCCGGCGTGCGGTGCCTCGTGCGCGGGCGGCCGGTGTGGCGGGGCTCGCCGTCGCCGCCGTGGCCGCGCTGACCGGCTGCGACCCGGGCGGGCTCAGCACGGCGGGCGCCGCGTTCACCACCGACCAGACCGTGACCGCGGAGCTGGAGCGGCGGAAGGCCGACGTGCGGTGGCTCGACTGCACCGGCTCCTACGGCGGCGGCAGTTCCCCGACCGCGAGCGAGGACACCGTCGTCAGGGTCGACTGCGGGGGCCGGACCGGCGACGGCGAGGACATCAGGGTCACCGCCCGGGTCACCCGGGCCGTCAGCGGCGCCTGCGTGCGCGGGCTCGTGATCGCCGAGATCGGCGGCAGGGAGCGGCTGCGGGTCAACGGGCTCGGCGACTGCGACGCCACGCCCTCACCCGCCGCACCGCCCGGCGCCGGGCGGCCGCCCGCCCCCACCGTCACGGTGACCGTCACCAGGACCGTGTACTGCGAACAGCGTCCGAACTGCTGGCCGGAGGGCAAGTGAGCGGACCGGGAGGGGAGTTCGGGCAACTGCCCCGAAGGTCTGTCCGCGCGTGCCCCGCTTCCCTAGGGTGATCGCGTGACACAGCCCGCGACGCCCGCCCCGGCCGCACCCTCCCCGTCTTTCCCGCCTTCCCCGTCTTCGGCGCCCGCCGCGCCCGCCGCGCCCTCGTATGTGCGCCATCCCCATCCGCACGGCGGCCTCGTCGCCTTCACCGCGGAGGACGACGTCTGGGCCGCCCCCCTCGACGGCGGCCGTGCCTGGCGGATCAGCGCCGACAACGTCCCCGTCGGCCCGCCCCGCGTCTCCCCGGACGGCACGGCCGTCGCCTGGACCTCCACCCGCGACGGCGCCCCCGAGGTGCATGTCGCGCCGGTCGACGGCGGCCCCTCCAGGCGCCTGACCCACTGGGGCAGCGGGCAGACCCGGGTGTGCGGCTGGACCCCCGACGGCCGCGTCCTCGCGATCAGCACCCACGGCCAGGGAGGCCGCCGCCGCACCTGGGCGCACACCGTGCCGCTGGACGGCGGACCCGCCGAGGTCCTGCCGTACGGCCCCGTCGGCGCCGTCGCGCACGGGCCGCACCTGCTGCTGGCCTCCGCGCCCATGGGACTGGAGGCGGCCCGCTGGAAGCGCTACCGGGGCGGCACCGCGGGCAAGCTGTGGATCGACCGGGACGGCGACGGCGTGAGCACCGGGGACTTCGTACGGCTGCACGCGGAGCTGGACGGGAACCTGGAGGACCCCATGTGGGTGGGGGAGCGGGTCGCGTTCCTCTCCGACCACGAGGGCGTGGGCGCCGTGTACTCCTCGCGCGCCGACGGCTCCGAACTGCGCCGGCACACCCCGCTCGACGGCTTCTACGCCCGGCACGCCGCGAGCGACGGCACCCGGGTGGTGTACGCGTGCGCCGGTGACCTGTGGCTGCTGGACGACCTCGACTCGGCCGAGCCGCGCCCGGTCGCCGTCCGGCTCGGCGGCCAGCGCACCGACCGGCAGCCGTACCAGCTGAACGCCGCGCGCTGGGCCGACTCGGCGGCCCCCGACCACACCGCGCGCGGCAGCGCGGTCTCCGTGCGCGGCGCGGTGCACTGGGTCACCCACCGCTCCGGCCCGGCCCGCGCGCTCGCCGCCGAGCCCGGGGTGCGGGCCCGGCTGCCGCGCACCTTCCGCGCCGACGGCGAGGAGTGGGTGGTGTGGGTGACGGACGCGGAGGGCGACGACGCGCTGGAGTTCGCCCCGGCCACCGGGCTCGCGCCCGGAGCCACCCCGCGCCGGCTCGCCGCGGGAGCGCTCGGCCGGGTCCTGGAGCTGGCCATGGCCCCCGACGGCAGCCGCGCCGCCGTCGCCGCGCACGACGGGCGCCTCCTGCTGGTCGAGCGGGCGAGCGGCGAGGTGCGCGAGGTCGACCGCAGCCCCGACGGGGAGGTCGGCGGGCTGGTCTTCTCGCCCGACTCCGCCTGGCTCGCCTGGTCCCACCCCGGCCCGCGCCCGCTGGCCCAGCTCAAGCTCGCCAACACCACCGACCTCGCCGTCGCCGAGGCGACCCCGCTGCGCTTCCAGGACCACGCGCCCGCGTTCACGCACGACGGCAAGCACCTGGTGTTCCTGTCGTCGCGCGCGTTCGACCCGGTCTACGACGAGCATGTCTTCGACCTCGCGTTCGTGGTCGCCTCCCGCCCCCATCTGATCCCCCTCGCCGCGACCACCCCGTCCCCCTTCGGCCCGCAGCGGCACGGCCGCCCCTTCGACGCCCCCGACAAGGACGAGACACCCGACAGCGAGGGCACCCCCGCCACCCGGATCGACCTCGAAGGACTCGCCGACCGCATCGTGCCCTTCCCCGTCGAGGCCGCCCGCTACAGCGATCTGCGGACCGCGAAGGACGGCGTGCTCTGGCTGCGCCACCCCGTGCGCGGCGCCCTGGGCTCCGCGCGCGCCACCCCCGACGACCCCGAGCCCAGGGCCGAGCTGGAGCGCTACGACCTCCTCCAGCGCCGGGTGGAGCATCTCGCCGGCGACGCCGACCACTTCGAGGTGAGCGGCGACGGCAAGCGGGTGCTGCTGTGGAGCGACGACCGCCTGCGGGTCGTCCCCAGCGACCGGCGGGCCCCGGGCGACGAGGACGGCGACGCGAGCCCGGCCGTCGACCTGAGCCGGATCAGGCAGCGGGTCGACCCGGCCGCGGAGTGGCGGCAGATGTTCGAGGAGACCGGCCGCGTCATGCGCGACCACTTCTGGCGCCCGGACATGGGCGGCGTCGACTGGACGGGCGTACTGGACCGCTACCGGCCGCTGCTGGACCGGGTGGCCACCCATGACGACCTGGTCGACCTGCTGTGGGAGGTGCAGGGCGAACTCGGCACCTCGCACGCCTACGTCTCCCCGCGCGGCGGGCACGCCGGCGCCTCGCGGCAGGGCCTGCTGGGCGCCGACATCTCCCGCCACGAGGACGGCAGTTGGCGCATCGACCGGATTCTCCCCTCGGAGACCTCCGACCCGGACGCGCGCTCACCGCTGGCCGCGCCCGGGGTCGCCGTGCGCGCCGGGGACGCCGTCACGGCGGTGGCCGGGGTACCGGTGGACCCGGTCACCGGCCCCGGTCCGCTGCTGGTGGGCACCGCGGGCAAGGCCGTGGAGCTGACGGTCTCGCCGGCTGGCGGCGGGGACGTCCGGCACGCCGTCGTGGTGCCCGTCGCCGACGAGCAGCCGCTGCGCTACCACGCGTGGGTCGCCGACCGGCGGGCGTACGTGCACGAGCGTTCCGGCGGGCGGCTCGGCTATCTGCACGTCCCCGACATGCAGGCCCCGGGCTGGGCGCAGATCCACCGGGACCTGCGGGTCGAGGTGGCCCGCGAGGGACTGGTCGTGGACGTCCGCGAGAACGGCGGCGGGCACACCTCGCAACTCGTCGTGGAGAAGCTGGCCCGGCGCATCGTCGGCTGGGAACTCCCGCGCGGGATGCGGCCGTCCAGCTATCCGCAGGACGCCCCGCGCGGGCCGGTGGTGGCGGTGGCGAACGAGTTCTCCGGCTCCGACGGGGACATCGTCAACGCCGCGATCCGGGCGCTCGGCCTCGGCCCGGTCGTCGGCACGCGGACCTGGGGCGGGGTGATCGGCATCGACAGCCGCTACCGGCTGGTCGACGGCACCCTCGTCACCCAGCCCAAGTACGCGATCTGGCTGGAGGGTTACGGCTGGGACGTGGAGAACCACGGGGTCGACCCGGACGTCGAGGTCCCGCAGCGGCCGCAGGACTGGGCGGCCGGCCGCGACGCCCAGCTCGACGAGGCGGTCCGGCTGGCGCTGGCCGCCCTGGAGGAGCGCCCGGCCAGGACACCGCCCGGTCCGCCCGGCTGACGGGGCGGCGGAACCGGCCGGTGCGCGCCCGGCCGCGGCGCCCGCGCGGCCGGCGATACGATGACCTTCGTCAAGCGCCGCCCGAATCCCGGAGGGACCATGGCAGGGGAGCCACAGGACGACTGTCTGTTCTGCAAGATCGTCGCGGGGCAGGTCCCGGCCACGGTCGTGCGGGAGTCGGAGACGACCCTCGCCTTCCGGGACATCAACCCCCAGGCGCCCACTCACATCCTGGTCATCCCCAAGGCGCACTACCGGGACGCCGCCGCGCTGGCCGCCGCCGAGCCCGCGCTCGCCGCCGACGTCGTGCGCGAGGCCGGTGCCGTGGCCGAGGAGGAGAAGCTGGAGAGCTACCGCACGGTGTTCAACACCGGTGCGGGCGCGGGCCAGACCGTCTTCCACGCCCACGCGCACGTCCTGGGCGGCCGCGGCCTGCAGTGGCCCCCCGGATAGCGGGACGCCCCCGTGTCCGTCCGTGAACTCGTCGTCCTCGGCACCGCCAGCCAGGTCCCGACCCGGCACCGCAACCACAACGGGTACGTGCTGCGCTGGGACGGCGAGGGCATCCTCTTCGACCCCGGCGAGGGCACCCAGCGCCAGATGCTGCGGGCGGGCGTCGCCGCGCACGACCTGAACCGCATCTGCGTCACGCACTTCCACGGCGACCACTCGCTCGGGCTCGCCGGCGTCATCCAGCGGATCAACCTCGACCGGGTGCCGCACCCGGTCACCGCCCACTACCCGCGCTCCGGACAGGTCTTCTTCGACCGGCTGCGGTACGCCACGGCGTACCGCGAGACCGTCGACCTCGCCGAGGCCCCGGTCGAAACCGACGGCGTCGTCGCCGACACCGGCGCGTACACCCTGCACACCGCCCGGCTCTCGCACCCCGTCGAGTCCTACGGCTACCGCCTCGTCGAACCCGACGGGCGCCGCATGCTGCCCGAACGCCTCGCCGCGCACGGCATCACCGGCCCGGACGTCGGCCGCCTCCAGCGCGACGGCGTGCTCGGCGGCGTCCGGCTCGACGACGTCAGCGAGACGCGGCGCGGACAGCGGTTCGCCTTCGTGATGGACACCCGCCTGTGCGACGGCGTGCACGCCCTCGCCGACGGCTGCGACCTGCTCGTCATCGAGTCCACCTTCCTGGACGAGGACACCGCGCTCGCCGAGGAGCACGGCCACCTGACCGCGGGCCAGGCCGCCCGGGTCGCCGCCGACTGCGGCGTACGGCACCTCGTGCTCACCCACTTCAGCCAGCGCTACGCCGACGCCGGGGACGGGTTCGAGCGCCAGGCACGCTCCGCCGGCTTCGACGGGGAGCTCACCGTGGCCCATGATCTTCTGCGGGTACCGCTGCCGAAACGTCGGTGAGAGCGCCGTACGATGCTCTGATGTCCCTCCCGAAAGCAGAACTGCACCTCCACATCGAAGGCACACTCGAACCTGAGCTGGCCTTCGAACTGGCCGCCCGCAACGGTGTGACGCTCCCCTACGCCGACACCGACGCACTGCGCGCCGCCTACCGGTTCGAGGACCTCCAGTCCTTTCTGAACCTGTACTACGAGCTCATGGCCGTGCTGCGCACCGAGCAGGACTTCGCCGACCTCGCGCACGCCTATCTGGCCCGCGCGGCGGCCCAGGGAGTGCGGCACGCGGAGATCTTCTTCGACCCGCAGGCCCACACCGCGCGCGGCGTCGGGCTGGGCACGGTCGTCGGGGGACTGTGGCGGGCGCTGGAGCGCAGCCGGGCCGAGCACGGCGTCTCCACCCGGCTGATCATGTGCTTCCTGCGCGACGAGTCCGCCGAGTCGGCCATGGCGACGCTGCGGGCCGCCGAGCCGTATCTCGACCGGATCACCGGCGTCGGCCTGGACTCGGCCGAGGTCGGCCATCCGCCGGCGAAGTTCCGGGAGGTCTTCGACGCCGCCGCCGCGCTCGGGCTGCGCCGGGTCGCGCACGCCGGTGAGGAGGGGCCGCCCGCCTACATCACCGAGGCCCTGGACGTGCTCGGTGTCGAGCGCGTCGACCACGGGCTGCGCTGCACGGAGGACCCGGACCTGGTGGCGCGGCTGGTGCGGGAGCGGGTCCCGCTGACGCTGTGCCCGCTGTCCAACGTACGGCTGCGGACCGTCGACACCCTGGCCGCGCACCCGCTGCCCGCCATGCTCGACGCCGGGCTGATGTGCACGCTCAACTCCGACGACCCGGCCTACTTCGGCGGATACGCCGGCGACACCTTCGACGCCGTGCGCCGGACCCTGGGACTCGGCGACGAGCGGCTGCGGGAGCTGGCCCGCAACTCCTTCCTCGCCTCCTTCCTGGAGGACGACGAGGAGCTGCGGGCACGCTACCTGGCCGAGGTCGAGAGCTACGAGTTCCGCTAGCGGGGTCGTCGCTCAGGCGGTCGGGGTCAGCCGGGCGGGCGCGGCCGGGGCGGCCCCGGCGCTGTCCAGCGGGATCTCGACGACCTCGACCGCCTCGGCCGCGACGGCGGTCTCCGCGGCCGTCCGGGAGCGGCTGCCCAGCGCGACCGCCGTCATCGGCACCGCGACGACGAGCAGCCCCGCGGCGAGGACGGCGCCCATGACCGGGAAGCCCGCCGCCGCCGACAGCACGCTTCCGGTGAGCGGGCCCGCCGCCGTGCCCAGCGACGACGCCGAGCCGACGAGCACCGCCCACCGGCCGCGCGGGTCGAGGGAGGCGGCCAGGCCGATGACGTACGACAGGACGACCGGGTAGAGCGTGTTCCAGGCGATCTCGCCGCCGGCGAAGCCCGTCAGGTCGGTGGCGGACGCGCTGAGCGCGATGCAGCCCGCGATGAGGACCGTGCCCGCGCCGATCGGCACCGCCAGGCCGAGCCGCGGGCCGAGCGCGCCCGCCACCGTCACGCCGAGCAGGCCGGCGCCGAGCGCCACGGCGAACACGACGCCGACGGTGGTCTCGCTGAGCTGCGCCTGCGTCAGCCCGATCCGGCCGCTGACGCCCCACAGGGAGTTCTGGGCGAGGGACCAGCCCAGCATGCAGGCGGCCAGGACGAGACCGGCGCGGCGGTGGGGGAGCGGGCCGGACGGGCGGCGGGCCTCGACGGCGGGGCCGTCCGCGGGCAGCCGCCCGGTCACGGGCCAGACGGCGAGGGCGGTCAGCGCGATCGCGGCCAGCGGAAGCCCGTGGCCGGGTCCGAGCCGCGGGACCGTCAGATAGACGGCGCCCGCCAGCGCGGAGACGCTGAGCAGGCCGACCGTGGTGACCCGGTGCGGGTCGCGCTCGGCGGCGATCCGGGTGGCGGCGACCGCCGTGGCCGTACCGGAGCCGAAGCCGCCCGCCAGGACGCCGAGGACGACGGCCGGCACGGTCTGCGCGAGGGCCGCGCCGCCGTAGCCGAGCACCGCCAGCGCGAGACCGGCGCGGGCCAGCCTGCGGGCGCCGAGGCGCTCGACGCGGGAGGCCAGCGAGAAGCCCGCCGAGGCCGAACTCAGCAGCAGCGCGCTGCCGACGGCGCCGGCCTGGGTGGGGGAGAGCGGAAGTCCGGAGTCGAGCCTGCCGACGACCGTCGGCAGCAGATACGGAGCGAGGTACCCGGCCGTGAAAAGGGCGACGAGGGGCCAGGGGGTGGTGCGAGGGGCGAACACGGGCGTTCCCAGGGCATGCGAAAGGAGCGGCACAAGAAGGCACAGGAAGGGGGAGGGGCGCAGGCCGTCGACGGACAGGAACGCGCGGGCAATTTGTATCAAGCGGGGGGAGGCCCGAAAAAGCGCGGGGGGTGTGATCTGGGACACATTCTGTTTGGGGTGGGGTGGTCCGGGTAGCGGAGTGCGCCCCGGAGGGGTGCCGAAAGGGCTTTCAGCGGTGCGCCGCCGTGCCCTCGATCCCCCTCCTCAGCTGCGCCAATGCACCGATCCGGCGCTGCCGGGAGCCCTCGCCTCGATCTTCGCGCGGATCTCCCGCATCACCGCGACGATCCGCTCCTCGTGCCGTGCCGACAGCCGGGCCACCGGCGCCGAGCAGCTGATGGCGTCCTGGGCGGGGGTCTCGTAGCGCAGCGCGAAGCCGAAGCCGGCGATGCCGGTCACGCTCTCCTCGCGGTCGACCGACCAGCCGCGCTCCCGGACGCCGGCCAGGTCGGCGGCGAGCGACGCGCGGGTGGTGTGCGAGCGGGGTGTCAGCGCGCGGTACGGGCCCTCGGGCAGGGCGCCGTCGGGGCGTTCGGCGAGCAGCGCCTTGCCCAGGGCGCCGGCGTGGGCCGGCAGCCGGCGCCCGACCCGGCTGATGGTCCGCAGGTGGGCGTGCGACTCGCGGGTGGCGAGGTAGGCGACGTCCGCGCCGTCCAGCCGCGCCATGTGCACCGTCTCGCCGAGGGCCTGGGACGCCTCGTCGAGATACGGCCGTACGAGCCGCACCCGCGGGTCCGCGTCCAGGTAGCCGGTACCGGTCAGCAGGGCGTGGATGCCGATGCCGTAGAGCGAGCCGGTGACGTCGGTGCGCACCCAGCCCCGCGCGATCAGGGTCTGGAGCAGCGCGTACATGGAACTGCGCGGCACGCCGAGCTCGTCGGCGAGTTCCCGGAGCCGCGCCGGGCGGTCGCCGCGCACGGAGAGGAGTTCCAGCAGTTCGACGGTGCGTGCCGCGGACTTCACCTCGCGGACCCCGCCGCCTGTCTCCGACATGGGGCGATGGTAATCCGGCGGACCGCGCCGTTGACGGTCCTGGTTCGTGTATCTAATCTCCATTCTCATACATGACCGATGTCTCGATAGGGGGACGTTCGCGGTGAGCCTGCACACGGACACGGCCCGGCGGCTGCGGGACGGCATGGCGCGGGGCGTGCTGTCTTTCCCGCTGACGAGCTTCGACGACGGCGGCTCGCTGGACCCGGAGGGCTGCCGCGCCCATCTCGCCGCCCAGCTCGCCGCCGGCCCCGGCGCCCTGTTCCCCGCCTGCGGCACCGGCGAGTTCTTCTCGCTGGACGAGGACGAGTACCGGGTCGTCGTCCGCCTCGCCGTCGAGGAGGCCGCGGGCCGCGTGCCGGTCGTCGCCGGCGTCGGCTACGGCTGGGCCCAGGCCGCCCGCTTCGCGCGGATCGCCGGGGAGGCGGGCGCCGACGCCCTCCTCGTCCTGCCGCACTACCTCGTCACCGCCCCGCAGGACGGCCTGGTCGCCCAGCTGGCACAGCTCGCCGCCCGCACCCCGCTCCCGCTCATCGCCTACCAGCGCGGCCAGGTGGCCTTCACCGCCGACTCGGTCCGCCGCATCGCAGCCCTCCCGGGGGTCGTCGGACTCAAGGACGGCCACAGTGACCTCGACCGGCTCCAGCGGCTCACCCTCGCCGCCCCCGGGGACTTCCTGTTCTTCAACGGCGCCGCCACCGCCGAGATCCAGGCGCGCGCCTACGCCGCCGTCGGCGTCCCCGCCTACTCCTCCGCCGTGCACGCCTTCGCCCCCGAGATCGCGACCGCCTTCTTCGCCGCGCTGCGCGACGGGGACACCGACACCACCAGGACCCTGCTGCGCGACTTCTACGTCCCGCTCGTCGAGATCCGCGACCGCGTGCCGGGGTACGCCGTCTCCCTGGTGAAGGCCGCCGCCCGGCTGCGCGGCCACCGCGTCGGCCCCGTCCGCGCCCCGCTCACCGACCCCGCCCCCGGCGACCTGGCCGACCTCGCCGCCCTCCTGACCCGCGGCCTCGACCTGGTGGGCGCCGGGGGGTGAGGAACGGCCGGAAGCGCGGCGCCGGGCGCCGGAGCCGGGTGCCGGGCGCCCGTCCTGCTCGGCGGGCCCGGACCGGCCGCGGGCCGCCGACCGCGCTGGTGGAGGCGGAGCACGGGGCGCGGCGGCGATCACCGCGGTGTTGCCGGCGGCGTGGTGCACACTGGCCAGATCCGCACCACGTCAGGGAGCGCACCGTGACCAGGCCCACCGTGCCCACCGGAGAGGAACCCCCGCCCCCGGGGCCGCCGACCATGGCACCGGGGGCGTACCGCCGGGCCCACGTCGACCCGCTCGCCGCCCGGCGCACGCCCGCCGACCCGCCCTGGGACGTGTACCTCACGGGCACGGTCTTCCTCGACATCGTCTTCACCGGCCTGGACTCCGCCCCCGTGCGCGGCACCGAGTCCTGGGCGCGCGGCATGGGGTCCAGCCCCGGCGGCGTCGCCAACATGGCCACCGCCCTGGCCCGCCTGGGCCTGCGCACCTCCCTCGCCGCCGCCTTCGGCGACGACCACTACGGCGACTACTGCCGGGACGCCCTGGAGCAGGGCGAGGGCATCGACCTGTCGGCCTCCCGCACGGTGCCCGGCTGGCACTCGCCCGTGACGGTCTCCATGGCCTACGAGGGGGAGCGCACGATGGTCTCCCACGGCCACGAGCCGCCCCCGGAGGAACCGGCGCCGGACTGCCCGCCCCGCGCGCGGGCCGCCGTGGCCGCCCTGGAGCCGGGCACCCGGGCCCCCTGGATCGCCCAGGCCGCGCGCGAGGGCACCCGTGTCTTCGCCGACGTCGGCTGGGACGACACCGGCGCCTGGGACCTGGCGGGCCTGGCCGACCTGGAGCACTGCGAGGCGTTCCTGCCCAACGCCCAGGAGGCCATGCGCTACACGGGCACCCGCTGCCCCCGCGAGGCCGCCCACGCCCTCACCGCGCACGTGCCGGTCGCCGTGGTCACCCTCGGCGCGGAGGGTGCCTACGCGGTCGACGCGAGGACCGGCGAGACGGCCGTCGTCCCCGCCATCGCCGTGGAGGCACTGGACCCGACCGGCGCGGGCGACGTCTTCGTGGCCGGGTTCGTCACCGCCAGCCTGGCCGGCTGGCCGCTGGCCGACCGGCTCGCCTTCGCGGGCCTGACCGCCGCCCTGTCGGTCCAGGAGTTCGGCGGCTCCCTGTCGGCGCCCGGCTGGGCCGAGATCGGCGCCTGGTGGCGCCGGGTGCGCTCCCTGGACCGCCAGGACCCCGAGGCCCTGCGCCGGTACGCCTTCCTCGCGGACCTGGTCCCGCGCGAGCAGACCCGGCCCTGGCCGCTGCGCCGGGCGGTGCCCACGATCGGCTTCCGGCGCTCGGCCTGAGCACCCGGCGGCACCCTCAGGCGGGCGGGGCCGGAGTCAGCACCACGAAGTCCGCGCCCGCCGGATCGAGGCAGACCGCCAGCCTGCCCACGCCCTCGGCGTCGTCCGGGCCCATCTGCACGCGGCCGCCGTTCCCGGTGACCGCGGCGACCGCGGCGTCGCAGTCGGCGACGTGGAACACCGGGTGCCAGTAGGGCCGCCCGCCCGTCAGCGCGAGGTTCGCCGCGGGCATCTGCATGATGCCGCCCTGCATCCGCTCCTCAGGCAGCCCGGCGGGCGTCATCAGGACGTAGGTGCCCCCGCCGCCCGGCAGCTCCATGTCGGTGTACCGCCAGTCGAACAGGCCGCCGTAGAACTCCTTCGCCGCCGCGGCGTCCGTCGTCAGGAGTTCCGTCCACGACAGGGAGCCGACCTCGTCCGCCCGCTCGAAACCCGGTGTGCTGCCCGGCTGCCAGACCGCGAACTGAGCGCCCAGCGGATCGGTGAACTGCGCCATCCTGCCCCAGTCCGCGAGGTCCGTCGGCGCCACGCGCACGGTGCCGCCCGCGCTCTCGACCGAGCGGGCCGCGGCGTCCGCGTCGGGGACGGCGAAGTAGAGCATCCAGGCCGACCGCGCGCCCTCCTCGGTCAGGCTGCCGAGACCGGCGACCGTCCCGCCGTCCTTCTTGAACATGCCGCCCTCGAAGTCCCCGCCGGTGTCCCCGCCCCCGGGCTCGTCGCCCTCGGCGCCGCCGCCCATGGACTCGTACTCCCAGCCCAGCACGGCCCCGTAGAAGGCCGCCGCGGCGGGCACGTCGGGGGTGCCGAGATCGAGCCAGCAGGGGGAGCCGGGCGCCTGGTCGGTGGTGATCATGAGGATTCCCTTCGCCGGACGGCTACGCCCCCAGCGTGCCACCGGCCGCCCGCCACCGCCCGCCGGAAGCCCCCCGCCCGCCGGAACCCGGGCCCGGGGAGCCGGGCGCCCGCTCAGCCCGCCGTGACCCTCGCCCGGACCGTCCCGTCCGGGGCCGCCACCAGCACCGGCGTGCCCGGACCGCCGAGGTCGCGCACCGCCGCGCGGTCCTCGTCCGAGGCGCCCTCGGCCTCCGTGACGACCGCCGCCGCCTCCAGCGACGTCGCGCCCGAGGCCACCGCCATCGCCACCGCCGTACGCAGCGCGCTCAGCTTCAGGGAGTCCAGGTCCACGCTCGCGGCGGCATACGTACGGCCGGTCTCGTCCCGTACGGCCGCACCCTCGGGCACGCCGTTGCGGGCCCGCGCGGAACGGGCCAGGGTGACGATCTTGCGGTCCTCGGGGTCGAGCGCGCTGTTGTCGGTCATGGGCCGAGCATACGGAGCCGCGGTCAGGCGCTCGGCGACGGCCTCACGGACGGTCCAGGCGCAGCCGCTCGGCCCGCGGCAGCCCGGCCACCACCAGGTCGTAGGAGTCCTCGACCAGCTCGCGCACCAGCCGGTCCGGCAGGCCGCCGGCCACGGTCACCGTGTTCCAGTGCCGCTTGTTCATGTGGTAACCGGGGACGATCAGGCCCGGGTGCTCCTCGCGCAGCCGCACGGCGTCCTCCGGATCGCACTTGAGGTTGACCGTCAGGGGCCGCGCGTCCAGGTTCGTCAGGGCGAACAGCTTGCCCAGCACCTTGAAGGCGGAGGTCTCCGGGTTGAACGGGAAGTCCTCCGCGACGGCGTTGAAGGACAGGCACAGCGCCCGCAGTTCCTTCGGCGTCACTGCGGCTTCGCCTCCTTCCCGGGGGGTCCGGCGGGGTCCACCGGCTCCACGAGCACCGTCACGATCTTGTTCCTGCGGCCCGCCGCGGCCTCCGCCGTCAGCCGCAGCTCCCGGCCGTCCGGCAGCCCGACCACCGAGGACGCCCCGGCGATCGGGACCCGGCCCAGCGCCTTGGCCAGCAGTCCGCCGACCGTCTCCACGTCCTCGTCGTCGTACTCGTCGAGGCCGTACAGCTCGCCCAGGTCGGTGATGTCCAGCCGGGCGGTGACGCGGTAGCGGTCCTGGCCCAGCTCCTCCACCGGGGGCAGCTCGCGGTCGTACTCGTCGGTGATCTCGCCGACGATCTCCTCCAGGATGTCCTCGATGGTGACGACACCGGCCGTGCCGCCGTACTCGTCGATCACCACGGCGACGTGGTTGCGCTCCTTCTGCATCTCGCGCAGCAGGTCACCGGCGTTCTTGGTGTCGGGCACGAAGACCGCGGGCCGCATCGCCGTCGACACCAGCTCGCTCTCGGCGTCCCGCGAGATGTGCGTCTTGCGGGCCAGGTCCTTGAGGTAGACGATCCCCACCACGTCGTCCTCGCTCTCCCCGACGACAGGGATGCGGGAGAACCCCGAGCGCAGGGCGAGCGTGAGGGCCTGCCGGATCGTCTTGTACCGCTCGATCACGATGAGGTCGGTGCGCGGCACCATCACCTCGCGCACCAGGGTGTCGCCCAGCTCGAAGACCGAGTGCACCATGCGGCGCTCCTCGTCCTCGATGAGCGACTCCTTCTCGGCGAGGTCGACCATCGCGCGCAGCTCCGCCTCGGAGGCGAACGGACCGCGCCGGAAGCCCTTGCCCGGCGTGAGCGCGTTGCCGATGAGGATCAGCAGCGACGGGACCGGCCCCATGATCCGCGCGAGCGGCAGCAGCACGTACGCCGCCGCAGTCGCCGTGTTCAGCGGATGCTGGCGGCCGATGGTGCGCGGGGAGACCCCCACGGCGACGTACGACACCAGGACCATGACGCCGATGGCGACGAGCAGGGCCTGGGTGGTCCCGGCGAACTCCTGGAGGCAGGCGTACGTGACGAGGGCCGCCGCCGCCATCTCGCACGCCACGCGCACCAGCAGCGCCACGTTCAGGTAGCGGGTCGGGTCGGCGGCGACCCGGGCGAGCTTCTCGCCGCCCCGGCGGCCGGCGCGCACGGCCTCCTCGGCGCGGAAGCTGGAGACGCGCGCGAGGCCCGCCTCCGCGCAGGCGGCGAGCCAGGCGACGACGACCAGCGCGACGGCGCCGGCGACGAGGGGGAGGCTCATGAGACGGTCGGGGCCGGGGAGGGGCCGGTCAGGCCCTTCTCCTCGCGCCAGCCGTCCACGATGGCCGCCTGGAGGCCGAACATCTCGGCCTTCTCGTCGGGCTCCTCGTGGTCGTAGCCCAGCAGGTGCAGCACACCGTGGACGGTGAGCAGATGCAGCTCCTCGTCCATGCTGTGCTGCGTGGGCGCCTCCGCCCCCTGCTTCGCGGCGACCTCCGGGCACAGCACGATGTCACCCAGGAGCCCCTGCGGGGGCTCGTCGTCGTCCTTCGACGGCGGACGCAGCTCGTCCATCGGGAAGGACATGACATCGGTCGGTCCCGGCAGGTCCATCCACTGGATGTGGAGCTGCTCCATGGCGTCGGCGTCCACGACGATCACCGAGAGCTCGGAGAGCGGGTGGATGCGCATCCGCGCGAGGGCGTAGCGGGCGATGTCGAGGATCGCCTGCTCGTCGACCTCGGTTCCGGACTCGTTGTTGACGTCGATCGACATGGTGCTGCTCGGTCTACTTCCCCTTGTGCGCGGACCGGTTGCGGCCCTGTCCCTTGTGCGAGCCGTTCTGGGTGCCGTGCGAGCTGTCGTACTTCTCGTAGGCGTCGACGATACGGCCGACCAGCTTGTGCCGGACGACATCCTGCGACGACAGCCGCGAGAAGTGCACGTCGTCGACGCCGTCCAGGATGTCCTGCACCTGGCGCAGACCGGACTTGGTGCCGTCCGGCAGGTCGACCTGGGTGACGTCACCGGTGATGACGATCTTCGACTCGAAGCCCAGGCGGGTCAGGAACATCTTCATCTGCTCGGGGCTGGTGTTCTGGGCCTCGTCCAGGATGATGAAGGCGTCGTTCAGGGTGCGGCCGCGCATGTAGGCGAGCGGTGCGACCTCGATCGTCCCCGCGGCCATCAGCCGGGGGATGGAGTCCGGGTCGAGCATGTCGTGCAGCGCGTCGTACAGCGGGCGCAGGTACGGGTCGATCTTCTCGTACAGGGTGCCCGGCAGGAAGCCCAGCCGCTCGCCCGCCTCGACCGCGGGCCGGGTCAGGATGATGCGGTTGACCTGCTTGGACTGCAGGGCCTGCACCGCCTTGGCCATGGCGAGGTACGTCTTGCCGGTGCCGGCCGGGCCGATGCCGAAGACGATCGTGTGCTTGTCGATCGCGTCGACGTACCGCTTCTGGTTGAGCGTCTTGGGCCGGATCGTGCGCCCGCGCGAGGAGAGGATGTTCTGCGTGAGCACCTCGGCGGGGGTCTCCTTGCCGTCCCCCTCGCCGTTCTCACTGGCTCTGAGCATGGCGATCGAGCGTTCCACTGCGTCCTCCGTCATCGGCTGCCCGGTGCGGAGCACCAGCATCATCTCGTCGAACAGGCGCTGGATGAGGGCGACTTCCGCGGCGTCGCCGACCGCGCTGATCTCGTTGCCCCGGACATGGATGTCGGCCGCCGGGAAGGCCGTCTCGATCACGCGCAGCAGGGAGTCGCCGGACCCCAGCACGGTCACCATGGGGTGCTGGGCGGGGACGGTGAAGTGCGCCTTCGCCTGTCCCTGCGCGGGGGTGTGAGCTGTGGGTGTCTGCGTCATGGGCCGGCTCGTAGCCTTGCTCGTCCTCCTCGGTACGACGCGCCCGCCGCACGGGCGGTCTGATGAGATCCAGAGTACGCCGGGAGGCTGACACTGCCGAAGGGCTTTTCGCCGGGCCCGGTGGGGCGCCGCCTCAGAAGCCCAGCTTGCGCAGCTGCCGGGGGTCGCGCTGCCAGTCCTTGGCCACCTTCACGTGCAGGTCGAGGAAGACCGGTGTGCCGAGGAGGGCCTCGATCTGCTTGCGGGACTTGATGCCGACGTCCTTCAGCCGCTTGCCCTTGGGGCCGATGATGATGCCCTTCTGGCTGGGGCGCTCGATGTACACGAAGGCGTGGATGTCCAGCAGGGGCTTGTCGGCGGGGCGGTCCTCGCGGGGCAGCATCTCCTCCACGACGACGGCGATGGAGTGCGGCAGCTCGTCGCGCACGCCCTCCAGCGCGGCCTCGCGGATGAGCTCCGCGATCATGATCTGCTCGGGCTCGTCGGTGAGCTCGCCGTCCGGGTAGAGGGCCGGGCCCGGCGGCAGCAGCGGCACGATCAGGTCGGCGAGCAGCTCGACCTGCTTGCCGCCGACCGCGGAGACCGGCACGATCTCGGCCCACTCGAAGCCCAGCTCCTTGCCGAGCTGGTCGACCGCGATGAGCTGCTCGGCGAGCGTCTTGCCGTCGACCAGGTCCGTCTTCGTGACGATCGCGATCTTCGGCGTCTTCTTGATCGACGCCAGTTCCTTGGCGATGAACCGGTCGCCGGGACCGAGCTTCTCGTTCGCGGGCAGGCAGAAGCCGATCACGTCGACCTCGGCCCACGTCGTGCGCACGACGTCGTTGAGGCGCTCGCCCAGCAGGGTGCGCGGCTTGTGCAGCCCGGGGGTGTCGACCAGGATCAGCTGGGCGTCGGGCCGGTGCACGATCCCGCGCACGGTGTGCCGCGTGGTCTGCGGCTGGTTGGCGGTGATCGCCACCTTCTGGCCGACCAGAGCGTTCGTCAGGGTGGACTTGCCCGCGTTGGGACGGCCCACGAAGCAGGCGAAGCCGGCGCGGTGAGGGCCCTCGGACGGCTGCTCGGATGACTGGGTGCGAACGCTCATGGCGCCCATTCTCCCTGATCCCCGAAGCGGCGCCGCACACCCGGCCGGGACCGGCACCGCCCGCGG
>NZ_AGBF01000151.1 GCF_000225525.1 Streptomyces zinciresistens K42 | reverse complement strand
TCCTTTTAGAGCTCTGGCTCTTGGGCATACCCGCCCAAGAGCCAGAGCTTTTTTGCGTTGAGGTAGGGTCAGGGGGCATCGTAGGTACGTTTCCCACAGGAGGCCCCCGGGTGGAGGTCCAGGAGACCCGCGTCCAGACAGACCGGGTCCTCACCATCCCCAACATCCTCAGCATGGCGCGTCTCGTCGGCGTGCCGCTGTTCCTGTGGTTGATCCTCAGGCCCGAGTTCGGTGGCCCCCAGAGCGACGGGTGGGCACTGCTGGTGCTGGCCCTGAGCGGCATCAGCGACTATCTGGACGGCAAGCTGGCGCGGCACTGGAACCAGATCAGCAGCCTCGGCCGGCTGCTCGATCCCGCGGCCGACCGTCTTTACATTCTCTCGACTCTGGTCGGGCTCACATGGCGCGAGATTCTGCCTCTCTGGTTGACCGCTGCACTTTTGGCACGCGAGCTGATCCTCCTGGTGATGGTGGGCGTCCTCCGGCATCACGGGTATCCGCCGCCACAGGTGAACTTCCTGGGGAAGGCAGCCACGTTCAACCTGATGTACGCCTTCCCGCTGCTGCTGCTCAGCGACGGAAGTGGATGGATCTCGTCACTCGCTGCTATTTTCGGATGGGCGTTCGCCGGATGGGGTACAACGCTGTACTGGTGGGCAGGAGTGCTCTACGTGGTACAAGTCCGCCGTCTGATCCGTGCGGACACCATGGCCGATGGAACTCGCGGATTGGAGCGGGCGTAACGGCTCGTTGGCCCGTGACGGGAAAGTGCGGGACAATCTTGACGGGTGAAGTCGGCTAGACCGTCGTCTCTGCGAGGAGGACGCTTCCGACATGAAGGCCGTCGTGATGGCCGGAGGCGAAGGCACACGCCTTCGCCCCATGACCTCAAGCATGCCCAAGCCGCTCCTGCCGGTGGCCAACCGGCCGATCATGGAGCACGTCCTGAGGCTGCTCAAAAGGCATGGGCTGAATGAGACCGTCGTGACCGTTCAGTTCCTGGCTTCGCTGGTCAAGAACTATTTCGGTGACGGTGAAGAGCTCGGCATGGAGCTCACCTATGCCAACGAGGAGAAGCCGCTCGGTACCGCAGGAAGCGTCAAGAACGCCGAAGAGGCGCTGAAGGACGACGCTTTCCTCGTCATCTCCGGTGACGCGCTGACCGACTTCGACCTCACCGAGCTGATCAACTTCCACAAGGAAAAGGGTGCGCTCGTCACCGTCTGTCTGACGCGTGTACCCAATCCGCTGGAATTCGGCATCACTATTGTCGACGAGGAAGGCAAGGTCGAGCGCTTCCTGGAGAAGCCGACCTGGGGGCAGGTCTTCTCCGACACCGTGAACACCGGCATCTACGTCATGGAGCCCGAGGTCTTCGACTATGTCGAGGCCGATGTGCCCGTCGACTGGTCCGGCGACGTCTTCCCGCAGTTGATGAAGGAGGGCAAGCCGGTCTACGGCTTTGTGGCCGAGGGCTACTGGGAGGATGTCGGTACCCACGAGAGCTATGTGAAGGCGCAGGCCGATGTCCTGGAGGGCAAGGTCGACGTCGAGATCGACGGATTCGAGCTGTCTCCGGGCGTGTGGGTGGCGGAGGGCGCCGAGGTGCATCCGGACGCCGTTCTCCGCGGGCCGCTGTACATCGGGGACTACGCCAAGGTCGAGTCCGGGGCGGAGATCCGCGAGCACACCGTCGTCGGGTCCAACGTCGTCGTGAAGAGCGGGGCCTTTCTGCACAAGGCCGTCGTGCACGACAACGTGTACGTCGGTCAGCACAGCAATCTGCGCGGCTGTGTCGTCGGCAAGAACACCGACATCATGCGCGCCGCCCGGATCGAGGACGGCGCGGTCATCGGCGACGAGTGCCTGATCGGTGAAGAATCGATCGTTCAGGGCAATGTCCGTGTGTATCCGTTCAAGACCATCGAGGCCGGCGCCTTCGTCAACACGTCGGTGATCTGGGAGTCGCGGGGCCAGGCTCATCTCTTCGGTGCCCGCGGCGTCTCCGGCATCCTGAACGTCGAGATCACCCCGGAGCTGGCGGTGCGGCTGGCCGGCGCCTACGCGACGACCCTCAAGAAGGGGTCCACCGTCACCACCGCCCGCGACCACTCCCGAGGCGCGCGAGCACTGAAGCGGGCCGTCATCTCCGCACTGCAGGCCAGCGCCATCGACGTACGGGACCTGGAGAACGTTCCGCTGCCCGTCGCGCGGCAGCAGACGGCGCGGGGCAGTGCCGGCGGGATCATGATCCGTACAAGCCCGGGGGTGCCGGACTCCGTCGACATCATGTTCTTCGACGGGCAGGGCGCCGATCTGTCGCAGGCCAGTCAGCGCAAGCTGGACCGGGTGTTCGCGCGGCAGGAGTACCGGCGCGCGTTCCCGGGCGAGATCGGGGACCTGCACTTCCCGGCCAGCGTGTTCGACTCGTACACCGGGTCGCTGCTGCGGAACGTCGACACGACGGGTGTCGCGGAGTCGGGTCTCAAGGTCGTCGTCGACGCCTCCAACGGCAGCTCCGGTCTGGTGCTGCCCAGCCTCCTGGGCAAGCTCGGGGTCGACTCGCTGACGATCAATCCCGGTCTCGACGAGTCCCGGCCCACGGAGTCCGCGGAGACACGGCGGTCCGGGCTGGTGCGGCTGGGCGAGATCGTCGCGTCGGCGCGGGCGGCCTTCGGGGTGCGGTTCGACCCCGTGGGTGAGCGGCTGTCGCTCGTCGACGAGAAGGGGCGCATCGTCGAGGACGACCGGGCCCTGCTGGTCATGCTCGATCTCGTGGCCGCCGAGCGGCGGAGCGGGCGGGTGGCGCTTCCCGTGACCACGACCCGGATCGCCGAGCAGGTGGCGGCCTACCACGGCACGCAGGTCGAGTGGACGACGACCTCGCCCGACGACCTGACCAGGGTCGGCCGCGACGAGACGACGATCTTCGGTGGCGACGGGCGGGCCGGATTCATCATTCCGGAGTTCAGCAGCGTCTTCGACGGGACGGCGGCCTTCGTCCGGCTCATCGGTCTGGTCGCGCGGACGCAGCTCACGCTCAGCCAGATCGACGCGCGGATTCCGCGGGCCCATGTGATCAAGCGTGATCTCGCCACACCGTGGGCCGTCAAGGGCCTCGTGATGCGGAGGGTCGTGGAGGCGGCCGGAGACCGCTTTGTCGACACGACCGACGGAGTGCGGGTCGTGGAGACGGACGGACGCTGGGTGATGGTGCTGCCCGACCCGGCCGAGGCCGTGACCCATCTGTGGGCCGAGGGCCCGGACGACGCGTCCGCGCAGGCCCTGCTCGACGAGTGGGCGGCGGTCGTGGACAGCGCGGGACGCTGAACAACGCCCCACGCGCGCGTGGGACGCTGAACTACGCCCCACGCGCGCGTGCCTTCCAGGGGCCCTCAGGGGCGGTCGGGCACGCGCGCGTGAGGCCATTCGGAGTATCGGCGGCGACGTGCGACGATGTGCGGCATGCCGCAGCCCCCCGTTCGGAGCACACCTGCACGCACCCCGCGTCCGGACGCGTCCATGTCGCTCCTCACCAACGTCATGGACCACAGCCTCGACGCGGGATACGCCCAGGCCGCGGCCCGGAAGAAGGCAGCCGGGGACGGTGGTCTGCCGAAGACGCTGAAGGCCAGGCTGGGGCTCGCCCTCGGCCTGGTGCTCGCGGCGCTGGTGGTCACCGTGGGGGCGGCGCAGGCCCGGGTCTCGGCGCCCGTGGTGGCCAAGGAACGCGAGGAACTGGTCGACCGGATCGACCGGGGGACGGCCACGGCCGACAAGCTGGAGGAGACGGTCGACCGGCTGCGCGACGACGTGAGCGCGCGGCAGCGGGCGGCGTTGAAGTCGACCGGCGGCGGGGACCGGGCGGACCTCCTGAGCATGCTGTCGGGCGCCGCGGAGGTGCGCGGGCCCGGCGTGAAGCTGGTCGTGGACGACGCCAAGGAAGCGAGCGGGGGCGGCGACGACGACCCGCGCGGGACGACCGGCTTCTCCGACACCGGGCGGCTGCGCGACCGTGACATGCAGCGGGTGGTCAACGGGCTGTGGGAGTCGGGCGCGGAGGCCGTCTCGATCAACGGACGGCGGCTCACCGCCCTCTCGGCTATCAGGGCCGCCGGTGACGCGATACTGGTCGACAACAGGCCGCTGGTGCCTCCCTACACGGTGCTCGCGGTGGGGGACGGGCAGCGGTTGAGCACCCGGTTCCAGAACAGTGCCGACGGGTTCTATCTGGCCGCGCTGCAGGAGAACTTCGGGATCCGGACGAACATCTCCGCCCAGGGGGACCTCAAGCTGCCCGCCGCGCCCAGCGTGAACGTACGTACAGCACAGCCGAACACCGAACAATCCGAGAAGGGCACATCGTGATCGCCGTACTGGGCCTCGTCGTGGGCGTCGTGGCCGGCCTGTTGGTCCGTCCGGAGGTTCCGGCGGCCGTCGAGCCGTATCTGCCGATCGCCGTCGTGGCGGCCCTGGACGCCGTCTTCGGGGGGCTGCGGGCCATGCTCGACGGCATCTTCGACGACAAGGTCTTCGTCGTGTCGTTCCTCTCCAACGTGGTCGTGGCCGCGCTGATCGTGTTCCTGGGCGACGAGCTGGGTGTGGGCGCCCAGCTGTCGACCGGTGTCGTCGTGGTGCTCGGCATCCGGATCTTCTCGAACGCCGCGGCGATCCGCCGGCACGTCTTCCAGGCGTGAGGCCGATGAGCAACCACGACGAGACCCCCGAGAACCGTCTGCGCCGCGAGCTGCCCGAAGAGGTCCGGGCCTCCGCCAGAGGGGCCGTGAACGCCCCTGAGACAGTGGATCTTCCCGGCGGGGGACCGGCGGAGCTGACCGGCCGGCAGCGGCTCGCCAAGAGCCTGTGGCCGCCGCGGGTGAGCCGCGCGCAACTGATCGTCGCCCTGCTCCTGTCCGGCCTCGGGTTCGGGCTGGCCGTGCAGGTCGCTTCGAACAGCGACAGCGACACCGCCCTGCGGGGCGCGCGCCAGGAAGATCTCGTGCGCATCCTCGATGAACTCGACGACCGTACTCAGCGTCTTGAGGACGAGAAGCAAGGTCTGGAGAAGCAGCGCGCCGAACTGGAGAACAGTTCGAACCAGGCCGAGGAGGCCCGCAGGCAGACGGTCGAGAAGGAGGGGCAACTCGGCATTCTGGCGGGCACGGTGGCCGCGCGCGGACCCGGCATCACGATCACCATCGACGACACGAAGGGCACGGTCGAGGCGAACATGCTGCTCGACGCGATCCAGGAGCTGCGCGCCGCGGGCGCGGAGGCCATGCAGGTGAACGGTGTCCGTGTGGTCGCGGGCACCTATCTGAGCGATGCCGGCGACGCCGTGGGCGTCGACGGGAACAAGATCAAAGCCCCGTATCGTTTGAAGGTCATCGGCAAGCCGCAGGATCTGGAACCGGCGCTCAACATTCCCGGGGGTGTGGTTCAGACTCTGGAGAAGGAGCAGGCCACCGTGACCATCGAGCGGTCCGACAAGATCGTCGTGGATGCCTTGCGGGCCGCGAAGCAGCCTGACTACGCTCGGTCGTCCTCGCGGTGAACCGGCGGTGCATGCGGGGAGTCCGGCGAGGGCATGAGGTTGCGGGGGGTCGGCGCACCGATTGGGTGGTGCGTGGTGGAAACTGTCTGGTGCAGACGGACGTTGTGAGTGTGTCCGGGTCGGCCAGTAGGTTCAGTCAGGGTTCGTCCTGCCCCACGGGCGGGTCTGTTTCGGTCAAGGGGAATCGCCCGTGAAGTTGTTTGCGAAGTTGTTCGGCAAGAGCGCGCGAGAGGGCAACGACAACGCGACCGCCCGCCATCGCGCGCAGGGGGACGAGGAGGGGCAGCGCCCTCTGTTCCGGGACCAGGTTCCCGGGTCGGGTGGCGACCTCTCCGGAGGTCAGGGCGCTCCGTCGGTTGACCCCGGCCAGTCCGGCGGCATAGGTTTCGGGCAACCGTCAACCTCAAGTACGGGTGGAGGGTTCTCTCCGATGTCGGCCCTGGTGTGCACGAGGTGCGGTAACCGCAACGCGGAGAACAGCCGCTTCTGCTCCAACTGCGGCGCTCCGCTGAGGCCGGGCGTGACGCCCGAGCGTCCTTCGGAGACGACCTCCACGATCTCCATCTCAGGTCTCGAGGCGTACGACGCCGAGACCACCGGTCAGACGCAGATCCCGGCGCTGTCCCCGGAGGCCCAGGCCGCCGTCGACGCGCTGCCGTTGGGCTCCGCGCTCCTGGTGGTGCGACGCGGCCCGAACTCGGGCAGCCGCTTCCTCCTGGACAGCGACCTGACCACGGCCGGACGGCACCCGCAGAGCGACATCTTCCTGGACGACGTGACGGTCTCGCGCCGGCACGTCGAGTTCCGCCGCGCCCAGGACGGATCGTTCACGGTCGCCGACGTCGGCAGCCTGAACGGCACGTACGTCAACCGCGAGCGGATCGACCAGGTCGCCCTGAACAACGGTGACGAGGTGCAGATCGGCAAGTACCGGCTGGTCTTCTACGCGAGCCAGCGGGGCTACTGACGCTCCCCGGAGACCTCCGGGGAAACCCAGGGAAGGTCCATGCTGAAAACACCGAGCGGCGGTGCCGGGCACGGCATCGCCGCCACGGACGGTCGGCTGATGAGCATCGGCGCGGTGCTGGCCCTGCTCCGCGACGAGTTCCCTGACATCACCATCTCCAAGATCCGCTTCCTGGAGTCGGAGGGGCTCGTCGAGCCGCGGCGCACCCCGTCCGGGTACCGCAAGTTCAGCGTGCAGGACGTCGAGCGGCTGGGGCACGTGCTGCGGATGCAGCGGGACCACTATCTGCCGCTGAAGGTGATCCGCGAGCATCTGGATGCCATGGAGCGCGGTGAGGCCGCCCCGCTGCCCGCACTGTGCCGGCAGCGCGACGGTGAAACGATCCTGGAGGCCGTACAGGCGCCCGCGCCGGCCCGGATCGGGCGGGCCGAGCTGCTCGCCGCGGCCGGGATAGCGGAGCCGGAGCTCACGGAGTGGGAGTCGTACGGCCTGATCACCCCTTTGCCGGACGGTGCCTACGAGGCGGAGGCGGTCACGGTGGCCTCCCTCGTCGCCGAGCTGGGCCGGTTCGGGATCGAGCCACGGCATCTGCGGGTCATGAAGGGCGCCGCGGAGCGCGAGGCCGGGCTCGTGGACCAGGTCGTCGCGCCCCTGAGGCGGCACCGCAACCCTCAGACCAGGGCCCATGCCGAGGCCCGTGCCAAGGAACTCGCCCACCTCACGGTCAAGCTGCACGCGGCGCTCGTGCAGACGGCTCTCGGGGTGCGGCTGCCCTGAGCGGGGCCGTGCACAGGGCGGCCGGATCGGCCAACCGATCCCGGCCCGACTACCCAAACGTCCCGGGCACGGCCTAGGGTTGCTGTGTGAACGAGCTCGATGTCGTAGGTGTCCGGGTCGAGATGCCCTCCAACCAACCGATCGTGCTCCTGCGCGAAGTGGGAGGCGACCGTTACCTCCCCATCTGGATCGGGCCGGGGGAGGCGACGGCCATCGCCTTCGCCCAGCAGGGCATGGCCCCCGCACGCCCGCTGACCCACGACCTGTTCAAGGACGTGCTGGAGGCCGTGGGCCAGGAGCTGACCGAGGTCCGCATCACGGATCTGCGCGAAGGCGTCTTCTACGCCGAGCTGGTCTTCGCCAGCGGAGTCGAGGTCAGTGCCCGCCCGTCCGACGCGATAGCGCTGGCGCTGCGCACCGGGACGCCCATCTACGGCAGCGACGGGGTGCTCGACGACGCGGGGATCGCGATCCCGGACGAGCAGGAGGACGAGGTGGAGAAGTTCCGCGAGTTCCTCGACCAGATCTCGCCGGAGGACTTCGGTACCAGCAGTCAGTGAGGCCCGAAGGGCGCGTGAAGGGCGTACGCCGGTGTCAGGGGGAGCGTCCTGCGGCCCGCCGCGAGAGCATTCGGCTAGCCTTTCCCCACGGTGGGGCACGAGAAACCACTCTTAGGGTGATTATCACTCGGCGTGCCTAGTGTGGCGATCGTTGACGCACCCCTGGTGACTGCCTACCGTCGAGAAGGCAGGTCAACGACGGAGGTCGGCGTGAGAAGCAGCGGCGACGGTGTGGGCGGGGGCGCTCCCGGACGCAGTCTCGGGGCGAATGGCCCGTACCCGCTTCACGGCGGTCCGCGCCAGGGCGGCGGTGCGGGCGAGCAGGCCCCTCAGCGGCCCACGGCCGTGCCGAGCGGTGACGGAGAGGCGGCGCCGGCGGAGATCGGCTACCGCGGCCCCACCGCGTGCGCGGCGGCGGGCATCACCTACCGGCAGCTCGACTACTGGGCGCGCACCGGGCTGGTCGAGCCGAGCGTACGGCCCGCCCACGGTTCCGGGACCCAGCGCCTCTACAGCTTCCGGGACGTCGTCGTCCTGAAGATCGTCAAGCGGTTCCTCGACACGGGCGTGTCGCTCCAGAACATCCGCACCGCCGTGCTGCACCTGCGCGAGCAGGGTTTCAGCGACCTCGAACGCATGACCTTGATGAGCGACGGGGCGACGGTCTACGAGTGCACCTCGCCGGACGAGGTCCACGCGCTGCTCCAGGGCGGGCAGGGCGTCTTCGGGATCGCCGTGGGTGTGGTGTGGCGGGACGTCGAGAGCGCCCTGTCGCAGCTGCACGGAGAGCGTGTGGACACCGGCGAGACCCTGGTCGGGCACAACCCCGCGGACGAGCTGGCCAGGCGTCGCAACCGCGCGGTCTGAGGACGCCCGGCATCGTGCGGTCGACGACCCGGGGCGCGGCGCGGGCCGTCTCCGGCAGGGCGTTGTCAGTGGCGTAGGGCAGCATCGGAGAGGTGAGAAACGCGCCCACGATCCTGCATCTCGACATGGATGCCTTCTACGCCTCGGTGGAGCAGGCATCCAAGCCGAGCCTGCGGGGGAGGGCCGTGATCGTGGGCGGGCTCGGGCCCCGCGGAGTGGTCGCCACCGCGTCGTACGAGGCCCGGGTCTTCGGGGTGCATTCGGCGATGCCGATGGCCCAGGCGCGGCGGCTGGCGCCGAACGCGGCGTACCTCGTTCCCCGCTTCGCGATCTACCGTGACATCAGCGAGCGGGTGATGGCGCTGCTGCGGGAGCTGTCACCGCTGGTGGAGCCGCTGAGCCTCGATGAGGCCTTCGTGGACCTGGAGGCCGGGCGGACCGCCTGGGACGAGGAGTCCGCGCGGCTGGTGGGCATGGAGCTGCGCGCCGACATCAGGGCCCGCACCGGTCTTGCCGGGTCGGTGGGCCTGGCCGCGTCCAAGATGCTGGCGAAGATCGCCTCCGAGGAGGCCAAGCCCGACGGCATGGTGGTCATCGAACCGGGCACCGAGCGGGCGCTGCTCGGTCCGATGCCGGTGCGGACCCTGCCGGGGGTGGGTCCGGCGACGGGGGACCATCTGCGGCGGGCCGGGATCACCACGGTCGACGAGATCGCCGAGGCGGGCGAGGACGAGCTGGTACGGCTGCTGGGGAAGGCCCACGGGCACGCGCTGTACGCGATGGCGCTCGCGCACGACGAGCGGCCCGTGGTGGCCGAGCGGGAGACCAAGTCGGTGTCGGTCGAGGACACCTACGACGTGGACATCCACGACCGGCCGCGGGTGGAGGCGGAGGTGCGGCGGCTGGCCGACCGGTGTGTGCGGCGGCTGCGCGGGGCGGGCCTGTCGGGGCGCACGATCGTGCTGAAGGTGCGCCGCTTCGACTTCTCGACGCTGACCCGCTCCGAGACGCTGCGCGGGCCCACGGACGATCCGGCGGTGGTGCGGGAGGCCGCGGCCCGGCTGCTGGACTCGGTGGACACCACGGGCGGGGTGCGGCTGCTGGGCGTCGGGGTCAGCGGCCTGGCGGACTACACCCAGGAGGACCTCTTCGCCCAGGCGGCGGGAGCGAGGGCGGAGCAGCCGGAGGAGGGGGCCGAGGAGCCGGCCCCGGTGCGGGACGAGGCCCGCACGGCGGACGGGCGGCGCTGGCTCGCGGGCCACGACGTGCGGCACGCCGAGTTCGGGCACGGGTGGGTGCAGGGCAGCGGGCTGGGCCGGGTCACCGTGCGGTTCGAGACGCCCGGGTCCGGTCCGGGCCGGGTGCGGACCTTCGGTGTGGACGACCCGGAGCTGGAGAAGGCGGAGCCGCTGCCCCTGGTGGAGGAGGCAGCCGGGGACGGCGTGGGGGGCGCGGGCCCGGTCAGGGCCGGTCCGGGGGATGTCGGAGAGGTGGGGGAGTCGCGGGGGCGCCCCGGTCGGTGACGGGCGGCGGGGGCCGGGCAGGGTGAGGAGGCGGGCGGCCGTGCTGGGTGGAGCGGGGGGTTGCTCGGGGGTGGGGCAGTCGCCGGGGCCGCGTGGGTGGCGGAGGGCGGCGCGGGTCGGCGGCGGGGTGGCGGCCTGTGGTGGCGGGCGCCCGGGAGGCGGAAGGGCCGCGAGACCGGTCAGCGGTGCGGAGGCGGGCCGGCGTGTGCTTGGCGGAGTGCGGGGTGGAGGTCCGGTCAGGGCCGCAAGGTGTCGGGGAGGTGGGGAAACAGCCGGATGCGGCGGAGGGCGGCGCGGATCAGCCGCGGGGTCGCTGCCTGTGCGGCGGGGCGCCTGGGGACGGGCCCCTGGGGCCGGTCAGCGGTGGGGGTGCGGCGTCTTCGGCGTCTTCGGGCCGTCGTCCTCGGGGGTCTCCGCCGTGGCCAGCCGGCCGAAGTCCTGATCCGGGGGCGGCGGGGCGGCCACGTCCAGGCCGTAGTGGTGGTAGAGCTGGAGCTCCTGCTCGGGGGAGAGGTGGCGGCCGACGCCAAAGTCGGGGGCGTCCTTGATCAGGGCGCGCTCGAAGGGGATGCGCAGGCTGCCCTCGACCAGTTCGCTGGGCTCCAGCGGTACGAAGGCGTCCCGGGAGAACAGGCCCGTGCGTATCGCCGCCCACTCCGGCACCCCGGTGGCGTCGTCGAGGTAGACCTCGTCGATCGTGCCGATCTTGGCGCCGTCGCGGTCGAACGCCTTGCGGCCGATCAGGTTGCGCGGATCGATGTCGGTCTGCACGGGCCCTCCACTGGGTCGCAACTCATCCGTAGCCACTACGAAAGGGCACTTTGGTGAGAGCGGCCACTCGAAAGCCCGTGCGCCGGGCCCGCTGGTAGTCTTGCTCACGGCTGCTGACCCCGCGCGGGAGAGTCCTCCGGAGACATCGGAGGCGCCGAAGGAGCAAATCCTCCCCGGAATCTCTCAGGCACACGTACCGCGTGGACGAGGTCACTCTGGAAAGCAGGGCGGGTGTCGACGGCTTCCGCTCTCACCGACGGTGAAAGCCGGAGGCCCTCGGGCGATCCGGTGAAGCTCTCAGGTCGAGATGACAGAGGGGGAGGCCGTTCGGGCACCCGTGCCGTGGTGCCCCTCGAAGGTCGCGTCAGACCAGGAGGCCTCCGCATGACCGCCCACCGCATTGCGCTCACCGAACTCGAGCAGGGTATTCCCTTCGAGCAGCGTCACATCGGCCCCGACCACGAGGCGCGGGCCAAGATGCTCGCCCAGGTCGGCTACGGCTCACTGGACGAGCTCACCGCCGCCGCGGTGCCGGACGTCATCAAGAACGTCGACTCCCTGGACCTGCCGGGCGCGCGCACCGAGGCCGAGGTGCTCGCCGAGCTGCGCTCCCTCGCGGACCGCAACCAGGTGCTGGACTCGATGATCGGCCTCGGCTACTACGGGACCTTCACCCCGCCGGTCATCCTGCGCAACGTCATGGAGAACCCGGCCTGGTACACCGCCTACACGCCCTACCAGCCGGAGATCTCGCAGGGGCGGCTGGAGGCCCTGCTGAACTTCCAGACCATGGTCGCCGAGCTGACCGGTCTGCCGACGTCCGGCGCCTCGCTGCTCGACGAGGGGACGGCCGCCGCCGAGGCGATGGCGCTGTCGCTGCGCATGGGCAGGAACAAGAAGGGCCTGTTCCTGGTCGACGCGGACGTCCTTCCGCAGACGGTCGCCGTGATCCGGACCCGCGCCGAACCGACCGGTGTGGAGGTCGTGGTCGCCGACCTCGGCGACGGCATCCCCGCCGCGATCGCCGAGCGCGACATCAACGGCGTACTGCTGCAGTACCCGGGTGCCTCCGGTGCCGTACGGGACATCAGGCCCGTGATCGACCGGGCCCACGAACTCGGGGCCCTCGTCACGGTCGCCGCCGACCTGCTCGCGCTCACGCTGCTGAAGCCGCCCGGCGAACTGGGGGCGGACATCGCGGTCGGCACGACGCAGCGCTTCGGTGTGCCCATGGGCTTCGGCGGACCGCACGCCGGCTACATGGCGGTGCACGAGAAGTTCGCGCGCAGCCTGCCCGGCCGCCTCGTGGGCGTCTCCGTCGACGCCGACGGCAACAAGGCGTACCGGCTCGCCCTCCAGACCCGCGAGCAGCACATCCGGCGCGAGAAGGCGACCAGCAACATCTGCACGGCGCAGGTGCTGCTCGCGGTGATGGCCGGCATGTACGCCGTCTACCACGGCCCCGAGGGGCTGCGGACCATCGCCCGGCGCACCCACCGCTACGCCGCGCTCCTCGCCGCCGGTCTCACCGCGGGCGGCGTCGAGATCGTGCACGCCAGCTACTTCGACACGCTCACCGCGCGCGTGCCCGGCAGGGCGGCCGACGTCCTCGCCGCCGCCCGCGAGCACGGCGTCAACCTCCACCTCGTGGACCGCGACCACGTGTCCTTCGCCTGCGACGAGACGACCACGCGGGCCAGCCTGGGCGCCGTCTGGACGGCGTTCGGGGTCGAGGGCGACGTGGCGGCGCTCGACGCCGCGACCGGGGACGTCCTCGGGGACGCGCTCCTGCGCGACGACGAGTACCTGACCCACCCCGTCTTCCACCAGCACCGCTCCGAGACCGCGATGCTGCGCTACCTGCGCCGCCTCGCCGACCGCGACTACGCGCTGGACCGCGGCATGATCCCGCTGGGCTCCTGCACGATGAAGCTCAACGCGACCACCGAGATGGAGCCGGTGACCTGGCCCGAGTTCGGCGCGCTGCACCCCTTCGCGCCGGCCGGGCAGGCGCAGGGCTACCTCACCCTGATCCGCGAGCTGGAGGAGCGCCTCGCCGAGGTCACCGGCTACGACAAGGTCTCCCTCCAGCCCAACGCCGGCTCGCAGGGTGAGCTCGCCGGGCTGCTCGCCGTGCGCGGATACCACCGCGCCAACGGCGACGAGCAGCGGACCGTGTGTCTGATCCCCTCCTCCGCGCACGGCACGAACGCGGCGAGCGCCGTCATGGCCGGCATGAAGGTCGTCGTCGTGAAGACCGCCGGGGACGGCGAGATCGACGTCGAGGACCTGCGGGCCAAGATCGACAAGCACCGCGACGAGCTGTCCGTGCTGATGATCACCTATCCCTCGACGCACGGTGTGTTCGAGGAGCACGTCGCCGACATCTGCGCGCAGGTGCACGAGGCCGGCGGGCAGGTCTACGTCGACGGCGCCAACCTCAACGCGCTGGTGGGCCTGGCCAAGCCCGGCCACTTCGGCGGCGACGTCTCGCACCTCAACCTGCACAAGACCTTCTGCATCCCGCACGGCGGCGGCGGACCCGGCGTCGGCCCGGTCGGTGTGCGCGCGCACCTGGCGCCGTACCTGCCCAACCACCCGCTCCAGCCGGCCGCCGGTCCCGAGACGGGCGTCGGCCCGATCTCCGCGGCGCCCTGGGGCTCCGCCGGCATCCTGCCGATCTCCTGGGCGTACGTGCGGCTCATGGGCGGCGAGGGCCTCAAGCGCGCCACGCAGGTGGCCGTGCTGTCCGCCAACTACGTCGCGAAGCGCCTGGAGCCGCACTACCCGGTGCTCTACACCGGTCCGGGCGGACTCGTCGCGCACGAGTGCATCATCGACCTGCGGCCGCTGACCAAGGCGACCGGCGTGAGCGTGGACGACGTGGCCAAGCGGCTCATCGACTACGGCTTCCACGCGCCGACCATGTCGTTCCCGGTGGCCGGCACGCTGATGATCGAGCCGACCGAGTCCGAGGACCTGGCCGAGGTCGACCGGTTCTGCGACGCGATGATCGCCATTCGCGCCGAGGTCGAGAGGGTCGGCTCGGGCGAGTGGCCCGCCGAGGACAACCCGCTGCGCAACGCCCCGCACACCGCCGGCGCGCTGGGCGGCGAGTGGGAGCACGCGTACAGCCGCGAGGACGCGGTGTTCCCGGCCGGGGTGTCGGCCGCCGACAAGTACTGGCCGCCGGTGCGCCGTATCGACCAGGCGTTCGGTGACCGGAACCTGGTGTGCTCCTGCCCGCCGCTGGACGCCTACGAGGGCTGACGGCCCGACACCGACACCGTCCACAGGCTCCGCCCCCGGTCCGTACCGACCGGGGGCGGAGCCCTTTTCCGCGTGCCTTCGGCCGCGACCGGGGGCCGGCCGTGCCGCCGGGCGTCAGTGGATGCCCGACGCGCCGAGGACGTCGCGTGCCGTCGCGTCGTCGATCTCGTGCCGCAGCCGCTCCAGGATCTCCGTGCCTTCGCGCAGCGTCCCCGCCGCGCGGGAGCGGCGCGCCCCGGTGTCCAGTTCGTGCCACAGCAGGGGGTTGGCGAGCAGGACCCGGGGGTCCAGGTCCAGGCGCCGGCCCTCCGTGTCGCGCAGCGTCAGACAGGCGCAGACGCCGTCGGACTGCCGTACGGTCACCAGCGCGTCCGTGCGCACGGCCCGGCGGCACACGAGGCCGCGCGTCGCGAACCAGCCGGGCCCGGCGCTCACGCGCTGCGGCAGCAGGATCGTGAAGAGCAGGGCGGTCAGGACCAGCCACAGCAGGGCGCGAACCGGCGTCAGGGTGCGCGCGTCCCAGTCGACCAGCAGGGCCAGGCCGAGGAAGACCAGGGCGCAGCCCGCGGCGAACCGGGCGCTGTCCTGCCAGTGGCGGTCCCGGCCGGAGGCGGGGCGCACTCTGCTTCCGTCCACGGAACCGACGGTAGGGCGAACCGGGGTGCGGGCGAAGGGCGGTGACCCTGCTCTGACGCCTTACGGCTGTTCCTTGACGCGATCCTGATGGCGGGGCCCGCGGCCGGGGGCGCCCGTCCGCGCGACGGCGGGGGCGGGGCCCCGGTGCCCGCCGTCGCGGGGCGGCGGACGGCCCCGGTCCGGCGGCCGGTGTTCCGCCCCGTCCGGCCCGAGCGAGCTGTCGCGACCTGCGGCGCCCCGGTCCCGTATGAGGTCCGTCAAGGGGGCGCCGCGCGCCGTATGGGAGGCGTCAACGGCGCTCGATTCCGGCCACGGCGGCGGTTTCCTCTAAGTGTCCCGTTCGACCGCACCTCACTCCAGGAGCTCACGATGGCCGATCTGGCCTTCGTCGTCGTCACGATCGCGTGCTTCGCGCTGGTGGCGCTCGTCGCCAAGGGGGTGACGAAGCTGTGACCGCCGAGAACATCGTCGGCCTCGTCGTGGCCGTCGCCCTGCTGGGCTATCTCGTCCTCGCCCTGATCTTCCCGGAGAGGTTCTGAGAGCAGAGATGGGTCCTGTACTCGCCGGCGTCCTCCAGTTGCTCGCCCTGACCGGCGCACTGGCGATCGCCTACGTCCCCCTCGGCACCTACCTGGCCAAGGTCTACACGGCGGACCGCCACTGGCGTGTCGAGCGGTGGATCTACCGGTGCATAGGCGCCGACCCCGACACGCAGATGCGCTGGCCCGCGTATCTGCGCGGGGTGCTCGCCTTCTCCGCCGTCGGTGTCCTGTTCCTCTATCTGCTCCAGCGGCTGCAAGGCGTGCTGCCGATGTCGCTGGGCTTCAGGTCGATCGACCCTGACCAGGCGTTCAACACCGCGGTCTCCTTCGTCACGAACACCAACTGGCAGTCGTACTACGGCGAGCAGGCCATGGGCCACGTCGTGCAGACCGCCGGGCTCGCCGTGCAGAACTTCGTGTCCGCCGCGGTCGGCATCGCCGTCGCCGTGGCGCTCGTCCGCGGGTTCGCGCGCTCGCGCACCGGGGAGCTGGGCAACTTCTGGGCCGACCTGGTCCGGGGCGTCGTCCGCGTCCTCGTGCCGCTCGCTGCCGTCGGCGCCGTCGTGCTGGTCGCCGGCGGTGTGATCCAGAACTTCTCCGGAATCCACGAGGTCGGCCAGTTCACGGGCGGCTCGCAGCAGTGGAACGGCGGCGCGGTCGCCTCGCAGGAGGCCATCAAGGAACTCGGCACCAACGGCGGCGGCTACTTCAACGCCAACAGCGCCCACCCCTTCGAGAACCCCACGCCCTTCACGAACCTCTTCGAGATCTTCATGATCCTCGTGATCCCCTTCGCGCTCACCCGGACCTTCGGCCTGATGGTCGGTTCGGTCAGGCAGGGGTACGCCGTCCTCGCCGCGATGGTCACCATCTGGCTGGGCTTCACCGCCCTGATGATGTGGACCGAGTTCGCCCACCAGGGCCCGGCCTTCCAGGCCGCCGGCGGTGCGATGGAGGGCAAGGAGGTCCGCTTCGGCATCGGAGGCTCGTCGCTCTTCGCGGTGTCGACGACGCTCACCTCGACCGGGGCGGTGAACTCCTTCCACTCGTCCTTCACCGGGCTCGGCGGCGGCATCACCATGCTCGGCATGATGCTCGGCGAGATCGCGCCGGGCGGCACCGGTTCGGGGCTCTACGGCATCCTCGTCATCGCGATCATCGCCGTGTTCCTCGCGGGCCTGATGGTGGGCCGCACGCCCGAGTACCTGGGCAAGAAGATCGGTGCCCGCGAGATCAAGCTCGCCGCCTGCTACATCCTGATC
>NZ_AGBF01000152.1 GCF_000225525.1 Streptomyces zinciresistens K42 | reverse complement strand
TGACCGACCGCGACGGGCCCGAGGCCGAGCGCACCGCCGCGGCGCTGCGCGGCCTGGGGCTCGCGGCCGAGGCGCTGGCCTGCGACGTCGCCGACCGGGCCGCCGTCGAGGCGGCCGTCGCCCACGCCGCGGGCGCCCTCGGCTCACTCGACGTCCTCGTCAACGCCGCGGCCTCCTGCACCCCCGACACCGCGCTCTTCGAGGACGCTCCCGAGGAGGCGTGGGCCCGCGACCTCGACGTCACGCTCACCGGCACCCAGCGCTGCTGCCGCGCCGCACTGCCCCACCTCGCGGCCTCGGGGCGGGGCGCGATCGTGACCATCGGGTCCGTCAACGGCCTCCAGGACTTCGGCAACCACGCCTACAGCGCCGCCAAAGCGGGACTGGGCTCCCTCACCCGCACCCTGGCCGGCCACGCCGCGGCGCGGGGCGTGCGCGTCAACCTGGTGGCGCCGGGCACGGTGCGCACCTCGGCCTGGGAGGGGCGCGCGGCCGAACTCGACGCGGTCCGCCCGCTCTACCCGCTGGGGCGTGTCGGCGAGCCGGAGGACATCGCCGCGGCCGTCGCCTTCCTCGCCTCGCGCGACGCGGCCTGGATCACCGGCACCACCCTCGTCGTCGACGGCGGCCTCACCGCGGTCAACACCGGCTTCAGGGCGGCGGTGCGGCGTCCCGGCGAGGAGTGAGCGGGACCCGGAAACTCACCGTTCGGTCACAGTCCTGCCGATACCACAACCGAAGCGCCCGCACTGTGGTCTACCTGGCAGAGTCCACGGGAATCACGTCAGAGAGGGCCCGGACATGGGGGACATACGCAGACGGCGCACCGTCGCACTCGGCATCACCGGCGCGCTGGTCGCACCGCTCGCACTCACGCTCACCGCCGCTCCGGCGCAGGCGGCGGCCGCCTGCACGACCCAGGCCGGCCCCTACCAGAAGCAGGTGGAGAAGTTCCTCGGCCGCCCGGTCGACGGCAAGCAGTCCACCACGGACTGCAAGGCCGTCCGGGCCTTCCAGACCAAGCACGGCATCAGCCCGAACGCCGGCTACGCGGGTCCCGTCACCTGGGGTGTGATGGACCTGATGAACAAGCAGAAGGCCGTGGGCAAGAACCCCGGCAAGGACGGCAAGTGCCCGGTGAACAAGGGCCGGATCGCCTGTCTGAACCTCACGCTCCAGCTGACCTGGATCCAGGACGGCAAGAAGCTGGTCTACGGCCCGGTCCCGACCCGCACCGGCCGCGACGGCTACGAGACGCGCACCGGCCTGAAGAAGATCTACTGGCGCAACATCGACCACGTGTCCAGCATCTACAACGTGCCGATGCCCTACGCGCAGTTCTTCGACGGCGGCCAGGCGTTCCACCAGGCCGACCTCAGCATGTGGAACCCGCCGGGCTCGCACGGCTGCGCCAACCTGACCAAGACCGACGCGAAGAAGTACTGGTCGCTGCTGAGGAACGGCGACGACGTCTACGTCTACGGCCGCAAGCCGGGCACCTGACCGAAGCCGGGCACCCGGCCCACGCGGGGACCTCACACCTCGGGCGCGTCCCCGAAGTCCGGAATGTCCAGCCTGGCCCCGCCCTGCCGCGCGGACTCGTGCGCGACGATGCCCGGCAGGGTGTAGCGGGCCGCCACCCAGGCGTTCACCGACGGCAGGCTCCGGGTGGCGACCGCGGTCACGAAGTCGTCGACGAGGAAGTGGTGGCTGCCCTCGTGGCCGTTGTGCAGGGTGTCGAACTCCCGCGGCAGCCGGGCGCGGTCGTGCACCGGTGCCGAGCCCGAGGTGAAGGCGGCCCGCAGCTCCGGGGCGATGTGCTGGAGCGAGGGGTCGTCGGGGGAGAGGGTCTGCTTGGGCTCCAGCAGCTCGCTGATGTCCTTCACGCCCTTCTTGTCCTGCCACAGGGCGACCGTGGCGAGCTGCTCCATGCTGGCCTCGGTGCCGAAGAAGCGGAAGCGTGACTCCCGGATGTGCGAGGGGTAGCCGACCCGCCGGAACTCGTTCGTACGGAACGAACCGCCGCCCGCCACCTCGAACAGGGCCGTCGCGTTCGACATGTCGTTGCCGAACCGGCTGACCTCCTTGTCGAAGACGCCGTCGCCCCGGTCGTCCAGGACGCCGACGGCCGACACGCTCACCGCGTGCGTCCGCCAGGCGCCCAGCACCCCGCCCACCGAGTGCGTCGGGTAGAGCAGCGGCGGGTAGGAGGCGGTCGCCTTCCAGTTCTCGCCGCCGCTGTACCGGTACGCCTCGTAGAAGCCCAGGTCCATGTCGTGGACGTAGTCGCCCTCGGCGTAGAAGAGCCGCCCGAAGGCGCCCTCGGCGATCTGGTCGCGGGCGTGCACCGTCGCCGGGTTGTACTGGCTGGTCTCGCCCATCATGTACGTCAGCCCGGTGGTGCGGACCGCGTCGACGATCGCGGCGATCTCCTCGGCGGTGATCGCCATGGGGACGGCGGAGTAGACGTGCTTGCCGGCGTCCAGGCCCTGGAGCACGAGCGGGCCGTGGGTCCAGCGCTGGGTGAAGATCGCGACCGCGTCGACGGCCTTCGACTCCAGCATCGCCTCGTACGAGGGGAAGGTGCCGGCCAGTCCCTGTGCGGCGGCGAGCCGCTCGGCCCGCTCGGGCAGCAGATCGGTGACGTGGACGTCGCCGACGCCGGGGTGGGCCTGGAACAGCGTGGCGAACTGGCCGGAGAACTGGCCGGCGCCGACGATGCCGAGGGAGAACGTCATGGAGTGTGTGCCTTTCACTGGCCGAGGACGAGGTTGATCTGGTCGTTCGTCTTGCTCAGGCCGCTCACCGGGGCGTCGTTGGCGTAGACGTCCTGCATCGCGGGGCGCATCAGCGCGAACACGTCCGCCGCGTAGTCGGTGATCGGGAAGGAGAAGGTCGCCGACCGCTTCCTGTCGGTGACCGGTTCGGTGAAGGCGGAGACGTCGACGCCCTTCTTCCGGTAGGCGGCGACGGCCGCGGCCGTGCCGTCGGGCGTGGCGGGGAAGACGATGCCGTAGCCGCCCACGGTCTTCTGGCACTCGTTCGAGGCCAGGTACCGCACCCACTTCTTCGCGCCCTCCTTGTTGCGGGCGTTCTTGGTGATGGAGTCGGCGAGGCCGTTCATCATCGTGGCGCGCTTGCCGGTGGGCCCGACCGGCGTGGGCGCGGTGCCGACGTCCAGGCCCTTGGTGCCGTAGTAGGTGGAGATCATCCAGGCGCCGTCCAGGGAGGCCGCCGCCCGGCCGGAGGCGACCTGGGCGTTGGCCGGGTTCGCGCCGTCGGTGTAGTCCGTGAAGGGCGCGAGGTAGCCCTTCTTCGCCAGGCCGAAGTACCAGTCGAGCACCGACTGGAAGGTCTTGCTGCCGTACTGGTACGCGCTGCCCCAGCGGGCCTTGTCCGTGTAGCGCCAGCCCGCCGACGCGGCGAACGGGCTCCAGGTGGTCTGGCCGTCGGCGTCCCCGGCGCCGCCCGTCGCGAGCCCGTACACCTTGACGTTGTCCTTGTCGAAGCCCTTCTCGTCGCCGCGCCTGCCGTTCTTGTCGATTGTCAGGCGGGCGACGGCCTTCTCGAAGCTGCCGCCGTCCTCCGGGTTCCAGTCCAGTGAGCCGAGCCGGTCCGCGGAGAGCCCGGCCGCCTCGGCCGTCCTCCGGTTGTAGAAGAGCGCCACGGTGTCCCAGTCCTTCGGGGCGCCGTAGCGACGGCCGTCCTGGCCGCGCCAGTTGGCGGCGAGCCCGGCCTGGTAGGCGGAGTCGTCCAGCCCCAGGTCGTCCAGCGGCTCCAGCACCTTGAGGTCGGCGAACTGCCCGAACTTCTGGATGTGGTCGGTGAAGACGTCCGGTTCGGTGCCCGCGATGAAGCTCGCGGTGAGCTTGGTCCAGTAGTCGGCCCAGCCCAGTTGGGTGATCTTCACGTCGAGACCGGGGTTCTGCTTCTCGAACCCCTTGGCGCACGCCCGGTACGCCGGCAGCTGGTTGGCGTCCCACAGCCAGTACGTCACACTGTCGGCGCCCGAGCCCGCGGCCCCGCCCTGAGCGCAGCCGGTGGCCAGGGACAGCGCCAGCACTCCGGTCAGCGCCAGGACCTTACGCAGACGAACTCGCATACCCGTCCCCTTACTTGATGCCGGTGAAGCTGATGGAGCTGACGATGCGGCGTGCGAAGCAGGCGAACAGCACGAGCATCGGGAGGGCGGCGATCAGGGTCGCCGCCATCAGACCGGACCAGTCGTAGCCGGACTGGGGCGTCTGGGCCCGGAAGATCGCCAGCGCCACGGTGAGCACGCGCGAGCTGTCGCTGTAGGACACCATCAGCGGCCAGAAGTAGTCGTTCCAGGCGGTGATGTACGTCAGCAGGCCCAGGGTGAGGACGGGCGTGGACGCCATCGGGAGCATCACCCGGAAGAAGACGCGGATCCTGCCCGCACCGTCCAGCAGGGCGGCCTCCTCGACCTCCCGGGGCACGTTCATGAAGAACTGGCGCAGGAAGAACACCGCGAACGGCGTCATGAACATCGTCGGCAGCGCCACCCCCACCAGGGTGTCGACCAGGCCGAGTTGCTTGATCAGGACGAAGTTGGGCAGCAGCGTGAAGATCGCGGGGACCATCAGGCCGGCCAGGAACAGCCCGAACACCTTCTCCCGCCCGCGCCAGCGCAGCCGGGCGAAGGCGTAGGCGGCCATGGCGGAGAAGAAGACCTGGCACACGGTGATCAGCGTCGAGACGACCACCGAGTTGAGCAGATACCGCCAGAACCGCAGTCCGCCGCCCGAACCCCCCTGGGCTATCGCCTCCTCCGCCGACTGCAGGCCGAGGGCCCGTTCGAAGCCGCCGGTCGTCAGGCCGACGGGGAGCACGTCGCCGGGGCGGGCGGCGAGCGCGGTGTTGGTGGACAGCGCGGTGCGCAGGATCCAGTAGAACGGCAGCAGTGTGACGAGCACGATCGCCGCCATCACCGCCCATGCCGCGATCCGCCCGACGGAGGGCCGCCGCCGTACGCGCCGTACGGTCGTGGTGTCTGCCACGGTGGCCATGCCGGTGTCTCCCTTCCCTCAGCCGAGGTCGCTCCGGCCGGCCCGGGTGAGCCGGTACTGCAGGACGGTGACGGCGCTCAGCACGACGAGCAGGGCGACCGACATCGCGGAGGCGTACCCGAACTGGAAGCGGCCGAAGGCGGTGCCGTAGATGTAGAACTGCAGGACGTTCGTGGCGTTCGCCGGGCCGCCCGCGGTCGTCACCGCGACCGTGTCGAACACCTGGAACGAACCGATCACCGTCATGATCAGGACGACCGCGAGGACCGGCCTGAGCAGGGGCATCGTGATCCGCCGGAACATCCGCGCCTCGCCCGCGCCGTCCACCTTCGCGGCCTCGTACATGTCGTTGGGGATCGCCATGAGGCCGGCGAACAGCAGCAGCGCCGTGTACCCGACATGGCGCCACACGTTGATGAGGGCGATCGTGGGGATCGCCCAGGTCTCGTCGGCGAGGAAGGGGACGCGGTCGAAGCCGAGCCCGGCGACGATCTCGTTGCCGACGCCGAGCTGGGTGTCGAGGATCCACAGCCAGACGATGCCGGCGACGACGTTGGACATCAGATACGGCGTGAGCACGATCCCGCGCAGCACCGCCGACTGCGTCAGCCGCTGCATCAGCACGGCGATGGCGAGCGCCGAGACCGTCTGCACACCGATGTTGACGGCCACGTACACGACGGTGACGCCCATCGAGTCCCAGAAGATCGGGTCGTTGACCATCCGCACGTAGTTGTCCAGCCCCACCCACCGCGCGGGCGTGAGCAGGTTGAAGCGCGTGAAGCTCAGATAGACGCCCCGCAGCGTCGGCCACAGCAGGAACACCACGAAGCCGAGCAGGGCAGGGGCGAGGAAGACCGCGGCCAGCCGCCCGTCCCCCCGCTCCTCGTGCCCGGCGGCCCGTCGCGGCCCCGGTCCGGTCTGCGCCTCCTCGGCGCCGCGCAAGGGCAGCGACGGGGGGCTGCTGGAGGCGATGGTCATCGGGAGACTCCCTCGTCCGCGGCTCGTCGTCCTTCACTTACTTTTGTGGCGGAAGAATCCAGTCGTCAAGGGGCGTGCGGGCATTGTCTTTTCGCCGGAGTGCCGCCATAGACTGGTCACATTGCTTTTGCGGAAAAAGAAACAAAGCGGATAACGATCATGTGGGAGCCTGACGACCATGACCGCAGTAGCCGCCAGCTGGCGTCCGCTCAGCCCCGGTGAACGCTCGGTGGCCCTGGAGGTGCTGCTCGCCGGCCCCCTGTCGCGCACCGAGATCGCCCGCCGGCTCGACCTGTCCGCGGGCAGTCTCACCAGGCTGACCAAACCCCTGATCGAGTCGGGTCTGCTGGTGGAGGTGCCCGAGGCGGGCGCCTCCGCGGAGACGCGCCAGGGGAGGCCGTCCCAGCCCCTGGACGTCGTCGCGGAGTCCCGCTCCTTCGTCGGCTTCAAGATCACGGAGGACATGGTCTACGGCGTCGTGACCACCCTGCGCAGCGAGATCACCGCCCGCCACGACCGGCCGCTCACCACCCACGACCCGGCGGCCGTCGTGGACCTGCTGGGGGAGATGACCGAGGAGCTGGCGGGCCGCCACCCCGGGCTCGCCGGGATCGGCGTCGGCGTGGGCGGACTGGTCGAGGACCGGTCCGTCGTCGGCGAGTCGCCGTTCCTGCGCTGGCGCGACGTCCCGCTCGCCGCACTCCTGCGGGAGCGCACCGGCTTGCCGGTCGTCGTGGAGAACGACGTCGCCGCCCTCGTCGAGGCCGAGACCTGGTTCGGGGCCGGCCGGGGACTGGACCGCTTCGTCGTGCTGACGATCGGCGCGGGCATCGGCTACGGGCTGGTCCTGGGCGGCAAGCGGGTGCCGTACGCCGAGGAGGACCGCGGCTTCGGCCGGCACTGGATCGTGGACCCCCACGGGCCGCTCACCCCCGACGGGGCCCGCGGCAGCGCCGTCTCCCTGCTGACCATCCCCAACATCCGCTACCAGGTGCGGGCGGCCACCGGCCACGACCGCACCTACGGGGAGATCCTCGCACTCGCCGCCGCCGGTGAGCCCATGGCCGCCCGGGTGGTGGGGGAGGCGGCCCGCGCGCTCGGCGTCCTGGTCGCCCAGATCGGCAACTTCGTGCTGCCCCAGAAGATCCTGCTCGCCGGCGAGGGTGTCGGGCTGATGGATGTGGCGGGCGACACGGTGGCCCGCACCCTCGCCGCCCACCGGCATCCGCTGGCCGCCCCGATCGACCTGGAGACCAAGGTGTCCGACTTCCACGACTGGGCCCGCGGGGCGGCCGTCCTCGCGATCCAGGTGCTCGTCCTCGGCGCCGCGGGCGCCTGAACCAGGCGTCCGGCACGGCCAGATGGACGTGATCAGCAACACGGTCCGCAATGCCCGGAATAAGTGCGCTTGCTCACGGCGCCTTCACCTGCGGGATCGTATGCTTCACGGCATGTCCACCACTGTTGAGTTCGGCTCCGATAGATCGGCTGACGAGGTCAACGAGGAGATCCGGGCCCTGTGGCGCCGGTCGGGCGGGACATTGAGCGTCGAGCAGCGCGAGGAGTACCAGCGCCTCGTGCTGGAGTGGGCCGCGGCGGCCCCCGGCTCGCAGCGGGCGGCCTAGTGTCCGGAAGATCTTGAATCGGCACCCGGCTCGCCCCGGTTGACGGCGATCGGCGTTTATCGGCGATCCAGGGCGAGTCGGGGGGCCGGAGCAAGATCTTCAGCGGTCTCCCAGCCCCGCCCCGGCGCCTCGGGAGCGCCCTCCTCGGCAGGCCCCGTACCCGCCGGAAACCCCCGGTTCCCCCGGAACCGCGGACGCGCCTCGCACGCCCGTGCGGCTCAGCCCCAGGTCGCCGAGTAGCGCTGGCGGTACGCCTTGCGGTCCTGCTCCGCGCGGATGAAGCGGGTCGCCCCCAGCGCCGCCACACTGCCCGCGACGACCAGCAGCCCCGGGCCCACGTTCCTCGGGTCCGTCAGCCGGGCCAGCGGCGTCACCGCCCGCTCACCGGTCACCGCAGCCGACGAACCCGGCGCGGCCTCACCGGGTGCCCCCGCCCCGGTGCCCCGTGACGCGGGCGGCGCGGGCGCGGCACCCTGCGCGGCACCGTTCCCCGCCGCCACGATCAGGTTCTTGCCGAGCGCCGCGAGCGCCTTCGTCACCGGCTGGAAGAACGTCGTACCGCCCGCCGCGCAGTCGCCGCTGCCGCCCGACGTCACCCCGAGGGCGATCCCCTCGGAGAACATCGGGCCGCCGCTGTCGCCCGGTTCGGCGCACACGTTCGTCTCGATCAGACCGGTCACCGTGCCCTCGGGGTAGTTGACCGTCGCGTCGAGCGCCGTCACCTCGCCGTCGCGCAGCCCGCTGGTGCTGCCGCTGCGGAACACCCGCTGGCCGACGGCCGGATCGGCCGCCCCCGTGATCCGTACGCCCTTGCCGCCACCGATCGACACCACGTCGGCCCCGGCCCCGGCGTCCCCGCCCGCGTACTGCACGAGGCTGAAGTCCCCGCCGGGGAAGCTCTGCTGGACGGTCCGGCCGATCTGCCGCGTGCCCCGGGTGTCGGCGAACCACACCGAACCGCGCGGACCGCAGTGACCGGCCGTGAGGATGAAGTCCCGTGTGCCGTCGGTGACGTTGAAGCCGGCCGAGCAGCGGCCCGCCGTCGACAGCAGCGGGAGCGCGCCGTTGAGCCGCGTGGTGAACATGCCCTCGGTGCGCTCCATCCGCACGAAGGAGCCGATGCCGTCCGCGACCCCGGTCAGCCGGGACCAGTCGCCCGCCGACACGGTGCTGTCGCCCCGCACCACGACCTGGTTGGACCGGTAGTCCAGCCGCCAGGCGGTGCCCGCCACCCGGGGCGCCGAACGCAGGGCCGCCGTCGCGGACCTCAGCTCGGCCATGCTGCGCCGGACCGTCTTCGCCGTGGCGCCCGCGGCGCGCACCTCGGCCGCCGTCCGCGCGTCGGTGACCGCGACGACGGGCTTGCCGTCGGCGCCGATCCAGCTGCCGGCCGTGCGGGACGGGCCGAGGCGGGCGACCAGTTCACCGCCGGTCCGCGCCGCCGAGGCCGCGAAGGTCCGCGGGACACCGGTCGCGGCGGGCGGCTCGCTCGCGACGGCGCGTGTGACCATCGTTCCTCCGAGGAGGAGTCCGCCGACCGCCGCCAGCCGTGTCACCCGCCGGACGAGACGTCGTCGTGCGTGCCTCATGCATGGCTCCCGAACCAGGTACAGCGCGGCGCCGACGCCGCGGGGCCCTCCCGTGGCTGAGCACCCGCACTCCATACGCGCCCCGGCTCCCGTGCGTTCAGCGCCCCGGCCATCTCAGGCACGCCGCGCCACGGTTCGGCGGCGCGCCGGACCGGTCCGGCACACGACGTCACCCCCGTCGCCCTGACCCCCGTCGCCCTGACCTCCTGTGCCCCGCACTGCCTACACTTCGCCCCATGGACACAACGTCGTGGGAACGGCTCGGCGCGGGCAAGTACCTGCTGATCACCAGCTACCGCAAGAACGGCACCGGTGTCCCCACGCCGGTCTGGGTGGTGCGCGACGGAGACGCCCTCGGGGTGTGGACCGTCGCCGACTCCTGGAAGGTCAAGCGCATCCGGGCCCGCCCGGACATCCTGGTCGGCCCCTGCGACCTGCGCGGCCGGCCCACCGGGGAGCCGGTCGCGGCCACCGCGGAGATCTGCGACGCGGCGACCAGCGCCCGCTACCGCGGACTCATCGCCCGCAAGTACGGGGTCAGCGGCCGCCTCACCCTCCTCGGCAGCAGGCTGCGCCGCGGGGCCGAGGGCACGGTCGGCCTGCGCATCACGCCGGCCGGATAGGGGCCCGCCGCAAGGGGGTTGAGCGGCCGACGGGGGCCGGGCGGCTCAGGTCCAGGCGCGGTACGGCTCGTCGACCAGCCGGAAGACCGGCTCGCCGCGGACCGGGTCCTTCGCCGTGGACATCCGCACCCGGTCCCCGCTGTGGATAGCGATGAGCGGGCCCATGACCCGCCCCCGCACGACGAAGCCCTCGGCCAGCTCGACCAGGGAGACGTTGCGCGCGGCCGGGGTGTTGCGGTGGACCACCGTGGAGTGGCGGACCGTGCCCGCGCCCGCGCTGCGCTCCGTCCGCAGATCGCTGCCCCGGCAGACCGGGCACAGCAGCCGGTGGTACATCGCGGTGCCGCACCAGGCGCACCGCTGGAAGACGAGGGTGTCCGAGCCCGGTGCCGCGGCGTCGAGTACGCCGGTGGTCGGGCCGGGGGCCGCGCCGGCGGTCGGGCCGGTGGTCTGCCGCGCAACGGTTCCTGAGTGGTGGTACACGCTGGTCGACTCCCTGCGCTCGCCCGGAATCCCGCGTGCGCGGGAAACCGTGCACGCCCGTGCGCGGCTCGCGGTGCCACCGTGCACGCCAGCAGGCTATGGCACTCAGTGCCATCGGTAAAGGTACCGGGTTCCCCTTCTTTTCCGGACCCGGCGTCAGCCCTGTCCGGGGGCGGTCCTGGTGGCCTCGAACTCCTGGACCACCCGCCACACGGGCGCGTCGCGACGGGCCACGAGGACCACCACGTCGTCCCCGGGGCCGTCGGAGCGGGGCCCGGGGGCCGGGGGAGGGGGGCCGGCGCCGAAGGCCGACCGCACGTGTCCGAGGGCGTGGTCCACCTCGGCGCCCGCGTCGCCGCGCCCGTGCGAGCGAAGCCAGGAGCGCAGCGCGTTGTTGTGCGCCGCGACGACGGCGGCGGCGACGACGTCGGCACGGAGGATGCCGTCGGCCCGGCGCGCGAACCGGCCGCGCAGATAGCCGGCGAGGGCGCGTTCGTAGCGCCACACCACCGACAACTCGTAGGCGCGCAGCCCCGGCACCTCCTTCGTGAGCCGGTAGCGCTGCACGGAGAAGGCCGGGTTCTCCGCGTACATGCCCAGCACCAGCCGGGCCGCGTCGCACACCCGCCGCACCGGTTCGTCGTCCGCGCCGCTCGCGGCGAGGAACGCCGTCATGTCGGCCAGGCAGCGTTCGTGGTCGGGGAAGACCACGTCCTCCTTGGAGGGGAAGTAGCGGAAGAACGACCGCCGTCCCACACCGGCCAGCGCCACGATGTCGTCGACGGTGGTCCGTTCGTAGCCCCGCTCCGGGAACAGCTCGAAGGCCGCCGCGATCAGGGCGTCCCGGATCGGGGGCTTCGCGCCGCGGCCGGGTGCCGCGCTGGGGGAGCTCATGGACGGGAACGTAGCACCAGGGCTCCCCTCATGGCACTCAGTGCAGTTTTCAGGGAACTGCGTGCCTCGCTCCGGGGCGGGGGACCGGCAGCCGGGAGCCGTCCTGGGCACGGCTGTGACCTGCGGGATCGACTGTTGTCCGGGCGAACCCGGTCCGCATACGATCGGCTGCCGCCGCAGCCGAGGAGCACCCCATGGCACCCGCCCGACCCCGCGTCCTGTACGTCACCGACCTGGCCTACCCGGCCCGCGGGCGCCGTTACTGCGACGAGGACATTCTCCTCACGTCCCGGCTGCGCGAGGACTTCGACCTGGCGCTGTGCCATCCGCGCGACGCGGCCGTGCTGATGGACGCCTTCGACGCGGTCGTCGTACGCAACAGCGGTCCGGTCATCGGCTACCGGGAGGTCTACGACGACTTCCGCCGCCGCGCGATCGCGGGCGGGGCGCGGGTGTACAACCCGCTCACCGGCCGGGCGGACATGGCGGGCAAGCAGTACCTGCTCGACCTCACCGCCGCCGGACACCCGGTGATCCCCACCGTCGACCGCGCCGAGGACCTCGACCTGCTGCCCGCGGCCGAGCGATACGTGATCAAGCCCAAGCAGGGCGCCGACTCGATCGGCCTGCGCATCGTCCCCGCCCGCGACCTGCGCGACGCGCTCGACCCGGCCGCCGGGACGGGCGTCCTGGTGCAGCCGTGCGTCGACTTCGCCTACGAGGTCTCCTTCTACTTCGTGGACCAGGACTTCCAGTACGCCCTGTACGCCCCGCAGACCGAGCTGCGCTGGCGGCTGGAGGCGTACGAGCCCGACGAGGCGGACCTCGCCTTCGCCCGGAGCTTCGTCGAGTGGAACGGCCTCGCGCACGGCATCCAGCGCGTCGACGCCTGCCGCGCACCGGGCGGCGAACTGCTCCTGGTCGAACTGGAGGACCTGAACCCCTACCTGTCGCTGGACGCCCTGGACGACGAACGCCGGGACGCCTTCGTCACCGCGACGAAGACATCCCTGCACCGCTTCCTGACCCCGCACCCCTGACCGGACCCCGCTCCCGCGGCACGCGGCGCCCGGCGCGGGCCTCCGCCCGCGGCACCTCACCCGGAGCTCGGTGGGGTGAACCGGTGGGGGTGGCGGGACGTATCAGTGCTCGGGGGATCGCGATCCCGTGAGGACGGGACGGAAGGAGAGCGGTGTGCCCACACGGCCCGACCCCGACCGGCCGGACGACGGCCCGGCTCTGGAGCCGATCCATGTCCTGCGTCCGCGCCGCACCGACGCGCTCGCGGAGCTGTTCCGGGAGTGGGAGGAGGACGGCGGCGGGCACGGCGGCTACGAGACCGTGGCCCTGCCGGGGCGGCGGTCCGGCCCGGACGGCGGCGGGCGCGGCGGTGGCGCGGGCCGGTCGCAGGACGCCACCAGGGAACTGCCGCCCTGCGTAGCGGGATCGGAGGGCGCGCGCCGCCGGTCGCGCCCCGCTCTGTCCGCTCTGTCCGCTCTGTTCGGTTCTGGCCGTACCGTACTCGTCGTCGCCGTGGCGGCCGCGGCCGTCGTCGGCTTCGGCGCGGCCCTGCTGCTCCGGGACGGCGGGGACGGCGGGGCTCGGGCCGCCGGGGAGGCGTCGGCCTCCGCGCCCGCTCCGGAGGGCACCCCCGGGCCCCGCGGCCGTGCCGTCTGCACCGCGTCCTTCCGGACCGTCAACAGCTGGCAGGGCGGCTACCAGGGCGAGGTCACCGTGACCAACGCCCAGGCCGCGGCGGCCTCGTCCTGGACCGCGACCGTCGTACCGGCGCACGGTGCCCGCCTGACCCGGGTCTGGGACGGCATGCTGACCACCACGGCGAAGGGCGCGGCCACCGTCGCCAACGCGTCCTGGAACGGCGAGCTGGCGCCCGGAGCGAGCGTCACCTTCGGCTTCCTGGCCGCCACGGGGGCGAGCGGCACCCCGTCGGCGCGGGTCACCTGTGCGGCGACCGGCGGTGCGCCCTGAACCCGGCGGCGCACCGGCGGTGTGCGGACACCGTCCGCCGGCCGTACCGTCCGCCCGTCCGCAACGGCCCCTGGGCGGGCGGCCGTTCGGCGGGGAGCGCTCGCCGGATCAGCGTGCCGTGCCGCGCTCGACCAGCGCCTGCGACACCGCGCGCACGCTGCGGGCGATGTGCTGGAGCTGCATGATCTCCGCCGCGTACATCTTGATCGACTGCTCGATGACCGACTCGGGCACGCCCATCGCCGGCAGGTCGGCGCGCGCCGTCTGCAGGCCGGTGCGCGCGACCCGGATCTCGTTCTGGACCTGGATCTGCGCGTGGCGGGCGAGCAGCACGGGATGCCGGAGGAACGCCGGGTAGCTGGCGTAGCGGGCCGGCACCAGTTCGCGCAGCCACTTGGCCGCCGAGCGTTCCCAGTCGTAGGAGCCGGGGGTCTTCACCTGGCACGGCCAGTCCGGGGTGATGCGCGTGGTCGTCAGTGGCATGGTCATCGCTTCCGGTGTGCGGCGTCGTCCGGGGTGTCCGACGGGTCGGGGCGGCCCCGGCCTAGGGGATGACCGGGGCCGCCGCCACGGGCGCTCGCGCTCGCGATGCCCGACCGAACGCCCGGACGCCGACGCGGGTAGGAGGCGGCGGTACCGGACGTTCGTTGTGGAGCCCGGCTCTGCAGTCGGCATGCGCGCGGCGGATGGGGTGACGTGCGCATGAGCGGACCGGCTGCTTTCTGCGGGCGGGTGATGCGTGTGCAGTATTTATATATGCCGTCCGCTTGGCAAGGAGTATGAAAACATTCATGGGTGATGTGAAAGGAAAGTGCCCCCGGTGAGCGGTTTGACCGCGGGGGAGGGGGTGGGAAGACAGCGGGGGAAAGCGGTGCGAAAAGGGCCCGTGAATCCCCGGGAGAAGGGCGGGAGTTCAGTCCCGCAGAAAGAATTGGTGCTGGTCGGAGACCTGCTCGTACTGTTCGAGCCGGGCCTGGGTGCGTTCCGGGTCCGCGTCCGTCATCGCCTGGAGCAGCGCGGCCGCCATCACGCCCGGCGCGGCGTAGGAGTCGAAGACCAGCCGCGAGCCGGTGCCGGTGGCGAAGACGACGTCGGCGGTGTCGGCCACCGGGCCGAGGGCCAGGTCGGTGATCAGGGCGACCTTCAGTCCGGCGCTGCGCGCGACCCGCACGGCCGTGAGGGTCTCCTGGGCGTGCCGCGGCATCGAGAACGCCAGCACCCAGGTACCGCCCGCCTCGCGTGACTGGAGCAGGGCGTCGTAGGCGACGCTGCCGCCCCGGTTCACCAGCCGTACGTCGGGATGGACACGGCGCGCGGCGTAGGCGAAGTACTCGGCGAGCGACCCGGAGATGCGCAGCCCGAGGACGGTCAGGGGGGTCGACTGCGACAGCCGGCGGCCGATGGCGATCACCTGGTCGGGATCGACGAAGTCGCGGCGCAGGTTCTCCAGGTTCTCGATCTCGGCGTCCACGGCGGACTGGAGTTCGTTGGTGCCGTTCTCCTCTGCCGCGCCCGGTCCGCCGGCCAGCGTGCCCAGCGCGATCGACTGGAGCTTCTCCCGCAGCGCGGGGTAGCCGCTGAAGCCCACGGCCGCGGCGAAACGCGTCACCGAGGGCTGGCTCACCCCGACGCGCTCCGCGAGATCCGTGATCGACAGGAACGCCGCCTCGGTGAGGTGCTCGATCAGATACCGGGCGATTCGCCGCTGCCCGGGAGACAGGCGGGGCTGGTCGAAGAGGATTCTGAGCCGGGAGGTCGGCGACGCCTCCGCTTCCGGGGCGGTCTTGCCCGAGGTGATCGCGGATGCCTGCGCGCGTGCCTGCTGCGACGAGGGCAGGGGCGCGCCTCCTTTGTCTTCCACAGTGCTTCAACATAGCTCACACACTGTGGTGACCAGGGTCGGAACGAGTGCCGGGGTCACCGCCGGTACAGGGTGATCGCATGGCCCACCGAGTCGATCGGACGGCTGCTGTCGATCAGTTCGGCCAGTCGCCCGGTCGCCTTGGCCGCCGCCGAGTCGGACACCACCAGCAGCCCCCGTACCTCGCCGGCGGGCACCTTGCGCGGGTCCGCGGCACGGATGCCGTAGAAGGAGGGGACCCCGCTGCCCTTGTAGACGAGCCAGACCCGCTCGCCGGGATGGCGTGCGCGCAGCCGGTCGGCGAGCCGGCCGAGGTCCTGCCCCCAGTCCACGTTCGAGTCGTGCAGCCGCAGCCGGGTCTGGGACGGCCCGCCGAACGCCTCGTTGGAGTACGGCAGGTAGTAGGGGTACGTCCGCAGCGAACTGACCGCGACGAACGCCACCAGCACCCCGGCCGCCACCGGCGCCCACCGCCGCCCCGCCGCGACCGCGCCGCCCGCCGCGACCGCGAGGAACATCGGCAGGAACACCGCGTACCGGGTGCCGAAGTCCCGTGAGCCCAGCATCGCCGAGCCGAGCAGCACGGCGGCCGGTACGAGAACGTAGGGCGCCGCCGGCCGCAGCCGCCGCACCGACACCAGGGCCGCCCCGCCCGCCGCCCACAGGGCGAGCATCCCGAGCGGCGTCTTCACCAGCAGCGCCGCCGGCAGGTAGTACCAGAGCGAGCCCGTGTACAGGCGGCCGAACAGGAAGCCCTGCCACGGGTGGTTCTCGAAGCCGAACTGCACGCGCATGCCGTCCCGGTACGCCCGCGGGAACGGCAGCAGGTCCACGGCCAGCCCGCGCAGTCCGCGCACCACCGGCACCGACTGCTGCGGCGTCCACCGCAGCCGCGGGTCGACCACCAGGTACGACGCCCACACGACGGCGAGCGCGGCGAGCGCCATGACGCCCGCGCCGGCCGCCGCGCGCAGGAGGGTGCGGCGGCGGGACTCCGCGGACGGGCGCACGGACCACAGGGACAGCACCGCGAGCGCGAGCAGCACCGGGACCGCCGCGAGCATGCTCATCTTCGTGGCCAGCGCCGCCCCGAGCGCGACCCCGGCGAGCGGCACGCACCACCGCGGCCGGCGCCTGGCCCGCCACAGCAGCCAGGCCGACGTCAGCGCGAAGCCCGCCGCGGGGACGTCCAGCGTGGCGAGCGAGCCGTGCGCGATGACGTCGGGCGAGAAGGCGTACAGCGCGAGGGCCGCCACACCGCCCTTGGCGCCCGCCAGTTCGCGGGCGAAGGAGAAGACGACCCAGCCGAAGCACAGCGTCAGCACGATCACCGGGAGGCGTGCCCAGAGCATCAGCCGCCACGGGTCGTTCCCGGACTCGTACAGCAGGTGCCGTCCCAACGCGCCCTGGTCGCCCCGGAACGCGGGGTCGTAGCGGGGGCCGGCCAGCGCCACCCCGGCGCCGATCACCAGCTTTCCCAGCGGCGGGTGCTCCGGGTTGTGCACCAGACGGCGCTCGTACAGGTACTCGGCCGCCGTGCCCACGTAGACGGGTTCGTCGATCGTCGGCGTCTGCTGCACGGCGGTCGTCACCATCGCGAACGCCATCTGCCCGAGCAGGACGGCCACCAGCAGC
>NZ_AGBF01000153.1 GCF_000225525.1 Streptomyces zinciresistens K42 | reverse complement strand
GCCGAGGCCCGCCGCGCCGCGCGCGGCAAGGGCGGCTCCGGCGGCCGGGGCCGGATACGCGGACTCTTCACCTGGAAGAAGATCGTCGGCACGGTCCTCGGGACGAGCCTCCTGGCGATCGGCGCGTTCATCGCGCTGTACTTCGCCGTCGACATCCCCGACGACAACGCCGCGGCTCAGGCGGCGCAGCGTCAGAGCAACGTCTACAAGTACAGCGACGGCACCCTCCTCGCCCGCGACGGCAAGGTCAACCGCGAGATCGTGGACCTGTCCAAGGTCCCGAAGAAGGTCCAGTACACCTTCGTCGCCGCCGAGAACAAGTCCTTCTACCAGGACAACGGCATCGACCTGAAGGGCACCGCCCGCGGTCTGCTCAACACCGTGAGGGGCAAGGGCGCGCAGGGCGGCTCGACCATCACCCAGCAGTACGTCAAGAACTACTACCTCAGCCAGGAGCAGACGGTCAGCCGCAAGCTCAAGGAGATGGTCATCTCCCTGAAGGTCGACCGCCGGCTGACCAAGGACGAGATCCTCGCCGGCTACATCAACACCAGCTACTACGGCCGCAACGCCTACGGCATCCAGGCCGCCGCCCAGGCCTACTACCGCGTCGACGCCGACAGGCTCACCGTCGCGCAGGGCGCCTACCTCGCCGCACTGCTCCAGGCGCCCAGCCAGTACGACTGGGCCGCCGCCTCGGACGCCGGCAAGCGGCTGGTGACGGCCCGCTGGAACTACGTCCTGGACAACATGGTCGGGAAGGGCTGGCTCGACGGCTCCGAGCGGCGGGGCATGAAGTTCCCCGAGCCGAGGGACCCGAGGCCCGCCGCGGGCCGGGAGGGCCAGAAGGGCTATCTCATCGAGCTCGCCAACCGCCAGCTGGAGGACCAGCTGATGAAGCAGCAGGGCATGACCCGCTCGCAGGCCGAGGCCGCGGTCGTCGACCAGGGCTGGACGGTCACCCTCAACGTCGACCGCAAGAAGCAGGCCGCGCTGGAGAAGTCCGTCAAGGCGCAGCTCACCGGCAGGCTCGACGCGAAGAAGCGCAAGGTCGACGCCGACGTCCAGGCCGGTGCCGTCTCGGTGGACCCGAAGACGGGCAGAATCGTCGCGCTCTACGGCGGCGTGGACTACTTCAAGCACTACCTCAGCAACGCGACCCGCACCGACTACCAGCCCGCGTCGACGTTCAAGCCGGTGATCCTGGCGGCCGCGCTGGAGGAGGGCGCGCAGACCCAGGACGGCGACCCGATCTCCGCGGACACCGTCTACGACGGCACCAGCAAGCGCCAGGTCGTGGACGACGGCGCCAAGGTCGGGTTCTCGCCCGAGAACGAGGACGACCGGGACTACGGCGACGTCAGCGTGCAGACGGCGATGAACAAGTCCGTCAACTCCGTCTTCGCGCAGATGGGCGTCGACGTCGGCATGAAGTACGTGATGGACACCGCCGCCAAGCTCGGCATGGACACCGGCAGGGCCCAGGCGGTGCCCGCGCAGACCCTCGGCACCATGGGCGCCAGCCCGCTGCAGATGGCCGGGGTGTACGCCACCCTCGACAACCACGGCAAGAAGGTCACGCCCGGCATCCTCAAGAAGGCCGAGCACAACAGCCGTACGGTCGCCATCCCGGACCCGGTCGGCGAGCAGGTCGTCAGCCGCTCCGCGGCGGACACCGTGACCTCCGTCCTGACCGGTGTCGTCGACGACGGCACGGCCCGCAGGTCCGTGGCCCTCAACCCGCGGCGCGACGGCCAGAAGGTCGCCGGCAAGACGGGCACCTCCGACGACAACAAGTCGGCCTGGTTCACCGGCTACACACCCGACCTCGTCACCTCCGTCGGCCTGTTCGGCGAGGACGACAAGGCCCCCCACCCGCAGGTCAAGATGTACGGCGCCGGCGGCAACCCCCGTGTCAACGGCGGCGGTTTCCCGGCGGAGGTCTGGGCGGCGTACATGTTCGGCGTGACGCGGACGGACGCCCGGTTCGACCTCGACACCGACCAGGGCGCGGCCGTGCGGCCGAGCTGGACGCCGACGCCGTCGCAGACGCCGACGACCCAGGAGCCCTCGCGGGAGCCCACGACCCGGGAGCCCTCGCAGGCCCCGACCACGCAGGAGCCGTCGCAGGACCCGACGACCCAGGAGCCCTCCCAGGACCCGACGACCGAGGCGCCGACCGGCGGGCCGACGGACAGACCGACCGGCGGCATCACCCTGGACCCGGTCCGTCCGGGCGACGACACCAGCTGACGGACGGACGGACGGGACGACGACGAGGGGAGGGCGCCCGGCCGTGCAAGCCGGGCGCCCTCCCCTCGTCCGTCGCCGCGTCAGCTCCGGTTCAGCTCGAACCACACCACCTTGCCGGTGCTCAGCCGGGTCGCGCCCCAGCGCCGGGCCAGCCGGTTGACCAGGTACAGGCCCCGGCCGCCCTCGTCCGTGGCCCGCGCCTGCCGCAGCCGGGGCAGCTGCGGCACGTCGTCGCCCACCTCGCAGCGCAGCACGTCCGTGCGCAGCAGCCGCAGGGTCACCGGACGGGAGGCGTAGCGCACCGCGTTGGTGACGACCTCGCTGACCAGCAGCTCGACGGAGTCGGTGAGGTCCTCCATGCCCCAGCGGGCCAGCGCCCGCCGCGCCAGCCGGCGGGCCCGGCCGGGGGCCGCGTCCTCCGGCTCCAGGAACCAGTACGCCACATCGCTCGGCGCGATCCCGTCGAAGCGCGCCGCGAGCAGCGCGATGTCGTCGTCCCGGTCGCCCGGACCCAGCATGTCCAGCACCTCGTCGCACAGGGCTTCGAGCGGCGGCGGATGGTCGGGGCCGGTGATCTGGGCCGTGGCCGCGAGCTTCTCGCGCAGCTGTTCTATACCGGTCCAGACGTCCCGCAGCCGGGACTCCACCAGGCCGTCCGTGTAGAGCAGCAGCGTCGCGCCGGCCGGGGCGTCCAGCTCCACCGCCTCGAAGTCGACGCCGCCGACCCCGATGGGCGCGCCCGCCGGGACCCGCAGCACCTCCGCACGGCCCCCCAGATGCAGCAGGACGGGCGGCGGATGACCGGCGTTGGCGATGGTGATGCGGTGCGAGACCGGGTCGTAGACCGCGTACAGGCAGGTCGCCATGCGGTCCGTGCCCAGCCGCTGCGCCTGCTCGTCCAGATGGTGCAGCACCTCCTGCGGAGGCAGGTCGAGACCGGCGAGCGTCTGGGCCGTCGTGCGCAGCTGGCCCATGATCGCCGCCGACGTCATCGAGTGGCCCATGACGTCGCCCACCACCAGCGCCACCCTGCTGCCCGGCAGCGGGATCGCGTCGTACCAGTCGCCGCCCACCCGCGCCGTCTCCGCCGCCGGCAGGTAGCGGGAGGCGAGACGCACACCGGTGGGACGCGGCAGCGTCTCCGGGAGCATGGTGCGCTGCAACTCGTCCGCGATGTACGCCTCGCGCCCGTACAGCACCGCCTTGTCGATGCCCAGCGCGCTGTGCGTGGCCAACTGCGCCGCCACCAGCAGATCGTCGGGGTCGAAGGCCAGCCGCTCGGGGCGGCGCAGGAAGACGGCGGCGCCGATCACCCGCCGCCGTCCGCGCAACGGCGCCAGGATCGCCCGCTGCCCGTCCGGGATGATCAACTCCCCGTCGTCGCCCAGAAGTTCCGGCAGCGCGGCCTGTGCCGCGGGCGCGTCGGCGAACACCGGACGCACCCCGCGCAGCACCTCCGCGAGCGCCCCGCCGGGCCGCACCTCGCACAGGTCGGCGGTCACGCCCACCGGCTCACCGGTCTCCTGCGCGAACCCCGCGGACTGGAAACCGGTCTCGCTGTCGCGCTCCTCCGGGATGCGGTCGGTGCGGCGCAGCCGCAGCACGACCGGCCCGGTGGGCCGCTCGTCACCGACCGGCAGCGGATCGCGCAGATAGACGAGGATCGTGTCGGAGAAGGTCGGCACCGTCGCCCGGCACAGGCCCATCACGATCTCGTCCAGGTCGATGCCGCGGGCGATGCGCCGGGTGGCGGCGCCCACGAAGCGCAGCCGGTCGCCGTCCCGCCGCATGGGCGTCGGACGGCCCGGCGAGACGCCCTGACCGGTGCGCCGCTCGGCGGAGCCCGGCGACTGCTCGGCGCCGGGCTGGGGCGGAATGGCCTCCTGGACGGGCCGGGGCCGGTGCGTGTCCGGCTCGGCTGCGACGGAGGGCTGCGAGTGCTCGGGGCCGTTGCCGGCGATGACTGAGGGCTCCTTGCTCGGGCCGGACGGGGCGGTGGTGCCCGGCGTGGAGGGGGTCTCTCCGCCGCGCGCCGGCGCGGATAACGCGGCGCCGCCGGGGTGGTGCGGCGGTGTCGGGGTACGCGGGAGCGCCCCGCGGGACTCCGCGGGGTCGGCGCCCGTCTCGGGGCGCTCGAAGGAGGTCGGCTGCTCCGTCACGCCTTTCGAATCCATCCGTCCGGGGCCGCGCGCCGTATGCGCGGTTCGTCCCGCCGAGACTCCGATACCCGCAATACGTGCCCCAGGAACGGAAATCCCCCGGGGCCGGTGGTGCGGACGGTCCCGCGCGCCGCGCGGCGTCCGGCACCCGCACAAGCGGCGTTGCCCTGGTAACCCTCGCTCACGTCCTGCCGCCCCTCGGTGACGATCGGTCAAGCCCGGCGCGCACTCCGGTAGTTGCCCTTGCGCGTCCTTGCGGAGGACGATCCTACGTTTCTTGCCCTGGGGTGCAGCAAGGGTCTCACGAGGACAGCTGCGCGGGTGTGCGATCCCAGTCCTCAGGCAAAGAAGGTACAGCCCAGGACGGATCGGGGCGCCAGTTCTGCCAGCCGTCGCGGAACGGCGGCCCCCAGGCGCGGATCACCTCCACCGCGTCCAGGCCCGCCCGGCGCACCCGTGCCGCCAGCCCCTCGTCCATCAGCCCGTCCCCGCGGGCCTGCGCGAACTCGTCCTCGTCCCGCCAGTGCCAACGGCCGTCCGGCTGGACGTCGATGTCGAGGAAGTGGTCCTCGGAGTCCACCCCGCCCGCCCAACGGGTCAGCGGCTCCTCCAGGTTCACGTACCAGTTCTTGAACCGCCAGCCCGGCTCCCAGAACAGCCACACCGACCAGGGCTCACCGGGCCGGGCGAGCTTCAGCACGCCGGTCCCCAGCCACCGGCCCCGCTGGACCGTGCGCGGCCTGGTGTACCGCGTCTCCAGCGGCTCCCCGTGGACCGGGGTCCCGTCCGCGAGGACCGGCTTGACGCACTCCGTGCCCGGCGCGAGCCACACCGCGAGAACCTCCCGGTCGTCGCGGACGACGGTCACGGGGCGCGCGATGTGGACGCGGGGACCGGCGTTCTCCCGGTAGCGCCACAGAATCTGCGACCCGGGTGCCCAGAACCCCGCCGGGCCGCCCGCTTCCCTGTCCGTCGTCACCGCTCCACCGTCCGCCATGCACAGATATTAGGTGCCACCGGCATACGACGCCGGGGTGAACGGCATGGTTCACACCCGCGTGACACCCGGTCACGGCCGCGTCTCACGGCCGCGTCATCCGCAGCACGTCCAGCGCCTCGTCGAGCTGCTCCGCGGTGAGGTCGCCGCGCTCGACGTACCCGCCCTCCAGGACGACCTCGCGGATCGTCCTGCGCTCGGCGAGCGCCTTCTTGGCGACCTTCGCGGCCTCCTCGTACCCGATGTACCTGTTGAGCGGCGTGACGACCGACGGGGACGACTCGGCGTACTCCAGGGCCCGTTCGCGGTGGGCGACGATGCCGTCGACCGTGCGGTCGGCCAGCAGCCGGGAGACGTTGGCGAGCAGCCGCACCGACTCCAGCACGTTCTTCGCGAGGACCGGCAGCATCACGTTCAGCTCGAAGTTGCCCGCGGCCCCGGCGGTGGCCACCGTGGCGTCGTTGCCGACGACCTGCGCCGCGACCATCAGGACGGCCTCGGGGATCACCGGGTTGACCTTGCCGGGCATGATCGACGAGCCCGGCTGGAGATCGGGCAGCGAGATCTCGGCGAGCCCGGTGCGCGGCCCGGACGCCATCCACCGCAGATCGTTCGCGATCTTCGTCAGGCCGACCGCGATGGTGCGCAGCTGCCCGCTCGTCTCGACGACGCCGTCCCGCGCGCCCTGCGCCTCGAAGTGGTCGCGCGCCTCGGTCAGCGGCAGCGAGGTGGCGCGGGCCACCTCCTCGATGACGGCGGCGGAGAAGCCCGGCGGGGTGTTGATGCCGGTGCCCACGGCCGTGCCGCCCAGGGGGAGTTCGGCGAGCCGCGGCAGCGAGGCGTACAGCCGCTCCACCCCGTGGCGGACCTGGGCGGCGTACCCGCCGAACTCCTGGCCCAGCGTGACCGGTGTGGCGTCCATCAGGTGGGTGCGCCCCGACTTCACGACGTCGGCGAACTCCGCGGCCTTGCGCTCCAGGGCCCGCGCCAGGTGCTCCAGGGCGGGCACCAGGTCCCGGGTGACGGCCGCGGTGGCGGCGATGTGGAGGGAGGAGGGGAAGACGTCGTTGGACGACTGGGAGGCGTTGACGTGGTCGTTGGGGTGGACGTCCCGCCCGAGGCGCTCGCTCGCGAGGGTGGCGATGACCTCGTTGGCGTTCATGTTGGACGAGGTCCCGGACCCGGTCTGGAACACGTCGACGGGGAAGTGCGCGTCCCACCGCCCCTCGGCGACCTCGCGGGCCGCCTCCTCGATCGCCTCGGCCACGTCCGGGTCGAGCACTCCGAGCCGCGCGTTCACCCGGGCCGCGGCGCCCTTGACGCGGGCGAGGGCCTCGATGTGGGCGCGCTCCAGACGCTGGCCCGAGACGGGGAAGTTCTCCACGGCCCGCTGGGTCTGCGCCCGCCACTTGGCGTCCGCCGGGACGCGTACCTCGCCCATGGAGTCGTGCTCGATGCGGTAGTCGCTCATAACCGGGTCAGCGCGCCGGGCCGCGCGGTTGTTCCTGACGCTGGTCCGTCCGTGGCGGGACCGGGGGAACGGGCCGGACCGGGGGAAGGACCGGGGGACCGGGGGAAGGGGCGGGGCCGCGGGCGGCGGCGTTCCCGCGCGAGGGGGCGCCTCGCCTGAGCACCCAGGCGCTCGGACCGGCCTGGGGCGGCGTTCCCCCGCGAAGGGGCGCCTCCGTGGGACCCGGCGCTTGCACGGGACGGGGCTTCCCGGGGAACGGGGCTTCCCGGGGAAGAGGGGCGGCGGGAGCGGGCATGCCGCCCGCCGCCCCGGGAGCCCTACGCGAGTCCGGGCCCGCGCACCGGGATCGACGTGAACGTCGGGGCCGGTGCGGGGTCCTGGAAGAAGTCGTTGCCCTTGTCGTCGACGACGACGAACGCCGGGAAGTCCTCGACCTCGATCTTCCAGACGGCCTCCATGCCGAGCTCCTCGTACTCGACGACCTCGACCTTCTTGATGCAGTCCTGGGCGAGGCGGGCGGCGGGGCCGCCGATGGAGCCGAGGTAGAAGCCGCCGTGCGTGCCGCAGGCGTCGGTGACCTGCTTGCTGCGGTTGCCCTTCGCCAGCATCACCCTGGAGCCGCCCGCGGCCTGGAACTGCTCGACGTAGGAGTCCATGCGGCCGGCCGTGGTCGGGCCGAACGAGCCGGACGCGTAGCCCTCGGGGGTCTTCGCCGGGCCCGCGTAGTACACCGGGTGGTCCTTGAGGTACTGCGGCATCTCCTCGCCCGCGTCCAGCCGCTCCTTGATCTTGGCGTGCGCGATGTCGCGGGCCACGACCAGCGGGCCGGTGAGGGACAGCCGGGTCTTCACCGGGTACTTGGTCAGCTCGGCGAGGATCTCGTCCATCGGCCGGCCGAGGTCGATCCTCACGACGTCGGAGTCCTCGTCGAGGTGCTCGTCCGTGGTCTCCGGCAGGAACCGGGCCGGGTCGGTCTCCAGCTGCTCCAGGAAGACGCCCTCGGCGGTGATCTTCGCGACGGCCTGGCGGTCGGCGGAGCAGGAGACGGCGATGGCGACCGGGCAGGACGCGCCGTGCCGGGGCAGGCGCACCACGCGCACGTCGTGGCAGAAGTACTTGCCGCCGAACTGCGCCCCGATGCCGATCTTCTGCGTGAGCTCGAAGACCTTCTGCTCCAGCTCCTTGTCGCGGAAGCCGTGGCCGAGCGGCGAGCCCTCCGCGGGGATCTCGTCCAGGTAGTGGGCGGAGGCGTACTTGGCGGTCTTCAGCGCGTACTCGGCGCTCGTGCCGCCGACGACGATCGCCAGGTGGTACGGCGGGCAGGCGGCCGTGCCCAGCGAACGGATCTTCTCCTCCAGGAACCTCATCATGGAGGACTCGTTCAGGACGGCCTTGGTCTCCTGGTACAGGAAGGACTTGTTGGCGGAGCCGCCGCCCTTGGCCATGAACAGGAACTTGTAGGCGCCGCCGTCGGTGGCGTACAGCTCGATCTGCGCGGGGAGGTTGGTGCCGGTGTTCTTCTCCTCCCACATGGTGAGGGGGGCCATCTGGGAGTAGCGCAGGTTGAGGTTGAGGTAGGCGTCGTGGATGCCGTGGCTGAGGGCCGCCTCGTCGCCGCCCTCGGTCAGCACCTGCTGGCCGCGCTTGCCCATCACGATGGCCGTGCCGGTGTCCTGGCACATCGGCAGCACGCCGGCCGCCGCGATGTTGGCGTTCTTCAGCAGGTCCAGCGCCACGAACCTGTCGTTGCCCGACGCCTCGGGGTCGTCGACGATCCGGCGGAGCTGGGCCAGGTGGGCCGGGCGCAGATAGTGCTGGATGTCGTGGATCGCCTCCTCGGCGAGCTTGCGCAGCGCCTCCGGCTCGACCTTGAGGAACGTCCGCCCGTCGGCCTCGAAGGTGGAGACACCCTCGGAGGTCACCAGCCGGTAGGGGGTGGTGTCCTCTCCCATGGGGAGCAGATCGGTGTACGCGAACTCAGGCATGTCGCCCATTCCTCACTCGACAGACAGCGGCTGGCCTCCGTTGGCAGCGCCCACCAGCGTAGGTCCTGCTGTCGGGGGCGGGCTTGTGAGGTAAGGCTCAGTTCGAAGATGGTTCGAACAAGGACGGCGCGGCCGGGATGCGGCCGGGAGCGCGCCGCGGCGTGGCCGGGAGCGCGCCCCGGTGTGGCCGGAACGGGGGCTATCGCGATCTATCGTGTTTCGGTACGCTGCTGTGGTGGACCTTCAGAAGCGACCCGAACCCGCCGCGACCGCCGCTGCCGCCACCGAGATGCGCGCCTCCGACGCCGACCGCGACCGGATCGCCGACATCCTGCGCGAGGCCCTCGCCGAGGGCCGCCTCACCGCCGACGAGCACGCCGAGCGGGTGGAGGGCGTCCTCGCCGCCAAGACGGTCGGCGAACTGGACGTCTTCATCCGGGACCTTCCCGCGGCGCACCGGCGGACGCACGCGCCGCTGCCTCCCGCCGAGGGCGCCCCCCTGCCCGCCGACCCCGATGACAACGTCGTCGCGGTCTTCAGCAGCGCCGTCCGCAAGGGCCGCTGGCGTCCGGGCCGCCGGGTCCACGCCTACGCGGTCTTCGGCAGCGTGGAGATCGACCTCAGTGAGGCCCTCTTCGAGTACCGGCAGGTGGTGATCCGGGCGGTCTCGGTCTTCGGCCACGTCGACGTCCGCGTCCCGGAGAACGTGTCGCTGCGCGGCACCGGCGGCGGTGTCCTCGGCAGCTTCGAGGTGGACCACCTGGACGCGGAGGACCCCGAGGCGCCCGTCGTCCGTCTCGACGGCTGGGCCGTGCTCGGCAGCATCGAGGGCCGGGCCAGACGCGGAAAGCTGATCGCGGACATCCTGGACCGCGTCCACCGCGTGATGGCCGACAAGGGTTTGCGCAGACGTCCGGAGCGTTGACGGTCGTGAAGCCGAGGACCGCCGGCCGCGCCCGCCGCCGCCCCGGCCGCGGGTGAAGATCCCTGCGGACCCCCGCCTTCCAGCCGTTCGGAACCGCCCGCATAGGCGCGCGCACAGCGGGTAGACCTTGCTGCATCGTCTCTCGCTCGCGAAGCCGTCGTCAGGAGTAGACCGTGCTGCAACCGCCGCATTCGTCCCTGCAGGTAGCCGCCGTTCCGGCCCAGCGGGAGCCGTCGCGGGACAGGGACCAAGACGCCCCGTGGCACACGGAAGCGGTGTGCCGGCGCGACGAGGCGGGCCTGTTCTTCGCCCCCTCCAAGGAGCCCACCGCGGCCCGCCTCTCCCGTGAGGAGGCGGCCAAGCGCGTCTGCGCGCGCTGCCCGGTCATGGTCGAGTGCCGCGAACACGCCCTGCTCCAGCCCGAGCCGTACGGCGTCTGGGGCGGCCTCACGGCGGCCGAGCGCCGCGTGGTCCTCGCCCGGCGCCGCCGCCGCGAGATGGAACTGCAGAAGGCCGCGCGGGCGACGACGAGCCGCATAGCGCAGGCGGGCTGACCGCGCCCGCCGCGGCGAGGGGCGCCCCCGCCGCACCGGTGGCGCCCCTCGTCCCGTCGCCCGGATTGAACCGGGCCGGCAGACCGCGCGGGCGCGGCCCGCCGAACCCCCGCGATCCGCGGGCTACTTCGCGCGGTCGAAGTCGATCGCGCTGTACGCGCGCAGCTTGCTGAGCCGGTGCTCGGAGTCGATCCGCCGCACCGTCCCCGACTTCGAGCGCATCACGATCGAGTCGGTCGTCGCGTTCTCCGACCGGTAGCGCACCCCGCGCAGCAGCTCGCCGTCGGTGATGCCGGTCGCGACGAAGAACACGTTGTCCCCGGCGACCAGGTCGTCGGTCATCAGCACCCGGTCCAGGTCGTGCCCGGCGTCCAGCGCCCGCGCCCGCTCCTCGTCGTCCTTGGGCCACAGCTTGCCCTGGATGGTTCCGCCGAGGCACTTCACGGCGCAGGCGGAGATGATCCCCTCCGGCGTACCGCCGATGCCGAGCAGCATGTCGACGCCCGTGCCCTCGCGCAGCGCGTAGATGGACCCGGCGACGTCGCCGTCCGAGATCAGCTTGATGCGGGCGCCGGCGTCCCGGATCTCCTTGATGATGCCCTCGTGCCGGGGCCGGTCCAGGATGACGACGGTGACGTCCTCCGGCGTGGAGCGCTTCGCCTTGGCGACCCGCCGGATGTTCACCGCCACGGGGGCGTCGATGTCGACGAAGTCGGCCGCCTCGGGGCCGGTGACCAGCTTGTCCATGTAGAACACGGCGGACGGGTCGAACATGGAGCCCCGGTCCGCCGCGGCGAGCACGGCGATCGCGTTGGGCATGCCCTTGGCGGTGAGCGTGGTCCCGTCGATCGGGTCGACGGCGATGTCGACCTCGGCCCCGGTCCCGTCGCCGACCCGCTCCCCGTTGAAGAGCATCGGCGCTTCGTCCTTCTCGCCCTCGCCGATGACGACGACGCCGTTCATCGACACGGTGTGGACGAGGGTCCGCATGGCGCGCACCGCGGCGCCGTCGGCGCCGTTCTTGTCGCCGCGCCCGACCCAGCGGCCGGCGGCCATGGCCGCGGCCTCGGTCACACGGACCAGTTCCAGGGCGAGATTGCGGTCGGGAGCTTCGCTGGGGACCTCGAGCTCGGAGGGGAGATGGTGATTCTCGGTCATCGGAGCGCACCTTTCTGATACGACGACGGCCGGATGAGGGTGACCGTCCCGACTCTATCCCCGGGCGGACAGAATGAGCAGGGGGGCCCACGGATGAGCGGACGGGGCACCTGCGACGATAGGGGGCGTGGCAGGTTCGAACGGTAAGCAGAAGTCGGTCCGGAACATGGTCCTCTCCCTCGGAGTGACCTTGCTGGCGTCCGGCGTCATCTATCTCTTCATCCCGAAGGGCGACGGGACTCCCGACCTCCCGCGGGTCGACTACCGCGTGGAGTTGCTGACGGCCCGCCGCGCGGCGTCGTACCCGGTGGTCGCGCCGCAGGGGCTGCCGGAGAGCTGGAAGCCGACCTCGGTGCGCTTCAAGGGGGACCAGTTCGACGCCTGGCACCTCGGCTTCCACACGTCCGACGGACAGTACGTGCAGGTCCAGCAGTCCGCCGACAAGCCCGCGCGGTTCATCGAGGAGTCCAGCCAGGGCGCCAAGGAGACGAAGGTCACCGAGAAGATCGGCGACCGCACCTGGACCCGCTACGCCGGCGGCCGCTACGACGCGCTGGTGTACCAGGAGAAGGGCGCCACGACCGTGGTCTCGGGCACCGGCTCGTTCGGACAGCTCCGGCAGATGGCGGCGGCGCTCAGCAGCAAGTGAGCCGGCGCGCGGAGGCGCGGGTGCGCCTGAGCGGGCCGCCCGGCGGGCCGGTACGTGCGCGCGGCCCCGCGCACGCCTGCGAGGTCCCGCCGACGTGCGCGAGGCCCCCGCGTCCTCCGGTCACCGGCTCGTCGGTGAAGGCCCCCGCCCCGCCCCGGCCTCCGCGTCCGGCTCCGCCTCGGTCTCCTCGGCGAGCGCCGCGTCCAGCCGCGCCCGCGCCCCGTCCAGCCGGAGCCGGCACACCTTCGCCAGCTCCTCGCCGCGCTCCCAGAGCGCCAGGGACTCCTCCAGCGTCGTCCCGCCCGTCTCCAGACGGCGTACGACGTCGATCAGCTCGTCCCGGGCCTGCTCGTACCCGAGTGCCTCTTCCACCTTGCCGCTCATCCGCCCACCCTATGCATCGGCCTGTACGCCGGATCGCCCGTCGACCCGTACGGAGAACTCACCCTCGGCGACCCGCGCCCGCAGCACCTCGTCCGCCGCCACCTCGCCCGGATCGCGCACCGCGTGCCCGTCGGCCCGCTGCAGCACCGCGTACCCCCGCTTGAGGGTCGCGGCGGGGGAGAGGGCCACCACGCGCGCGTGCGTGTGCGTCAGCTCGGACGAGGCGCGGTCCAGGAGGTGCCCGAGGCAGCGGCGCCCGCGGTCGAGGAGCGCGGCCACGTGGTCGGCGCGCTCGTCGACCATCCGGTGCGGATCCTCCATCGAGGGCCGCGCGAGGGCGTGCGCGAGCCCCCGCTCCTCCCGCTCGACCAGCGCCTCGACACAGCGCCTGGCCCGGTCCCGCAGCAGCCGCACCCGCTCGTACTCCTCGCCGACGTCGGGGACGACCTTCTTCGCGGCGTCCGTCGGGGTGGAGGCGCGCACATCGGCGACGAGATCGAGCAGCGGGCTGTCGGGCTCGTGCCCGATCGCCGAGACCACGGGCGTGCGGCACGCGGCGACGGCCCGCACCAACTGCTCGTCCGAGAACGGCAGCAGATCCTCCACGCTGCCGCCGCCGCGGGCGACGACGATCACGTCCACCGCGTCCAGCTCGTCCAGCTCCCTGACCGCCTGCACCACCTGCGTGACGGCGTGCACGCCCTGCACGGCGACGTTGCGCACCTCGAAGGCGACGGCGGGCCAGCGGTGCCGGGCGTTCTCCAGGACGTCCCGCTCGGCGGCCGACGCGCGCCCGCAGACCAGCCCGACGCGGTGCGGCAGGAACGGCAGCGGCTTCTTGCGCCCCGCCGCGAACAGCCCCTCGGCCGCCAGCGACTTCTTCAGCATCTCCAGCCGGGCCAGCAGCTCACCGACCCCGACCGGCTTGATCTCCGAGGCGCGGAGGGACAGCTGGCCCCGCGGCGCGTACCACTCCGGCTTGGCGAGCACGACGACCCGGGCGCCCTCGCGCACCACGTCGGCCACGGCGTCGAACACCTGCCGGTAGCAGGTCACGCTCACGGAGATGTCGTACGAGGGGTCGCGCAGCGTCAGGAACACCACGCCGGCGCCCGGACGCCGCGACAACTGCGTGATCTGCCCCTCGACCCACACCGCCCCGAGCCGGTCGATCCACCCCCCGATGAGGCGGGACACCTCACCGACGGGCAACGCGGACTCAGGGGTCGTGTGCGCGGTCATGCGGCGAGCGTAACGGGCGGCACCGACAACGCCGCCCGCTCACCCACCGGCGCCTCCCGCGTGCGCGCGCTCCCCACGTCAGCGCCGGTCGGGCGCGCGGCGGGGCGGCGCGCCTCGCGCGTGCGCGCGCTCCCCACCCGTCACGGACCGCGGCCGCCCCTTCCCTCCGGTGCCCTCCCCTTCCCTCCGGTTCCCTCCCTGCCCTGTCGTTCCCTTTCGTTCCGCCCCCCCACGCGATCTTCCGGCGCCCGGACGCACCCTTACGATGGGAGGCATGACCGCTTCGTCTGGCCGCCGTGTCCTGCTCGCCGCCCCCCGTGGCTACTGCGCGGGAGTGGACCGCGCCGTGATCGCCGTCGAGAAAGCCCTGGAGCAGTACGGCGCTCCGGTGTACGTCCGCCACGAGATCGTCCACAACAAGTACGTCGTGCAGACCCTGGAGAAGAAGGGCGCCGTCTTCGTCGAGCGCACCGAGGAGGTGCCGCCGGGGAACATCGTGATGTTCTCGGCGCACGGCGTGGCCCCCGTCGTCCACGAGGAGGCCGCGCGCGGGAAGCTCGCCACCATCGACGCGACCTGCCCGCTCGTCACCAAGGTCCACAAGGAAGCCGTCCGCTTCGCCGACGACGACTACGACATCCTCCTGATCGGCCACGAGGGCCACGAGGAGGTCATCGGCACCTCCGGCGAGGCCCCCGACCACATCCAGCTGGTCGACGGCCCCGGCGACGTCGCCAAGGTCGAGGTCCGCGACGAGTCGAAGGTCGTCTGGCTCTCCCAGACCACCCTCTCCGTCGACGAGACCATGGAGACCGTCGACGCCCTCAAGGAGAAGTTCCCGCAGCTCATCTCCCCGCCGAGCGACGACATCTGCTACGCCACGCAGAACCGCCAGCTCGCCGTGAAGCAGATGGGCGCCGAGGCCGAGCTGGTCATCGTGGTCGGCTCGCGCAACTCCTCCAACTCCGTGCGGCTCGTCGAGGTCGCCAAGCTCGCCGGCTCGCGCGCGGCCCATCTCGTGGACTTCGCGAGCGAGATCGACGAGAGCTGGCTGGAGGGCGTGACCACGGTCGGCGTCACCTCGGGCGCCTCCGTGCCGGAGGTGCTGGTCGAGGAAGTCCTGGAATGGCTGTCGCAGCGCGGTTACGGCGATGTGGAACTCGTGAAGGCCGCCGAGGAGTCGATCACCTTCTCGCTGCCCAAGGAACTCCGCCGCGACCTGCGCGAAGAGGCCGCCGCGCTGATCGCCGAGCGCACCGGGCGCACCGCCGACGGCACGTGACCGTCAGTCGTCCGTCGTAACGTGGGGCCATGCAGATCTTCGGCTTGGACATCGGCGGATCCGGAATCAAGGGTGCCCCGGTGGACCTCGACAAGGGCGACCTCGCGCAGGAGCGCCACAAGGTCCTCACCCCGCACCCGGCCACGCCCGACGGCGTGGCCGACGGGGTGAGGGAGGTCGTCGAGCACTTCGGCTGGACGGGACCCGTCGGCCTGACCTTCCCCGGCGTCGTCACCGGCGGCTCCACGATCCGCACCGCCGCCAACGTCGACAAGAGCTGGGTCGACACCGACGCGCGCGCCCTGTTCAGCGAGCGCCTCGGCGGCCATCCGGTGACGGTCGTCAACGACGCGGACGCGGCCGGCGTCGCGGAGATGCACTTCGGCGCGGGCCGCGACCGCAAGGGCACGGTCATCCTCCTCACCTTCGGCACGGGCATCGGCAGCGCGCTGTTCGTCGACGGCGCCCTCGTCCCCAACACCGAGCTCGGCCACCTGGAGCTGCACGGGCACGACGCCGAGAAGCGCGCCTCCAGCAAGGCCAGGGAGGACGAGGAGCTGACCTGGGAGCACTGGGCGCACCGGGTGCGCAAGTACCTCGCGCACGTCGAGATGCTGTTCTCCCCCGAACTGTTCATCATCGGCGGCGGGGTGAGCCGCAAGGCGCAGAAGTTCCTGCCGTACATCGAGGGCGTCAAGGCGGAGATCGTCCCCGCACAGCTCCAGAACAACGCGGGGATCGTCGGCGCGGCGATGCACGCGGCGGACACGGCGCGCTGACGGGGACGGCGCGCTGAGGGGACGGCCCGGTGGGGCGGGCGGTGCCGGGGGGCGGGGGCGGCGGGTGCCTGCGCCGCCCGGGGAGCGGGGTCGGGTGTGGTGCCCGCCCTGCCGGGGCGGGGGCCGTGCACCGCGCTACCGGCGGCGGGAGTCGGCGTACGAGGGGCCGGTGCCGCCACTGACTCGGCCCCGCCCCCATGCCGACGCCTCACGCCTCACGCCTGGCGGCGTCCGGCCGTTCGGCGCCGCCTCGCCACGAGCCGGGCGCGGCGTACGAGCACCACGAGTGCCGCGATCAGCGTCCCGCCGTACAGCCAGCCGGCCTGCATGGCGAGGCCGGTCAGCAGCCCCATCAGATGGCCGCCGGCGCCCCCGCCCCGGTCGGCCACCGGGAGCAGCCCCACGGCGAACGCGATCGGCACGGCCACGGGTGCGGTCATCAGGTCGTCCGCGCGCACCCAGAGCGCGGTCAGCAGGCACACCGGCAGGAACAGCACGCCGTAGAGCGCGAGTGAGGACCCGGCCAGCAGCGCGTCCAGACCGCCGAGCGCCAGCATCGCCGCGCCGCTGAACAGACCCGCCCCCCACGACCCGTCAGGCCGGGGCGTCGGGGAACCGGCCCGAGGGACGCGGCGCGGG
>NZ_AGBF01000154.1 GCF_000225525.1 Streptomyces zinciresistens K42 | reverse complement strand
ATCGCGGCCCGCTCGGCGGCGTGCCCCTTCGCCGGCTTCAGCACCACCCGGTCGCCCCGCGCGGTCGCCGGACCGCCCTGCACGACCCGCTCCCGCAGGTGCACCAGCACCTCGGGGATGTCGATGGCGACCGGGCAGACCTCGTAGCAGGCCCCGCACAGCGACGACGCGTACGGCAGCGAGGCGTCGATCCCGCTCTGCACGCCCCGCAGTTGGGGACTGAGGATCGCGCCGATCGGACCCGGGTAGACCGAGCCGTAGGCGTGTCCGCCGGCCCGCTCGTACACCGGGCACACATTGAGGCACGCCGAGCAGCGGATGCAGCGCAGGGCCTGGCGGCCGACGTCGTCGGCGAGCGTGTCGGTGCGGCCGTTGTCGAGCAGGACCAGGTGGAAGCTGCGCGGCCCGTCGGCCGCCTCCGCGTCCGTCGTACCGGTCCACGTCGAGGTGTACGGGTTCATGCGCTCGGCGGTGGAGGACCGGGGGAGGGTCTGCAGGAACACCTCCAGGTCCCGCCAGGTGGGCACGACCTTCTCGATGCCGACCACGGAGATCAGCGTCTCGGGCAGGGTCAGGCACATCCGCCCGTTGCCCTCGGACTCCACGACCACCATCGTGCCGGTCTCGGCGACCATGAAGTTGGCGCCGGAGACGCCGACCCTGGCCCGCAGGAACTTCTCCCGCAGATGGAGGCGGGCCGCCTCCGCGAGGTCGGCCGGGCTGTCGGCGAGCCCGTCGGGCGCGGGGCGGCCCCAACCGCCCATCTCGCCGCGGAAGATGTCCCGGATCTCGCCGCGGTTGCGGTGGATCGCCGGGACGAGGATGTGCGAGGGCCGGTCCCTGCCCAACTGCACGATCAGTTCGGCCAGATCGGTCTCGTAGGCGCGGATGCCCTCCGCCTCCAGCGCCTCGTTCAGCCCGATCTCCTGGGTGGCCATCGACTTGACCTTGACGACCTCCGACTCGCCGGTCGCCTTGACCAGGCCGGCCACGATCCGGTTCGCCTCGCCGGCGTCGGCGGCCCAGTGGACGGTGCCGCCCGCCGCCGTCACCGCCTCCTCCAACTGCACGAGATAGCGGTCGAGATGGCGCAGCGTGTGGTCCTTGATGCGCTTGCCCGCCTCACGCAGCTCCGCCCAGTCGGACACCTCGGCGACCGCGGCGGCCCGCTTGGCGCGGATGGTGTGCGTGGCGTGCCGCAGATTGCCGCGCAGGGTCGCGTCGCGCACCGCCTCGCGCGCGGCCTCCGGAAACGCCGGCATCCCGACGAACGTCCCGCTCACAGTGCCGGTTCCTCCTCTGTGCTCGCCAGGATCTCCGCGATGTGCACCGGCCGCATGCCCGTGCGCAGCCGTGCCATGGTGCCGCCGATGTGCATCAGGCAGGAGTTGTCGGCCGCGCACAGCACCTCGGCGCCGGTGGACTCGGCGTTGCGCACCTTGTCGGTGCCCATCGCCGCCGAGACGTCGGCGTTCTTCAGCGCGAAGGTGCCGCCGAACCCGCAGCACTCCTCGGCGCCGGGCAGCTCGATCAGCTCCAGCCCCTTCACGGCCCGCAGCAGCCGCAGGGGCCGCTCGCCGAGCCCGAGACCGCGCAGCCCGTGACAGGTCGGGTGGTAGGTCACCCGGTGCGGGTAGTGGGCGCCGACGTCCGTCACCCCCAGCACGTCCACCAGGAACTCCGTCAGCTCGTACGTCTTCGGCACCACCGGCGCCAGGGTCGCGGCGAGCGTGTCCCCGCGCCCCTCGGCCCGCGCCCGCTCGCCCATCCGCGGATACAGCTCCCGCACCATCGCGCCGCAGGAGCCGGACGGGGTGACGATCGCGTCGTACTCCCCGAAGACATCGGAGAAATGCCGGGCCAGCGGCTCGGCCTCGTGGCGGTATCCGGTGTTGTAGTGGGCCTGGCCGCAGCAGGTCTGGGCCATCGGGAAGTCGATGTCCACCCCCAGCCTGGTCAGCAGTTTCACCACGGCACGCCCGGTATCCGGATAGAGCGTGTCATTGACGCAGGTCAGGAACAGGGCGACACGCATTCGCGGCTCCCTAGGGATCGGTCATCGGATGAGTGCAGAGTAGTGCCGCCACGCGGCCGACGGGAGTCCCGTCTCATTCCAGAGCGAGCCGCGCCGCCGCCGCGTCCCACCGGGAGGTGTCCCCCCGCGGCTCGTACCGGGTCAGCGGCTGGGTGCGGGTGAGCAGCCGGCGCCCGTCCGCGAGATCCCCCACCAGCCCCTGGGCACGGGCCTGGACCAGGACGTTCCCGAGGGCGGCGGCCTCGGCCGGGCCCGCCACCACCGGCAGACCGCAGGCGTCCGCGGTGAGCCGGCACAGCAGCGCGTTGCGGGCACCGCCGCCGACGATGTGCACGACGTCGACCGGATGGCCGGCCAGCCGCCGCGCGTCGGCGACGGCCCGGCGGTGCGCCAGCGCGAGCGAGTCGAGGATGCACCGGGTGGTCTGCGCGGGCGTCGCGGGCACCGGCTGCCCGGAGGCCCGGCACGCCTCGGCGATACGCTCCGGCATCCGCCCCGGCGCGAGGAACGCGGCGTCGCCCGCGTCCACGACCGACCGCAGCGCCGGCACCTCGGCCGCCGCGCTCAGCAGCGCCTCCAGGTCCGGGTCGCCCCAGGCCCGCAGGCACTCCTGGAGCAGCCACAGGCCCATGATGTTGCGCAGGTAGCGGACCGTGCCGTCCAGGCCCAGCTCGTTGGTGAAGTTGGCGGCCCGGCTCTCCTCGGTGAGCACGGGCGCGGTCAGTTCCAGCCCGGCCAGCGACCAGGTGCCGGTGCAGATGTACGCGAACCGCTCACCCGCGGCGGGGACCGCCGCCACCGCCGAGGCGGTGTCGTGCGAGCCGACCGCGGTCACCGGCACCGGCCCGCTCAGCCCGGTCTCCTCCAGCACCTCGGCGCGCAGCAGCCCCGCGGGGTCGCCGGGCCGCCGCAGCGGCGCGAACAGGCCGAGGTCGATGTCCAGCCGGGCGGCGACCCCGCGGGCCCAGTCGCGGGTGCGGGGGTCGACGAGCTGGGTGGTGGAGGCGTTGGTGAGCTCGGTGCCCTGCTCGCCGGTGAGCCAGTACGACAGCAGGTCCGGGATCAGCAGCAGACGCCTCGCCTGCGCCAGCTGGGCGGAGCCGCGCGCGGCGGCCAGCTGGTACAGCGTGTTGAAGGGCGCGTACTGCAGCCCCGTCGCCGCGTACAGCTCGCGGGCCGGGAGCGTCGCCCACACCTGCTCGGCGACCCCCTCGGTGCGCGGGTCGCGGTAGTGCACCGGGTTGCCGAGCAGCGCCCCGTCGGCGTCCAGCAGGCCGTAGTCGACGGCCCAGCTGTCGATGCCGACCGAGGCGACGGGCCCGGCCGCCCGCAGGCCCGCCAGCACCCCGGCGTACAGCCCGAGGACGTCCCAGCGCAGCCCCTCGGGCACCCGCACCGGCCGGTTGGGGAAGCGGTGCGCCTGCGTCAGCTCCAGCCGGCCGGGGCCGACGCGGCCGACCATGACGCGCCCGCTGGACGCGCCGAGGTCGACCGCGGCGTACGACCTCTCGCGGGCGCTCATCGCAGGAAGGCGGCCGCGACGCCCGCGTCGACCGGGATGTGCAGCCCGGTGGTGTGCGTCAGCTCCCCGCCGGTCAGGGCGAACACGGCGTTGGCGACGTGCTCCGGCAGCACCTCCCGCTTGAGGAGGGTCCGCTGCGCGTAGAACTCGCCGAGCTTCGCCTCCTCGACGCCGTACACCGCGGCCCGCCGGGCGCCCCAGCCGCCGGCGAAGATGCCCGAACCGCGCACGACGCCGTCCGGGTTGACGCCGTTGACGCGGATGCCGTGCTCGCCGAGTTCGGCCGCCAGCAGCCGCACCTGATGGGCCTGGTCGGCCTTGGTGGCGCCGTACGCGATGTTGTTCGGGCCGGCGAACACGCCGTTCTTGGAGGCGATGTAGACGATGTCGCCGCCCAGCTTCTGCGCCGTCATCACCCGGGCCGCCTCCCGCGACACCAGGAAGGAGCCGCGGGCCATGATGTCGTGCTGGAGGTCCCAGTCGCGGGCGGTGGTCTCCAGGAGCGGCTTGGACACGGAGATGCCCGCGTTGTTGACGACGAGGTCGACACCGCCGAAGGCGAGCACGGCCGTGCGGAACGCGTCGGCGATCTGCTCCTCGGAGGTGACGTCCATCCGCACCGCCACGGCCCGGTCCGCGCCGCCCAGTTCCCCGGCCACGGCCTCGGCGCTCGCGCCGTCGAGGTCGGCGACGACCACGCACGCCCCCTCGGCGGCCAGCCGCCCGGCGATGGCCCTGCCGATGCCGCTGCCCGCGCCCGTCACCAGCGCGACGCGCGTCGCGAGCGCCTTGGGCCGCGGCATCCGCCGCAGCTTGGCCTCCTCCAGCGCCCAGTACTCGATGCGGAACTTCTCCGACTCCTCGATGGGCGCGTAGGAGGAGACGGCCTCCGCGCCGCGCATCACGTTGACCGCGTTGACGTAGAACTCGCCCGCCACCCGGGCGGTCTGCTTGTCCTTGCCGAAGCTGAACATGCCGACGCCGGGCACCAGCACGATCGCCGGGTCGGCGCCGCGCATCGCGGGGGAGTCGGGCAGGGCGTGCCGGCGGTAGTAGGCGGCGTACTCCTCGCGGTACGCGGCGTGCAGCTCGCCCAGCCGTGCGACGGCCTCCTCCAGCGGCGCGGACGGCGGCAGGTCCAGCACCAGCGGACGCACCTTGGTGCGCAGGAAGTGGTCGGGGCAGGAGGTGCCGAGCGCGGCCAGGCGCGGGTGCGCGGCGCGGGCCAGGAAGTCGAGCACGGCATCCGAGTCGTCGTAGTGCCCGACCTGGGCCCGGTCCTGCGAGGCGACGGCGCGCACGTGCGGCGCCAGCGCGGCGGCGCGCTCGCGGCGCTCGGCCTCCGGCAGCGGTTCGTACCCCTCCAGGACCGGCCCGAAGGGCTCGGCCCTGCCGCGCTCGCGCAGGAACGCCTCGGCGGTGCGGATGATGTGCAGGGAGTTGCGCTCGCACTCCTCGGAGGTCTCGCCCCAGGCGGTGATGCCGTGCCCGCCGAGCACACAGCCGACGGCCTGCGGATGGGCCTTCTTCACGGCGGCGATGTCCAGTCCCAGCTGGAACCCGGGACGCCGCCAGGGCACCCACACCACGCTGTCGCCGAAGCACTCGGCGGTCAGCTCCTCCCCGTCGGCGGCGCACGCGAGGGCGATGCCCGAGTCGGGGTGCAGATGGTCGACGTGGGCGGCCTCGACGAGCCCGTGCATGGCCGTGTCGATGGAGGGGGCGGCGCCTCCCCTGCCGTGCAGGCAGTAGTCGAAGGCGGCGACCATCTCGTCCTCGCGCTCGACGCCGGGGTAGACGTCCTTGAGGGCGCGCAGCCGGTCGAGCCGCAGCACGGCGAGCCCGTCCTCGGTGAGCGTGCCGAGGTCGCCGCCGGACCCCTTGACCCACAGCAGCTCGACGTCACCGCCGGTCACGGGGTCGGTGCCGGTGCCCTGGGCGGAGGTGTTGCCGCCGGCGTAGTTGGTGTTGCGGGGGTCGGCGCCGAGCCGGCGGGAGCGGGCGAGCAGCGCGTCGGCCTCGGGACGGGGGGCCATGGACATGCGGTCCTCTCTGACGAAGGGCGGGGAAGGCGCCCCCTCGGGGCGCGGGACGACCGCGCGGCCGGGCGGAACCCGGCCCGCGGTCCGCGGACGGCGGGCGGCTACGCCCCCCATCCGGCCTGCAGGCCGCCCACGCGGTCGGCCACGATCTTCTCGGCCCACCCGGACCGCCGGTAGGCGCCCAGCGGGTCCGGGTCGAGCCCGCTCTCCTCGCGCACCTCGGCCAGCAGCGGCCGCACGTCGGTGTTGTAGGCGTCCATCAGGACGGCGTTGGCCTCCAGCACGTCCCCGGCGGCCTGCGCCGCGGCCAGTGCCCCGCGGTCGACCAGCAGCGCCTTCGCCGTGGCCTCCTGCACGTTCATGACGGAGCGGATGATCGCCGGGATCTTCGCCTCGATGTTGTGGCACTGGTCGAGCATGAAGGCCACGTCGGCGGTGAACCCGCCGCCGCGCACGACCTCGTACATGATCCGGAACAGCTGGAAGGGGTCCGCGGCGCCGACCATGAGGTCGTCGTCCGCGTAGAAGCGCGAGTTGAAGTCGAAGGCGCCGAGCCTGCCCTCGCGCAGCAGTGTGGCGACGATGAACTCGATGTTGGTGCCGGGCGCGTGGTGCCCGGTGTCGACGACGACCTGCGCCTGGGGGCCGAGCTTGAGGCAGTGCGCGTAGGCCGTGCCCCAGTCCGGCACGTCGGTGGTGTAGAAGGCGGGCTCGAACAGCTTGTACTCCAGCAGCATCCGCTGCCCGTCCCCGAGCCGCGCGTACACCTGGGCCAGCGCCTGCGCCAGCCGGTCCTGGCGGGCCCGGATGTCGTCCTGGCCGGGGTAGTTGGTGCCGTCGGCGAACCACAGCTTCAGATCCCGCGAGCCGGTGGCGTCCATGATGTCGACGCACTCCAGGAGGTGGTCCACGGCCTTGCGCCGCACCGCCGCCTCGGGGTGGCAGACGCTGCCGAGCCGGTAGTCGTCGTCCTGGAAGGTGTTGGAGTTGATCGTGCCGAGCCGCACACCGTGGTCCTCGGCGTACCCGGCCAGCGCGGCGTAGTCGTCGACCCGGTCCCACGGGATGTGCAGGGCGACGGTGGGGGCGGCACCGGTGAACTCGTGCACCTTCGCCGCGTCCGCGAGCTTCTCCCGCGGAGTGCGCGGCACGCCCTGCTGGGCGAACACCTTGAACCGCGTCCCCGAGTTCCCGTACGCCCACGACGGCGTCTCGACGGCCTGGGTCCTGAGTGCGGCCTTCACCGCGGCGAGCTCGGTCACTTGGGGCTCCTGTGACGTGGGGACGAAGATCCGGCGGAGGTTCCGGCGGAGGGTGCGCCGGAGGTTGCGCCGACATCGCTGGACATCGCTTCGCCATGAAACGATTCAAGACGGGAACGTACGAGGCCCCCGAAGGGGTGTCAACCCCCGCGGCACAGCCGGCTTCCCGTGACTCCGCCGTGACCTTGAGGCTCGAAACTTTTTCGACACGGACCCATTGACGTGACATGCGCTCCATGTCTAACGTCCCGGCAACCAAGTTGAAACCTTTCACGACGCCGGGAGGGCCGTCCCGCCGGTGTCGTCGAGGAGCCCTCATGACCCACCCGTCCACCACGGGTTCGGCCCCGGTTCTGGCGCTCAGGGACGTCTCCAAGTCCTTCGGCGCGGTCCGCGCCCTGCGGGACGTCTCCCTGGAGCTGCTGCCCGGGGAGGTGCACGCGCTCGCCGGCGAGAACGGCGCGGGCAAGTCGACCCTGATCAAGACGCTCGCCGGCGTGCACCGGCCCGACGCCGGCCAGGTGCTGCTCGACGGCGCGCCCGTCGTCCTCCACGGCCCCGGTGACGCCCGCGACGCCGGCGTCGCCGTCATCTACCAGGAGCCGACCCTCTTCCCCGACCTGTCGATCGCCGAGAACATCTTCATGGGCCGCCGCCCCCGGCGCTCCCTCGGCCGCATCGACCACCGGGCCACCCACACCGCCACCCTCGCCCTCATGCGGCGCCTCGGCGTCGAACTCGACCCCGACCGCCCCGCGCGCGGACTGTCCATCGCCGACCAGCAGATCGTCGAGATCGCCAAGGCGCTCTCCTTCGACGCCCGGGTCCTGATCATGGACGAGCCGACCGCCGCCCTCACCGGCAGCGAGGTCGCCCGCCTCTTCGGCGTCGTGCGCACCCTGCGCGAGCAGGGCGCCGCCGTCCTGTTCATCTCCCACCGGCTGGAGGAGATCTTCCGGATCTGCGAGCGCGTCACCACCCTGCGCGACGGCGCCCTGATCGCCAGCGAGCCGCTGGCGGGCATGACCGAGGACGACCTCGTGCGCCGCATGGTCGGCCGCGACCTCGACGACCTCTACCCCAAGCAGGACGTGACGCCCGGCGAGATCGCCCTGAGCGTGCGCCGCCTGACCCGCGAGGGCGTCTTCACCGACGTCTCCTTCGACGTACGCCGCGGTGAGATCGTCGGCCTCGCCGGACTCGTCGGCGCCGGGCGCACCGAGGTCGCGCGGGCCGTCTTCGGCGTCGACCGCCGGGACGCCGGCGAGGTCACGGTCGACGGCAGGGCCCTGACCAACGGCGCCCCCTCCACCGCGATGGCCGCCGGACTCGCCCTCGTCCCCGAGGACCGGCGCGCCCAGGGCCTGGTGATGGACATGTCCATCGAGCGCAACATCGGCCTCACCGGACTGCGCACCACCGTCCGGGCGGGCCTGATGGACCGCGCCGCCGAACGCAGCCGCTCCCTCGACTGGGCCGTGAGACTCCAGGTCAAGTACACCCGCATCGCCGACGCCGTCTCCACCCTCTCCGGCGGCAACCAGCAGAAGGTCGTCCTCGCCAAGTGGCTCGCCACCGGCCCCCGGGTGCTGATCGTGGACGAGCCCACCCGCGGCATCGACGTCGGGACCAAGGCCGAAGTGCACCGGCTGCTCAGTGAGTTGGCCGCCGACGGGGTGGCCGTACTGATGATCTCCTCCGACCTGCCCGAGATCCTCGGCATGGCCGACCGCGTGCTCGTGATGCACGAGGGCCGGCTCACCGCCGAGATCCCGCGCTCCGAAGCCACCGAGGAAACCGTGATGGCCGCAGCCACCGGGAGGGCCGCCGCATGACGGTGACCGCTCCCCCCGAGGCCCCCGCGGCCGACGTGCCCAAGTCCAGCGGCACCCGCCTGGTCGACCGCGTCTTCAGGATGCGCGAACTCGCCATCCTGGCCGTCCTGCTGGTGATGATCGTCGTCACCCAGCTGGGCAACAGCGAGTTCCTCACCGAGCAGGGCATCAAGGACCTGCTGCTGAACGCCACGATCCTGGTGCTGGTCGCCACCGGCCAGGCCGTGGTCGTCCTCACCCGCAACGTCGACCTGTCGGTCGGCTCCGTCCTCGGCATCAGCGCCTTCGCGGCCGGCCTCTACCTCCAGGACGGCGGCAACCCGGTCGTCGCCGTGCTCCTCGCCGTCCTGCTCGGCGTCGGCTTCGGACTGCTCAACGGACTGCTCGTCAGCCTCGGCCAGGTGCCCGCCCTCGTCGTCACCCTCGGCACGCTCTACATCGTCCGCGGCATCGACTCCATCTGGGTCGGCTCCCGGCAGATCGTCGCCTCCGCCCTGCCCGACTCCTTCGTGGACTTCGGCTCCGGCGGCATCTCCGCCGTGCCGTGGCCGGCGCTCATCGCGCTCGCCGTGCTCGTGGCCACCGCCTACTTCCTCAAGCACTACGGCAGCGGCCGCGAGCTGTACGCCCTCGGCTCCAACCCCGAGGCCGCCCGGCTCGCCGGCATCCCGGTGCGCAGGCGCATCCTCGCCGCCTACACCTTCTGCGGCGCCCTCGCCGGACTCGCCGGCGCCCTGTACCTGGCCCGGTTCGGCAACGTCGACTCCGGCACCGGAAGCGGCTACGAACTCACCGTCGTCAGCGCCGTCGTGGTCGGCGGCGTCGTCTTCACCGGCGGCTCCGGCAGCGTCTACGGCGCCGCCCTCGGCGCGCTGCTGCTGACCTCCGTCAACAGCGTGCTGCCCGCCCTCGGCGTCAGCTCCGTCTGGGTGCTCGCCATCAACGGCATCCTGCTCATCCTCGCCATCGCCGTCGACCGGATCGTCGCGCTGCGCGTGGCCAACGCCCTGAAGAAGAGGAACGCCCGCCATGGCTGACGTCTCCCTGTCGCGCGCGGTCCGCTGGGACACGGTCGTCGGCGCGCTGCTGATCACCGTGCTCCTGCTGTCCTTCGGCCTGGTCGACGGTTTCGGCAACGCGCTCAACCTGTCGTTCCTGATCGGCAACACCCTGCCGATCGCCCTGATCGCCCTGCCGATGACCCTGCTGGTCGTCTCGGGCGAGATCGACCTCTCCGTCGCCTCGACCGCCGGGCTGTCCGGCGCGGTCATGGGCGCCCTGTGGAACCAGGGCATGAGCATCGAGACGATCATCCCGATCTGCCTCCTGCTCGGCGTGGTGTGCGGGCTGGTCAACGGCCTGCTGGTCACCCGGCTCGGGCTGCCCTCCCTCGCCGTCACCATCGGCACCCTCGCCGCCTACCGGGGCATCGCGCAGATCGTGCTCGGCTCGGACGCCGTGACCGACTTCCCCACCCCCTACCTGGACTTCGCCTCCGGACGCATCGGCGACACCTTCGTCCCGTACGCGCTGCTGCCCTTCCTGCTGCTCCTCGCGATCGCCGTCGTCGCGCTGCACGCCACCCCGTTCGGGCGGTCGCTGTTCGCGACCGGCGCGAGCGAGGAGGCCGCGCGGTTCGCGGGCGTCCGCGTCAGGCGCCAGAAGCTGATCCTGTTCACCGTCACCGGCCTGATGGCCTCCCTCACCGGCGTCTTCTGGGCGCTGCACTACGCGAGCGCCCGCTACGACAACGCCACCGGCCTCGAACTGTCCGTCGTCGCCGCCGTCCTGCTCGGCGGCATCGACTTCGACGGCGGCAAGGGCACGCTCGGCGGCGCGGTCGCCGGAGTCTTCCTGCTCGGCGCGCTGCAGAACGTGATGAGCCTCCAGGACGTCTCCGCGCAGTCGCAGATCGTCGTCACCGGCGTCCTGCTCGTCCTGTCCGTGCTCGGCCCCCGCGTCGCACGCCAGATCGCCGTGGCGAGGGCCGGCCGCAGAGCAGTCCGGGCCGCGCCCCCGACCCCGTGAGTACAGCCCTTCCCCGCAAGCCCAGCCCTTCCTCGCAAGCCCAGCCCTTCCTCGCAAAGGACCATCACCATGCGTAAGTCATCCCTGCGCCGTGCCACCGCGGGCCTCGCCGCCGCCACCTCGCTCGCCCTGGCGCTCACCGCGTGCGGCGGCACCACCAAGGAGGACGTCAAGAACGAGGGCGCCCCGGCCGCGAGCGGCGGCAAGGCCGACCCGAACGCGGCACTGAAGAAGGGCCTGACCGTCGGCTTCCTGCCCAAGCAGGTCAACAACCCCTACTTCACCTCCGCCGACAAGGGCGGCGAGGCGGCCGTGAAGGAACTCGGCTCCACCTACAAGGAGGTCGGCCCCTCCAGCGCCACCGACACCGCGGGCCAGGTCTCCTACGTCAACACCCTCACCCAGCAGCAGGTCGACGCCATGGCCGTGTCCGCGCAGGACCCGGGCGCCCTGTGCACCGCGCTCAAGCAGGCCATGAAGAACGGCATCAAGGTCGTCACCTACGACTCCGACACCACCGCCGACTGCCGCAACGCCTTCGTCTCGCAGGCGTCCGCCGAGGACCTCGGCCGTACCGAGGTGCAGCTCCTGGCCGAGCAGATCGGCTACAAGGGCGAGATCGCGGTCCTGTCCGCCGCGCAGACCGCGACCAACCAGAACGTCTGGATCGACTTCATGAAGCAGGAGTTGAAGGACCCCAAGTACAAGGACGTCAAGCTGGTCAAGGTCGCCTACGGCGACGACGACGCCCAGAAGTCCTTCCAGCAGACCCAGGGCCTGCTCCAGGAGTACCCGAACCTGAAGGGGATCATCTCCCCGACCACCGTCGGCATCAAGGCCGCCGCCCAGTACCTGTCGGGCTCCAAGTACAAGGGCAAGGTCAAGCTGACCGGCCTCGGCACCCCCAACGACATGCGCAAGTACGTCAAGAACGGCACCGTCGAGGCGTTCGAGCTGTGGGACCCGGCGAAGCTCGGCGAGCTGGCCGCGCGCACCGCCGTCGCCCTGGCCTCCGGGCAGATCACCGGCAAGGAGGGCGAGACCTTCACGGCCGGCGGCATGGGCGAGTACGCCCTCGGCAAGGACGGCGTGATCAGCCTCGGCAAGCCGACCGTGTTCGACGCCAAGAACATCGACCAGTTCAACTTCTGATCCGCGAGGGGCTGTCGATGCAGCGCGTGTGCTTCCTGCTCAAGGTCCGGGCGGACCGCCTGGACGAGTACCGCGAACGCCACGCCGCGGTGTGGCCCGAGATGCTCGACGCGTTGCGGGCCACCGGCTGGCACAACTACTCGCTCTTCCTGCGCGACGACGGCCTGCTCGTCGGCTACCTGGAGACCGAGGACTTCGCGGCGGCCGTCGCCGGCATGGAGGCCACCGGGGTCAACGCGCGCTGGCAGACGCAGATGGCGCCGTTCTTCGAAGCGCTGGACGGCGCCCGGCCCGACGAGGCCGTGAAACCGCTCACGGAAGTGTTCCACCTCGCCTGAACCCGTCCGCCGCAGACCCGCGGACGGACCCCGGCCCACCGCCGGGCGCGGCGCCCGCCCCGGCCGTGCGCCGCCGCGCCCGACCGCAGCCGTTGTGGGCGGCATGACGCTAATGTGAAGGCCCTTCCCGCCGCCCGAGTCCGACCCGTCTCCCTGGAGGTCCCTGCCCGATGGCCCAGTCGGTGGGTATCAAGGACGTCGCCCGTGCCGCCGGAGTCTCCGTCGGCACCGTCTCGAACGTCATCAACCGCCCGGACACCGTCGCGACCGAGACCCGGGCGCGGGTGCAGTCCGCGATCGACCGGCTGGGCTACGTCCGCAGCGAGTCCGCGCGCCAACTGCGCGCCGGCCGCAGCAGGATCATGGGTCTGCTCGTCCTCGACATGGGCAACCCCTTCTTCGTCGACGTGGCGCGCGGCGCCGAGCGCACCGCGCGCGACGCCGGCCTGGGCGTGATGGTCTGCAACAGCGCGCAGAGCGCCGACGAGGAGGCCGACTACCTGTCCCTCTTCGCCGAACAGCGGGTGCGCGGCGTGCTGCTGACCCCGGCCGACGCCACCGGCCGCAACATCGAGGCGTTCCGGCGGCACGGCATCCCCTTCGTCCTCGTCGACCGGGTCGCCGAGGGCACCACCGAGTGCTCGGTCTCCGTCGACGACGTGGCGGGCGGCGCCCTGGCCGTGCGCCATCTCGCCGACGCGGGCCACCGCTCCCTCGCCTACGTCAGCGGCCCGCCGGGCCTCACCCAGGTCCGCGACCGCCGCACCGGCGCGCTGAAGGCCCTGGAGGAGGCCGGCCTCGGCCCCGAGTGCCTGCGCGAACTGCCCACCGAGCGGCTCGACGTGGCCGCCGGCCGGGACGCCGGCGCCCGGCTGCTGGGCCTCGCCGAACGCCCGACCGCGGTGTTCTGCGCCAACGACCTGCTCGCCCTCGGCGTCCTCCAGGCGATGTACGCCGCCGGTGTGGACGTCCCCGAGGACCTGGCGATCGTCGGCTACGACGACATCGAGTTCGCCGCCGCGGCGGCCGTCCCGCTCACCTCCGTACGGCAGCCCGCCGTGACCATGGGCACCCTCGCCGCCGGGATGCTGCTGGAGGAGACCGAGGCCGCGACCGGAGCCGGGCGGCACGAGCACCGGCGCGTCGTCCTGCGGCCGGAACTGGTCGTGCGGCGCTCCAGCCTGCCCGCCCGCTGATCCGGCCGGAGCACGACGCGCCGGGGCTGCTGATCCGGCGTTCAGTACGATGTCGTGATCCCGGGGCCCGGACGGCACGCCGCCCCGTGCTGAACCGGGACGCGGCCAGAGAATCCATCCGTCCCGGGAGCACCGTTGTCCCTCAGCTACCGTCAGCCAGGCGTCGTCCTCACCGACCGCCACTTCACCGTGCCCCTCGACCACGCCGACCCCTCGGGCGAGACGATCGTGCTCTACGCCCGCGAGGTCGTCGCCGGCGACAAGGCGCACCAGGACCTGCCCTGGCTGGTGTACCTCCAGGGCGGGCCCGGCTTCGGGGCGAACCGTTTCATCGGCAAGGGCGCCTGGCTCGGCCGCGCCCTCAAGGAGTTCCGCGTCCTGCTGCTCGACCAGCGCGGCACCGGCCACTCCACGCCCGCCAACCGCCAGACCCTGCCCCTGCGCGGCGGCCCCGCGGAACAGGCCCGCTACCTGACCCGGTTCCGCGCCGACTCGATCGTGCGGGACTGCGAGCTGATCCGCCGCGAGGTCACCGGCGGCGCGCCCTGGACCGTGCTCGGCCAGAGCTTCGGCGGCTTCTGCGCGGCCACCTACCTCTCCACCGCCCCCGAGGGCCTGACCGCCGCCGTCGTCACCGGCGGCCTGCCCTCCCTCGACGCCCACGCCGACGACGTCTACCGGGCCGCCTACCCGCGCATCGAACGCAAGGTCGCCGCGCACTACGCGCGTTACCCCCAGGACGTCGACCGCGCCCGCCGGATCGCCGACCACCTGCTCTCGCACGACGTCGTCCTGCCCGGCGGCTACCGGCTGACGGCGGAGGCGTTCCAGTCCCTCGGCATCCTGCTCGGCGGCAGCGAGGGCAGCCACCGCCTGCACTACCTGCTGGAGGACGCCTTCGTGCGCACCCCGCAGGGCCCGGCCCTCTCCGACGCCTTCCAGGAGGAGGTCCAGGGCCTGCTGTCGTACGCGGGCCACCCGCTGTACGCCCTCGTCCACGAGGCGATCTACGGCCAGGACGAGCGCCCCACCGCCTGGTCCGCGGAGCGGGTGCGCGCGGAGTTCCCGCAGTTCGACGCGGCCAAGACGCTCGCGGGCGACGCACCCCTGCTGTTCACCGGCGAGTCGGTCCACCCCTGGATGTTCGACTGCGACCCGGCGCTGCGCCCGCTGCGCGAGACCGCCGAACTCCTGGCCGCCCGCACCGACTGGACGCCCCTGTACGACCCCGCGCGCCTGGCCGCCAACGAGGTCCCGGTCGCCGCGGCGGTCTACCACGACGACATGTACGTGGACACCGCCCACTCCCTGGCCACCGCCCGCGCCGTGCGCGGACTGCGGACCTGGGTCACCGACGAGTTCGAGCACGACGGGGTCCGGGCCGGCGGCCCGCGCGTGCTGGACCGGCTGCTCGCCCTGACCCGCGACGAGGCGTGAGGGCTCCGGCGGGGTTAGGGTGCGGTGCATGACCGAGCCGACGCCCGCGCAGCTCCAGCCCCTGCCCGACGACTGGCAGCGCGCGCTCGCCGTCGTCGCGCACCCGGACGACCTGGAGTACGGCTGCTCGGCGGCGATCGCCGCGTGGACCGACGCCGGCCGAGAGGTCGCCTACGTCCTCGCGAGCCGCGGCGAGGCGGGCATCGACACCGTCGACCCCGCGACCTGCGGCCCGCTGCGCGAGCGCGAGCAGCGGGCCGGTGCGGCGGCCGTGGGCGTGCGCACCGTGGAGTTCCTCGACCACCGGGACGGCGTGATCGAGTACGGCATCGGGCTGCGCCGCGACATCGCCGCCGCGATCCGCAGGCACCGCCCCGAACTCGTCGTCACGCTCAACCACCGGGACACCTGGGGCGGCGTCGCCTGGAACACCCCGGACCACGTGGCGGTCGGCCGCGCCACGCTGGACGCGGCGGGCGACGCGGGCAACCGCTGGATCTTCCCGGAGCTGACCGAGCGCGGCCTCGCCCCGTGGAACGGCGTCCGCTGGGTCGCCGTCGCCGGTTCCAGCACCCCCACGCACGCGGTCGACGCCTCGGCCGGCCTGGAGCGCGCGGTGGCCTCCCTGCTCGAACACCGCGCCTACATCGAGGCGTTGACGGACGAGGACCCCGAGGCGTACGCGCGCGGGTTCCTCACCTCGACGGCCGAGGCGACGGGGCAGCGGTTCGGCGGACGCCCGGCCGTGGCGTTCGAGCTGTTCAGCCGGTAGCCGGCACGGGGCGGAACCCGGCGTCCGCGGGGCGGCTAGGCTTCCCGGCATGCACGACGGAACCGGTGGCCTCGGCGAACTGCGCGGCGACTGCGCGCGCTGCTTCGGCCTGTGCTGTGCGGCACTGCCCTTCTCCGCCTCCGCGGACTTCGCGGTGGACAAGGACGCCGGGACGCCCTGCCGCAACCTCCGGGACGACCACCGCTGCGGCATCCACGCCCGGCTGCGGGAGAGCGGCTTCAGCGGCTGCACGGTCTACGACTGCTTCGGCGCCGGGCAGCAGGTCTCCCGGGTCACCTTCGGCGGGGCGGACTGGCGCCAGGGGCCGCCCGAGCTGCCGGGGCGGATGTTCGGTGTCTTCCCGGTCGTCCGGGCGCTGCACGAACTGCTGTGGTACCTGACCGAGGCGCTCACCCTGCCCGCCGCGCGCCCCGTGCACGCCGACCTCCGTGACCTGCTGGCCCGGACCCGGGAACTGGCTGCGGGCACCCCGCAGGAGCTGGCGGCGCTGGACGTCACCGCCCACCGCCGGCGTGTCGACGTACTGCTGCGGCGCACCAGCGAACTGGTGCGCTCCGGTGTCCGGGGCCGCGGCAAGGACCGCCGGGGCGCGGACCTGATGGGGGCCCGGCTGCGGGGCGCCGACCTGCGCGGCGCGAACCTGCGCGGCGCCCTGCTGATCGCCGCGGACCTCACGGGCGCCGATCTGCGCGGGGCGGACCTCATCGGCGCCGACCTGCGCGACACCGATCTGACGGACGCCGATCT
>NZ_AGBF01000155.1 GCF_000225525.1 Streptomyces zinciresistens K42 | reverse complement strand
CCCCTGGACGTGCTCACCGAGGTGGTGGAGGCAGCGGCGGCACGGGCCGGCGAGGCCGTGCTCGTGGTGCCCGAGGGCGGCGGCGAGACGGCCCGCCTGGTGGTGCTCGCGGCGGACGGCGGCGCGGCGGTGTCGGCCTGCGCGCAGTACGCCACGTCCCGGGAGGCGGCACGTGAGGCGGCACGGGCGGGGGCCGTGTCCGACCAGCCGGGCGCCGCCGAACTCGTCGTGGGGCTGTCGGCGCCCGCGGGGACCGTCGCGGCGGCCGCCGCCTACAAGCAGGCCGAGCAGGCCCTGTCGGTGGCGCGGCGCCGCGGGCGGGTGTGCGTGGAGCACGAGCAGCTGGCCGCCGGATCGGTGCTGCCCCTGCTCGCGGACGACGCCGTGCGCGCCTTCGCCGACGGACTGCTGCGGGCGCTGCGCGAACACGACGCGACGGGACGCGGGGACCTGGTCGCCTCGCTGCGCGCGTGGCTGTCGCGGCACGGCCAGTGGGACGCGGCCGCCGCGGACCTGGGCGTGCACCGGCACACCCTGCGGTACCGGATGAGGCGGGTCGAGGAGATCCTCGGCCGGTCGCTGGACGACGCGGACGTGCGCATGGAGCTGTGGCTCGCCCTGAAGGCCACGTCGGGGGAGTAGCCGGGCGTCCGGACGGCGCAGGCGGGCTGCGCCGATCCGTCGAAGCGGCGGCCCGCACCACTACACCCCGGACAAACACCGCCGTGCCCCCGCCCCCCTACCGTGGACCTCGACACAGCAGACACCCCCAACGCGGAAGGGCCGGGACCGAGATGACTTCCACCCACGCCTTCTGGCTCGCCGGCCGCCAGGTCGGCGGCGAGGACAGCTTCGATGTGACCTCCCCGTGGGACGGGCGGACCGTCGGCACGGTGAGCGTGCCGAGCGACGCGCAGACCGAGGAGGCCGTGGCCGCCGCGTACGCGGTCCGCGACGCGTTCGCCGCGACGCCGGCCCACGTGCGCGCCGCCGCCCTCGACCACGTCAGCCGGCGGCTGGCCGAGCGCGCCGAGGAGATCGCCCGGCTGATCTCCGCCGAGAACGGCAAGCCGGTGAAGTGGGCGCGCGGCGAGGTCGGCCGAGCCGTCTCCGTCTTCCGCTTCGCCGCCGAGGAGGCCCGGCGCTTCAACGGCGGCGAGGCCCAGCGCCTCGACACCGACCCCGGCGGCCAGGGGCGGCTCGCCTTCACCCGCCGCTTCCCCAAGGGCGTCGTGCTCGGCATCGCGCCGTTCAACTTCCCGCTGAACCTGTGCGCCCACAAGGTCGCCCCGGCGATCGCGGCCGGCACGCCGATCATCCTGAAGCCCGCCCCGGCCACCCCGCTGTCCGCGCTGGTCCTCGGCGAACTGCTCGCCGAGACCGAGCTGCCGGCCGGCTCCTGGAGCATCCTGCCGGTGCCGAACGAGAAGATGCCCGCGCTGGTCCAGGACGAGCGCCTGCCGGTCATCTCCTTCACCGGCTCCGAGAAGGTCGGCTACGCGATCATGGACTCGGTGCCGCGCAAGCACTGCACGCTGGAACTCGGCGGCAACGGCGCGGCGGTCGTGCTGGCCGACTACGCCTCCGACGAGGACCTCGACCACGCGGCGGCCCGCATCGCGGCGTTCTCCAACTACCAGGGCGGCCAGTCCTGCATCTCCGTGCAGCGGGTCATCGCGGACGCCTCGGTGTACGACCGGCTGCTGCCGCGCGTCGTCGCCGCCGTCGAGGCCCAGGTCACCGGTGACCCGGGCGACGACGCCACCGACGTCGGCCCGCTGGTCAGCGAGGACGCGGCCAGGCGCGTGGAGTCCTGGGTCGAGGAGGCCGTGGCCGCCGGGGCGGCCCTGCTCACCGGCGGCAAGCGCGACGGAGCCTCCTACGCGCCGACCGTCCTCACCGACGTGCCGGCCGATGCCACCCTCGCCTGCGAGGAGGTCTTCGGACCGGTCCTCACCGTGCAGCGGGTGACCGGGGAGGCCGCCGCCTTCGCGGCCGTCAACGACTCCAAGTACGGCCTCCAGGCAGGGGTGTTCACCCACGACCTGCAGAGCGCCTTCCGTGCCCACCGGGCGCTGGAGGTCGGCGGCGTGGTCATCGGCGACGTCCCGTCCTACCGCGCCGACCAGATGCCGTACGGCGGCGTCAAGCAGTCCGGCGTCGGCCGCGAGGGCGTGCGGTTCGCGATGGACGACTACACCTACGAGCGGGTCATGGTCCTCACCGGCCTCGCGCTCTGAGCGACCCGCGATCCGCGGCCTGTGAGAACCGGTGGCCGGAGCCCGCTGTGCGGGGGCTCCGGCCACCGGCCTCTTCGGCCGTCCGGCAGCGCCCGGGGTGGTGGGGTCGCCCGTAATCGGGTACATACGATCGGGTAGCACCCGTCGGTAACACCCGGTCCCTGATCCCGATTCGCGGCGAGGTGAGCCTCATGTCCGCAGCACCCCCGAAACCCACCGTCACCGAACGTGAGGCACGTCAGGTGGCGGAGGAGGCCCGGCAGCAGGAGTGGCGCAAGCCCAGCTTCGCCAAGGAGCTGTTCCTCGGCCGCTTCCGCCTCGACCTGATCCATCCGCACCCGATGCCCACCGACGAGGCGTCCCGGCGGGGCGAGCGCTTCCTCGCCCAACTGCGCGACTTCTGCGAGACGAAGGTCGACGGCGCCCTCATCGAGCGCGAGGCCCGCATCCCCGACGAGGTGATCGCCGGACTCAAGGAGCTCGGCGCCCTCGGCATGAAGATCGACACCAGGTACGGCGGCCTCGGCCTCGGCCAGGTCTACTACAACAAGGCGCTCACCCTGGCCGGCTCGGCCTCCCCGGCGATCGGCGTCCTGCTCTCCGCCCATCAGTCGATCGGCGTACCGCAGCCGCTGAAACTGTTCGGCACCCCCGAGCAGAAGGAGCGGTTCCTGCCGCGCTGCGCCCGCACCGACATCAGCGCCTTCCTGCTGACCGAGCCCGACGTCGGCTCCGACCCGGCCCGCCTCGCCACCACCGCCGTACCGGACGGGGACGACTACGTCCTGGACGGCGTCAAGCTGTGGACCACCAACGGCGTCGTCGCCGACCTCCTCGTCGTCATGGCCCGGGTGCCGAAGTCCGAGGGCCACAAGGGCGGCATCACGGCCTTCGTCGTCGAGACCGGCTCGCCCGGCGTCACCGTCGAGAACCGCAACGCCTTCATGGGGCTGCGCGGCATCGAGAACGGCGTCACCCGCTTCCACCGGGTCCGCGTACCCGCCGCCAACCGCATCGGCCCCGAGGGCACCGGCCTGAAGATCGCGCTCACCACGCTGAACACCGGACGGCTCTCGCTGCCCGCCTCCTGCGTCGCCGCGGGCAAGTGGTGCCTGAAGATCGCCCGCGAGTGGTCGGCCGCGCGCGAGCAGTGGGGCAAGCCCCTCGCCCGGCACGAGGCGGTCGGCTCGAAGATCTCCTTCATCGCGGCGACCACCTTCGCCCTGGAGGCCGTCACCGACCTCGCCTCGCAGATGGCCGACGAGGACCGCAACGACATCCGCATCGAGGGCGCACTCGCCAAGCTGTACGCCTCCGAGATGGCCTGGCTCCTCGCCGACGAACTGGTCCAGATCCGCGGCGGCCGCGGCTTCGAGACCGCCGACTCCCTCCGGGCGCGCGGCGAACGCGGGGTGGCCGCCGAGCAGATCCTGCGCGACCTGCGGATCAACCGCATCTTCGAGGGCTCCACGGAGATCATGCACCTCCTGATCGCCCGCGAGGCCGTCGACGCCCACCTGAGCGTCGCCGGCGACCTCATCGACCCCGACTCGACCCTCCAGGACAAGGCGCGGGCGGGCGCGAACGCCGGCGCCTTCTACGCCAGGTGGCTGCCCAGACTGGTCGCCGGACAAGGACAACTGCCCTACTCCTTCGGCGAGTTCAAACAGGGCGTCGACCTCGCCACCCATCTGCGCTACGTCGAACGCACGTCCCGCAAGCTCGCCCGCTCCACCTTCTACGGCATGTCCCGCTGGCAGGGCCGCATGGAGACCAAGCAGGGCTTCCTCGGCCGGGTCGTGGACATCGGCGCCGAACTGTTCGCCATGAGCGCGGCCTGTGTCCGCGCCGAACACCTGCGCGCCCGCGGCGAACACGGCCGCGAGGCGTACCAGCTCGCCGACGCGTTCTGCCGGCAGTCCCGGCTGCGCGTCGAGGAACTGTTCGGCCGCCTGTGGTCCAACACCGACGACCTCGACCGCAAGGTGGTCAAGGGCGTGATGTCGGGCACGTACACCTGGCTGGAGCAGGGCATCGTCGACCCCTCCGACGACGGCGGCGTGTGGATCGCCGACGCCACGCCCGGCCCGAGCGAACGGGACAACTTGCACCGCCCGATCCGCTGACCCGGCGGTGAGGGGCCGCCGTCCGCGCCGGCCCCTCACCGTCCTGTCACCCGCCGGACGGGGACGCCCTGTCGGTCCCGCCGCTCCTTGACGCCACAATGGGGGGATGAGCGACAGTCCATCCCCCGCAGGGCGCGGGCCCCGCGCCCTCGCCGACCCTCATCTCGTCTACGACCCCGTGGCGGGCGACGGCCCCAAGGACGTGGTGATCCTCGGCTCCACCGGTTCCATCGGCACCCAGGCCGTCGACCTCGTGCTGCGCAACCCCGGCCGGTTCCGGGTCACCGCCCTGTCGGCCAACGGCGGCCGGGTCGGCCTCCTCGCGGAGCAGGCGCACCGGCTCGGGGCACGGACCGTCGCGGTCGCCCGCGAGGACGCCGTACCGGCCCTGCGGGAAGCCCTGCGGGCCCGGTACGGCACGGGGGAGCCGCTCCCCGGCATCCTGGCCGGCCCGGAGGCGGCCACCGAGGCCGCCGCCTCCGAGTGCCACACCGTCCTCAACGGCATCACCGGCTCCATCGGCCTCGCCCCCACGCTGGCCGCCCTGGAGGCGGGCCGCACCCTGGCCCTCGCCAACAAGGAGTCCCTCATCGTCGGCGGCCCCCTGGTCAGGGACCGCGCCGAGCCGGGGCAGATCATCCCCGTCGACTCCGAGCACGCCGCGCTGTTCCAGGCGCTGGCGTCCGGCTCGCGTGCCGATGTGCGCAAGCTGGTCGTCACCGCCTCCGGCGGCCCCTTCCGCGGCCGCACCAGGGCCGAACTCGCGCACGTGACGGTCGAGGACGCGCTCGCCCACCCGACCTGGGCCATGGGCCCGGTCATCACGATCAACTCCGCGACCCTGGTCAACAAGGGCCTGGAGGTGATCGAGGCCCACCTGCTCTACGACATTCCCTTCGACCGCATTGAGGTGGTCGTGCACCCCCAGTCGTATGTCCACTCGATGGTCGAGTTCACCGACGGATCCACGATCGCCCAGGCGACCCCGCCCGACATGCGCGGCCCGATCGCCATCGGGCTCGGCTGGCCCGAGCGCGTCCCCGACGCCGCTCCCGCCTTCGACTGGAGCAAGGCCGCGACATGGGAGTTCCACCCCCTCGACGAGGAGGCCTTCCCCTCGGTCGGCCTGGCCCGGCACGTGGGTGAACTCGCGGGCACCGCGCCCGCGGTGTTCAATGCCGCCAACGAGGAGTGCGTGGAGGCGTTCCGCTCCGGCGCGCTGCCGTTCAACGGGATCATGGAGACCGTGACCCGGGTGGTGCAGGAGCACGGAAATCCGGACTCGGGAACTTCGCTGACCGTCGCGGACGTCCTCGAAGCGGAGACCTGGGCCCGCAGCCGGGCCCGGGAACTGACGGCACACACGGCGGAGGCCCGTGCATGACGACCCTGATGTTCATCCTCGGCATAGTGCTCTTCGCGGTGGGGCTGCTCGCCTCGATCGCCTGGCACGAGCTGGGCCACCTGTCCACGGCCAAGCTGTTCGGCATCCGGGTGCCGCAGTACATGGTCGGCTTCGGCCCCACCATCTGGTCGCGGAACAAGGGCGAGACCGAGTACGGCATCAAGGCCGTCCCGTTCGGCGGCTACATCCGCATGATCGGCATGTTCCCGCCCGGCCCGGACGGCAGGCTGGAGGCCCGCTCCACCTCGCCCTGGCGCGGCATGATCGAGGACGCCCGCGCCCAGTCCTTCGAGGAGCTGCACCCCGGCGACGAGACGCGCCTCTTCTACACGCGCAAGCCCTGGAAGCGCGTGATCGTGATGTTCGCGGGCCCGTTCATGAACCTGATCCTCGCGGCCGTGCTGTTCCTCACCGTGCTGATGGGCTTCGGCATCCAGCAGCAGACCACCACCGTCAGCTCGGTCTCCCCGTGCGTCATCGCCCAGACCGAGAACCGCGACACCTGCAAGGCGTCCGACCCCGAGTCCCCGGCCGCGGCCGCGGGCATGAAGGCCGGCGACAAGATCGTCTCCTTCGGCGGGGTGCGCACCCAGGAGTGGGACACCCTCTCCGACCTGATCCGCGACAGCGCGGGCAAGCAGGTGCCGATCGTCGTCGAGCGCGACGGCAAGGAGGTCACCCTCCAGGCGCAGATCGCCACCAACCGCGTGGTGAAGAAGGACGCGGCCGGTTCCTACGTCCAGGGCCAGTACGTCAAGGCCGGCTTCCTCGGCTTCAGCGCCGCGACCGGCGTCGTGAAACAGGACCTCGGCGAGTCCGTCACCTGGATGGGCGACCGCGTCGGCGACGCCGTGGACTCCCTCATCGCACTGCCCAGCAAGGTCCCCGCCCTCTGGGACGCCGCCTTCGGCGACGGCGAGCGCCAGCCGGACTCCCCGATGGGCATCGTCGGAGCGGCCCGGGTCAGCGGTGAGATCGCCACCCTGGACATCCCGCCCTCGCAGCAGCTGGCCACGTTCGTCTTCCTGCTGGCCGGCTTCAACCTCTCCCTGTTCCTGTTCAACATGCTCCCGCTGCTGCCCCTCGACGGCGGCCACATCGCGGGCGCCCTGTGGGAGTCGCTGCGCCGCTTCACGGCCCGGGTGCTGCGCCGCCCGGACCCCGGCCCGTTCGACGTGGCGAAGCTGATGCCGGTGGCCTACGTGGTCGCGGGCATCTTCATCTGCTTCACCCTGCTGGTGTTGGTGGCGGACGTCGTCAACCCCGTCAGAATCTCCTAGGGCGGGTTTCGAAAGTCCCGCCTGCCCGGCGTTCACGGCGGCCCGGGATCATATGTCCCGGGCCGCCTTCCAATGAGTGGGTTTACGGGGCGTGATGTGCTGGGGTGAGCGCCGGTGCCGTAATCTCGAAGCTCGGGGCCCGCTTCGCCGGCGGGGCCGGACCTTGATCCACGACTTGGGGTTGCACAGCAGATGACTGCGATTTCTCTCGGCATGCCGTCCGTTCCGACCAAGCTCGCCGAGCGCCGCAAGAGCCGTCAGATCCAGGTCGGAACGGTGGCGGTCGGCGGAGACGCGCCGGTCTCGGTGCAGTCGATGACCACGACGCGTACGTCGGACATCGGCGCCACGCTCCAGCAGATCGCCGAGCTCACCGCCTCCGGCTGCCAGATCGTGCGGGTCGCGTGCCCGACGCAGGACGACGCGGACGCGCTGTCGACGATCGCCCGCAAGTCCCAGCTCCCGGTGATCGCCGACATCCACTTCCAGCCGAAGTACGTGTTCGCGGCGATCGAGGCGGGCTGCGCCGCGGTCCGGGTCAACCCGGGCAACATCAAGCAGTTCGACGACAAGGTCAAGGAGATCGCGCGGGCCGCCAAGGACCACGGCACCCCGATCCGCATCGGGGTGAACGCGGGGTCGCTGGACCGCCGGCTGCTCCAGAAGTACGGCAAGGCCACGCCCGAGGCGCTCGTGGAGTCGGCCCTGTGGGAGGCGTCCCTCTTCGAGGAGCACGACTTCCGCGACATCAAGATCTCCGTCAAGCACAACGACCCCGTCGTCATGGTCCGCGCCTACCAGCTGCTGGCCGAGCAGTGCGACTACCCCCTCCACCTCGGCGTCACCGAGGCCGGCCCGGCGTTCCAGGGCACCATCAAGAGCGCGGTCGCCTTCGGCGCCCTCCTCTCCCAGGGCATCGGCGACACCATCCGCGTCTCGCTGTCCGCGCCGCCCGTGGAGGAGGTCAAGGTCGGCAACCAGATCCTGGAGTCGCTGAACCTCAGGCAGCGCGGCCTGGAGATCGTCTCCTGCCCGTCCTGCGGGCGCGCCCAGGTCGACGTCTACAAGCTGGCCGAGGAGGTCACCGCCGGCCTGACGGGCATGGAGGTCCCCCTCCGCGTCGCCGTCATGGGCTGTGTCGTCAACGGCCCCGGCGAGGCACGGGAGGCCGACCTCGGTGTCGCCTCCGGCAACGGCAAGGGGCAGATCTTCGTCAAGGGCGAGGTCATCAAGACCGTCCCCGAGTCGAAGATCGTCGAGACCCTCATCGAAGAGGCCATGAAGATCGCCGAGCAGATGGAGGCGGACGGCGTGACGAGCGGCGAGCCGTCGGTCTCGGTCGCGGGCTGAACTCCCGCCCGGCGGGCCCCTCCCGCCGGGCCGTCCGGCACCGAACCGGCCCCGGACACCGGGCGCACGGGCGGCCCCGCCCACGGGGCGGCACCGCCCGGCTTCCGCGGGTACAGTGCGGGGACCAGCAGAACCCCAGCGTGAGGCCCCGCACGTGTTGACCCAGACCACCTCACGGGTGCTCGAACCGAGTGACCTGGACTCCGCGCTCGCCGTCCTCGACAGCGAGCCGGTCGTGAACGCCTTCGTGACCTCGCGCGTCCAGGTGGCCGGCCTCGACCCCTGGCGCCTCGGCGGCGAGATGTGGGGCTGGTACGAGGGCGGCATGCTGACCTCCCTGTGCTACGCGGGCGCCAACCTCGTCCCGATCTGCGCCACCCCCCGCGCGATCCGCGCCTTCGCCGACCGCGCCCGCCGGGCCGGCCGCCGCTGCTCCTCGATCGTCGGCCCCGCCGAGCCCACCGCCCAGCTGTGGCGCCTGCTGGAGCCCGCCTGGGGCCCGGCCCGTGAGATCAGGGCCCACCAGCCCCTCATGGTCACCGACCGTATGCCGGCCGGGATCACCCCCGACCCCTACGTCCGCCGCATCCGCAAGGACGAGATGGAAACGATCATGCCGGCGTGCGTGGCGATGTTCACCGAGGAGGTCGGCGTCTCACCCATGGCCGGCGACGGCGGACTCCTCTACCAGGCCCGGGTCGCCGAACTCGTCGGCTCCGGCCGCTCGTTCGCCCGGCTCGACGAGCACGGCAAGGTCGCCTTCAAGGCGGAGATCGGCGCCGCCACCGGCCGCGCCTGCCAGATCCAGGGCGTCTGGGTCGCGCCCGAACACCGCGGCAAGGGCCTCGCCGCCCCCGGCATGGCGGCGGTCCTGCGCTACGCGCTCGCCGACGTGGCCCCCGTCGTCAGCCTCTACGTCAACGACTTCAACACGGCGGCGCGCAGGACGTACACCCGCGCCGGATTCCAGGAGGTCGGCGCGTTCATGAGTGTCCTGTTCTGAGCCCCGCCGCCGCCCGCCACCACACCCGGAACGCGCCCCGGACACCCCTGTAGGCTCCCCGGCATGCGACTTCCCGGTCACGCGCACCGCCGCCACCCCGACGACATCGTGATCGGTCCGCTGGATCTCTCCGCCCGGGTCGACGAGGCCCTCGCCGTCCAGGCCGTCGCCTTCGGACTCGGCCCCGACGAGGTGGCCGTACGCCGCCAGATCGTCCTGCGCCACATGACCTACCCCGGCGCCCGCGCCCTCGGCGCCACCGCGGCGGGCCGGCTGGTCGGCTTCGTCTACGGCATGCCCAACGACCGCGCCCACTGGTGGTCCACCGTCGTGGAGCCCTATCTGCGGGCGCGGGGCCACGACGACTGGCTGGACGGCTCCTTCGTCATCACCGAACTCCACGTCCACCCCCGCTACCAGCACCGCGGCGCCGGACGCTCCCTGATCACCACCCTCACCGACGGCGCCGCCGAGACCCGCAGCATCCTCTCGGCCATCGACGTCGAGAGCCCGGCCCGCGGCCTGTACCGCTCCCTGGGCTACGAGGACCTCGCCCGCCAGGTCCTCTTCCCCAGCGCCCCGAAGCCGTACGCCGTGATGGGCGCCCCGCTGCCGCTGCGCCGCCGTTAACCGATTTCCACCGTCCCGTACCACCCGGCTAACCTCCTGACATAACCTCCCCCGTTCCCGGCCGCCGGGCGGGGCTCCCCGTCCAGCAGGAGTACGAGAACGATGGCGAACGCACCGGTCCAGCGCATGTCCCAGTTGATGGCGAAGACGCTGCGCGACGACCCGGCGGACGCCGAGGTCCTCAGCCACAAGCTGCTCGTCCGCGCCGGCTACGTCCGCCGCACGGCGGCCGGCATCTGGTCCTGGCTGCCCCTCGGCAAGCGGGTCCTCGCCAACGTGGAGCGCGTCGTCCGCGAGGAGATGGACGCCATCGGCGCCCAGGAGGTGCTGCTCCCCGCCCTGCTGCCCCGCGAGCCCTACGACGCGACGGGCCGCTGGGACGAGTACGGCCAGGAGCTGTTCCGCCTCCAGGACCGCAAGGGCGGCGACTACCTCCTCGGCCCGACCCACGAGGAGATCTTCACGCTGCTGGTGAAGGACCAGGCGTCCTCCTACAAGGACCTGCCGGTCATCCTCTACCAGATCCAGCACAAGTACCGCGACGAGGCCCGTCCGCGGGCCGGCATCCTGCGCGGCCGCGAGTTCCTGATGAAGGACTCGTACTCCTTCGACACCGAGGACGAGGGCCTGGCCCGGTCCTACGCCCTGCACCGCCTGGCCTACCAGCGCGTCTTCGAGCGCCTGGGCCTCGACTACCGCATCTGCGCGGCGACCGCGGGCGCGATGGGCGGCTCGAAGTCGGAGGAGTTCCTCGCCCCGGCCGAGGCCGGCGAGGACACCTTCGCCGACTGCCCGAACTGCGACTTCGCGGCCAACACCGAGGCGATCACCTACGCGCTCCAGCCGGTCGACGCCACGGGCGCCCCCGCCCTGGAGGAGATCCCGACCCCGGACACCCCCACCATCGAGACCCTCGCCGCCCACCTCGGCGTCCAGGCCGCCGAGACCCTGAAGAACCTGCTGGTCAAGGTCGACGGCGAGATCGTCGCCGTGGGCGTCCCCGGCGACCGCGAGGTCGACATCGCCAAGGTGGAGGCGCACTTCGCCCCGGCCGTCGTCGAGATGGTCACCGAGGCGGACTTCGCGGGCCGCCCGGACCTGGTCCGCGGCTACGTCGGCCCGCAGGGCCTCGGCGAGAAGGTCCGCTACCTCGCCGACCCGCGCGTGGCCCCCGGCACCTCCTGGATCACCGGCGCCAACAAGGAGGGCACGCACGCGAGGAACGTCGTCGCGGGCCGCGACTTCGAGGTCGACGCCTACGTCGACGTCGTCGTCGTGCAGGAGGGCGACCCCTGCCCGAAGTGCGGCACGGGCCTCAAGCTGGACCGCGCCATCGAGATCGGCCACATCTTCCAGCTGGGCCGCAAGTACGCCGACGCCCTCAAGCTCGACGTCCTCGGCCAGCACGGCAAGCCGGTCCGGGTGACCATGGGCTCCTACGGCATCGGCGTCTCGCGCGCCGTCGCGGCCCTCGCCGAGCAGACCGCCGACGACAAGGGCCTGTGCTGGCCCGCCGAGGTCGCCCCGGCCGACATCCACGTCGTCGCCGCCGGCAAGGCCCTGCAGACCGAACTCGCCCTCGACGTCTCCGAGAAGCTGTCCGCGGCCGGCCTGCGCGTCCTGTGCGACGACCGCGCCGGAGTCTCGCCCGGCGTGAAGTTCACCGACTCCGAGCTGATCGGCGTGCCGCACATCCTGGTGGCCGGCCGCCGCGCCGCCGAGGGTGTCGTCGAGCTCAAGGACCGCAGGACCGGTGAGCGCGAGGAGCTGACGGTCGACGAGGCGATCGCCCGCCTGACCGCCTGACCGCCCGGGAGCCGCACCGCCCCGGGCCGTCCCCGGCCGCCGGTCCGGGCGGCCGGGGACGGCCCCGCGCGCGCGGGGTGGCGCGGGCTACAGCCAGCCGGCGAACTCCAGGAGCAGTTCGGCGTCCCTGGGCCGTCCCACGCGCAGCGCGCGCACACCGGACTCCACCGCCCGGAACAGCGTCCAGCCGCGCAGCCGCTCCTGGTCGACCTCCAGCGACTCCGCGAGCCGCTTCACGCGCCGCCGCGTCGTCGCCGCCCCGGACGGCGAGGCGATCAGGTCCTCCACCCGGTCCCGCACCAGCCGCGCCAGATCGAACGCGCACTCGCCGACCACCGGGTCCGGCCCCACCGCCAGCCACGGCATCCGCTCCCCGGCCAGCACCTTGCTCTGCCGGAACGTCCCGTGCAGCAACCGCCGTTCGGGCGGCGCGCCCAGCAGGTCCTCCCGCGCGGCGAGCGCCGCGTCGACCAGCGCCGCCACGTCCGGTTCCCCGGCCGCCGCCGCCCGCATCGCCCCGGCCTGCCGGCCGGTGCGCTCCGCCACCGTCTCGAAGACGGCGCCGGGGGGCGGCTCCACCCACAGCCGCCGCAGCGTCCCCGCCGCCTCCAGCAGCGCCTTCGGCTCCGGCAGCGACCGCACCGACAGATCCGGGCGCAGCCGCTCCAGCAGCAGCACCCCCTCGGTCACCGGCGGCTCGACCGACTGGACGGCGCCCACGCCGCCCCAGTGCGCGAGCGCGGCCCGCTCGCTCTCCGGACGGGCCCGGGGCGGCGCCAGCTTGAGCACGGCGGGAGCGTCGCCGGGACGGCGCACGAGCACCACCAGGCTGCTCCGGCCACCGGGCAGCTGCACCCGCTCCACCGTCAACTCGCGTAGTGCGACGGCCCGTTGAGCCGCCTCCGGCAGCTCCTCCAACCAGTCGTCACCGTCCGGTGCCGTCTCACCGAGCGCCCTGACCAGACGCTGCGGCGGTGCGAAAGCCATGCGCGAGCCGTTCCCTTCCCGTACCTGCCCCGCCCGTACGTGTCCTCAGGGCCGCGTCACGCGGTCGGCGCCGCCGACGCCGTCCCCGCCCGCTCGGCGAGCCCGGGGAAGGCTACGCCCTCGCCGCGCCAGCGCACCGCGCGCACCGCGGCCTCGCGCAGCGCCTCGGCGGCCGTGCCCCGCAGCTCACCCTCTGCTGCCCGCACCAGGTCGGAGTACACCCCGGCCACCCGGTCCTCCAGCTCGGCGGCGAGCCGTACGGCCGCCTCCGGGTCCGCGACCGGGAAGGGCAGCGCGTACGCGGCGCTCGCGGCGACCGGCTCGCCCTTCAGGTCGCGCACGGCACGCGCCAGCGCGTCCCGTCGCGCCCGGTGCGCCTCGTACGCCGAGCGTGCCGCGGAGCGCCGGTCCGCGCCGATCCGCCCGCCGACGACGCCGTACCCGTACACCGCCGCGTGCTCGGCGGCCAGCGCCGCCTGGAGCGCCGCCATCCTCGCCTTTTCCGCCTCGCTCACCTGGCTCCCTCCGTCAGCAGGAACGCGTGCGCCGCACCGGCCGCCGCCACGGAGGCCAGCAGCCGCGCCAGTTCACCCGGGACCCCCAGCAGCGCCGCGGCCCGGCGGTCCGCCAGCCCGCGCTCGGCGGCGGCCAGCGCGGACAGGGCGTCCCGCTCGCTCCCGGGCACCGCGGGGGAGGAGACCCCAGCGGACGCGGTGGGCCCGGCCGCCGGGGAGGAGCTGCCCGAGGGCTTCGGGGTGCCCGCGCCGAACGCCTGCGCGTGCCGCAGCGCCACCGCCCGCAGCGGACCGACGGACTCCGCCAGCACCGGATACGCGGTGAGCACCGCGTCGTAGCGGGCCACCAGGTCCTCGCTGTCGCGGGCCGCACGCGCGCGTGCCCGCTCGGCGAGCGAGGGGCTGCCGCTCGTGCCGCCGTCCGGATCGTCGGGCCCGGAGCTGCAGCCCGCCAGCAGCGCGGCACCCGCGGCCGAGGCGAGCAGGGTTCTTCTGCGCGGGCCCGAGGGGGCGCGCGGCGGCAGGGAGTACGGCACGGCAGACGTCCTCGGGGGCTCGTACGAAAGGAGGTGCGACGGCGGTTGCGACAGCGGTTTCGGGGCAGGCGGGCCGCAGGCCCGTGATCACCGTACCCGCGCCGGCGGACCCCGCCACTCATCGGCACCGGTCACGCACAGGTGGACGGCAACACACCCCGCGACCGGATACCCTTTGACCAGACACGCGACCCATCCCACAACAGCACACGCGGCCGAGGAGTCACCCGGATGAGCACCACCCAGAGCGAGAGGCTGCGAGAACTCCTGGAGCCCCTCGTCAGCTCCCAGGGGCTGGATCTCGAAGAGATCGAAGTGGACTCGGTCGGACGCAAGCGGGTGCTGCGGGTGGTCGTCGACTCCGACACCGGAGCCGACCTCGACCAGATCGCCGATGTGAGCCGCGGGCTCTCGGCGAAGCTCGACGAGACCGACGCGATGGGCGAGGGCGAGTACACCCTCGAGGTCGGCACCCCGGGCGCGGAGCGCCTTCTGACGGAGCACCGCCACTATGTGCGCGCCGTCGGCCGCCTGGTGAGGTTCCAGCTCGCCGAGGGCGGCGAACTGGTGGCGCGCATCGTCGAGGCGGACGAGGACGGTCTCGCCCTCGAAGTGCCCGGGGTCAAGGGCCGCAAGGCCACCGTCCGCAGGCTCGCCTTCCCTGAGATCGACAGGGCGCGCGTGCAGGTCGAGTTCAACCGCAAGGACAAGAAGGAAGAGGAGGCGTAGCCGTGGACATCGACATGAGTGCCCTGCGGGGCTTGGTTCGGGAGAAGGAGATCTCCTTCTCCCTGCTGGTCGAGGCGATCGAGTCGGCCCTCCTCATCGCCTACCACCGCACCGAGGGAAGCCGCCGACACGCGCGCGTGGAGCTCGACCGGGAGACCGGGCACGTGACCGTGTGGGCGAAGGAGGACCCCGAGGACCTCGACGAGGGCCAGGAGGCCCGCGAGTTCGACGACACCCCGTCCGGCTTCGGCCGCATCGCCGCCACCACCGCCAAGCAGGTCATCCTGCAGCGGCTGCGCGACGCCGAGGACGACGCGACGCTCGGCGAGTACGCCGGCCGTGAGGGCGACATCGTCACCGGCGTGGTCCAGCAGGGCCGCGACCCGAAGAACGTCCTCGTGGACATCGGCAAGCTGGAGGCCATCCTCCCGGTGCAGGAGCAGGTCCCGGGGGAGACGTATCCGCACGGCATGCGGCTGCGCTCGTACGTCGTCCGGGTGGCCAAGGGTGTGCGCGGTCCGTCGGTCACCCTCTCGCGCACCCATCCGAGCCTGGTGAAGAAGCTCTTCGCCCTGGAGGTGCCGGAGATCGCCGACGGGTCCGTCGAGATCGCCGCCATCGCGCGTGAGGCCGGTCACCGTACGAAGATCGCCGTGCGCTCCACCCGCAGCGGCCTGAACGCCAAGGGCGCGTGCATCGGCCCGATGGGCGGCCGGGTGCGCAACGTGATGGGCGAGCTGAACGGCGAGAAGATCGACATCGTCGACTGGTCGGACGACCCGGCGGAGATGGTGGCGAACGCCCTGTCGCCCGCCCGGGTCTCCCGGGTGGACGTCGTGGACATGGCCGCGCGGTCCGCGCGCGTGACCGTGCCCGACTACCAGCTCTCCCTGGCGATCGGCAAGGAAGGGCAGAACGCCCGGCTCGCGGCCCGCCTCACCGGCTGGCGGATCGACATCCGGGCCGACACCGAGCAGGCCGGGGAATAGATCCGGGCCTCGCGCCGCTCAGATCACGTCAGGTTGCCCCGCGGCAACTGTTCGCATCATGCCCCGAAGGGGTGGGGTCGGTACGGGGAGGTAGACTTAACGGTGTCTGGCCGGACACACGCCCGCGCCTGCCCTGAACGCACCTGTGTGGGGTGCCGGGAACGAGCGGCCAAGACGGATCTGCTGCGGACCGTGGCGATCGGGGACGAGTGCGTCCCTGATCCTCGCGGTACGCTGCCCGGCCGGGGTGCGTACGTACACCCCGCCCTGGTCTGTCTCGACCAGGCGGTACGCCGCCGGGCGTTCACGCGGGCGTTGCGCGCCCCGGGAGCGCTCGACACAAAGGCGTTGCGCCGGTACGTCGAGCGGACAACAGTTGCCGAGCAGGCAGCACCGTAAGAAGCGTCGCGCGGATCCCCGTGCGGCCCTGGTACCTCGCGAGTCGGAAGTAGGTCGAGATTGCGATGAGCACTCGATGAGTACGCGATGAGTACGCCCATGAAGTAGCGACGGTCCGGCCGCAACCCGGACCTAAAAGGAGCGAAGTGGCTAAGGTCCGGGTATACGAACTCGCCAAGGAGTTCGGCGTCGAGAGCAAGGTCGTCATGGCCAAGCTCCAAGAACTCGGTGAATTCGTCCGTTCGGCGTCTTCGACCATCGAAGCGCCCGTAGTCCGCAAACTGACGGACGCCCTCCAGCAGGGCAACGGCGGCAGGTCCGCCTCCGCCCGCAAGGCTGCCCCGGCGAAGCCGGCAGCCCCCTCCC
>NZ_AGBF01000156.1 GCF_000225525.1 Streptomyces zinciresistens K42 | reverse complement strand
GACGGGGCGTCCGATTCCGCCACCGGGCAGGGTGCCGCGGGCGGGGGCGCGACCACCGGGTCCGGCGGCGGCTCGGGCGCGGGCGCCGGTGGTGCGGCGCTCGCGCGGACCGCCGACATCCCCCGGGGCGGCGGCAAGGTGTTCAGTGACGAGAAGGTGGTCGTCTCCCAGCCGGCGGCCGGTGACTTCAAGGCGTACTCGACGATCTGCACCCACCAGAACTGCCCCATGACGGACCTGAAGGAGGACACCCTCTCCTGCGCCTGCCACGGGAGCCGGTTCTCGGTGCTCGACGGCAGCGTCAGGAAGGGGCCCGCCACCCGGCCGCTCGCCGCGAAGCAGATCACCGTGGCGGGCGACTCGATCACGTTGGCGTGACGGGGCGCGCGCCCTTGAGGCAGGCCAGCACCTCGTCCGTGGTCGCGACCGTGGCGACCCACGCGAGGGTGTGGCTGAGCACCGCGGAGGTGTACGCGGGGGGCACCCCGGCGACGGCGTCGCGGGGCACGACCACGGCGTAGCCCCGGTTCACGGCGTCGAAGACGGCGTTGGGGACGGCGACGTTGGCCGAGACACCGGTGACGACCAGGGTGCGGCAGCCGAGGTTGCGCAGCAGCGGGTCGACGTCGGTGCCCTGGATCGGGGACAGCCCGTGCAGCCGCCGGACCACGAGGTCGTCCTCGGTGACGCGGATCGGGGCCGCGACGCGCACCGCGCCGGTTCCGGCCAACTGCCGTACGGGAAGCCGTTCGGCGGCGCGGAACAGGCGGGCGTTGCGGTTGGCGCCGCGGCCGTCGGAGCGGCGTTCGGCGATGGCGTGGATCACCTGGACACCGCGCTCGTGGGCCGCGTCGACGAGCCGGGCGACGTTGTCGAGGGCCCCCGAGGAGCGGGCCTGCTCGGCGAGTTCGGGCAGGGCGCTGTCGGGGCCCACGACGCCCTGCTGGCACTCCACGGTGAGCAGGACGGTGGTCGCGGGGTCGAGCAGTTCGCTGAGGCGGGCGGACGGCGGCACGGGTCCCCCTGTCGGCTGCGGCGGCACGGAACGCCGGCGAGGGTAGCCGCTCTCGCACGAGGAAGGAAGCGGCAACGCCCTTGTGCGGAGCCACCGTTGCGCGGGAAGGACGGACGACTCATCCTTTTCTGACGTGATGTCAGAGGATCTCTCCTCTGGCACGACGTGAGAGAAGAGGGGGCCGTATGACCGCCACTCAGCGCCGGGGCCGCAAGATCATGATGACACCCGGGGAACTGGACGAGTTCCTGACCGAGCAGCGCACCTGCCGGGTCGCCACGGTCTCCGCCGACGGCTTCCCGCACGTCAGCGCGCTGTGGTTCGCCTGGGACGGCAGCGCGCTGTGGCTGTACTCGGTCGTGCGCAGCAAGCGCTGGACCGATCTGCGCCGCGATCCGCGGATCGCGGTCGTGGTCGACACGGGCGAGGACTACGAGCAGTTGCGCGGCGTCGAACTGTCCGGCACCGCCGAGTTCGTCGGGGAGGTCCCGCGCGTGGGCGACCTACGGGCCGAACTCGACGTCCCCGAGACGCTGTTCGCCCGCAAGAACTTCGGCCTCGACGAGATGCCGCACGACGGCAGGCACGCGTGGATCCGGCTGGCACCGGCGAAGGTCGTGTCGTGGGACTTCCGCAAGCTGGGGTCCGTCACCGGGTGACGGTGGGGGTGCGCGACGTCCGCGCCGGGCGGGGCGGCGGTGCGCCGGAGCGGTGGCGAGGCGAGCCCCGGCGGGGTGAGGCGTGGGGCCGTGTCCGCCGCACGGCGCCCGCCCCGGCGCCGGTCCGCCCCGGGATCGCACACCCCGGAACCGGCCGGTCCGCCGCCGCGCTCGCGGGCACCCCGGGGCCGGCGGCCCCGTCCCGGAAACCCGGCCGCCCCGGGGCTCAGGCCACCTTCTCCGCCGCGGATCGCAGCGCCCGGACCGCCGCGCGGATCGAGGGGCGGCGGTCGGCGTCCGTGCGCCACACCGCGTACACGTAGCGGTGGACGCGGCTGCGCACGGGGACGGCGCGCACGCCGAGCGGTATCGGGTCGCGGCCCAGCCGGGGCGCGACGCAGACGCCCAGACCGGCGGCGACCAGGGCGAGTTGGGTGTGGTGCTCCTCGGCGCGGTGGGTGATGCGCGGCTCGATGCCCTTGGTGCGCAGGGTGTAGAGCAGCCACTCGTGGCAGAACTCCCCCTCCGGCCAGGCCACCCACTCGTCGTCGGCGAAGTCCTCCAGGGCGACCTCGTCGCGGTCGGCCAGGGGGTGCCCCTCGGGCATGGCGATCTCCACGGGGTCGTCGAGGATCGCCGCCTTGGCCAGACCTTCCGGCATGGGCAGCGGCTTGTTGTACCAGTCGAGGACGACCGCGACGTCGGCGTCGCCGCGGATCACCGCCGAGACGCCGCCCTCCGGCTCCAGCTCCCGGGTGCTCAGACGCAGCGCCGGGTGCCCGGCGCGCAGTTCCGTGAGGGCGGCCGGGAACAGGCCCCGCAGCGCGGTGGGGAACGCGACGAGCCGCAACTCCCCGACGACCTGGCCGCGTTGCGCCTCCAGGTCGGACTGGGCCAGCTCGACCTGGGACAGGATGCGCGCCGCGTGCTCGGCGAGCAGCAGTCCGGCGTCGGTGAGCCGCACGCCGCGGCCGTGCCTGGCGAGGAGCTGCTGGCCGACCTCCCGCTCCAGCTTGGACATCTGCTGCGAGACGGCCGACGTGGTGATGTGCAGCCCCTCGGCGGCACCGCTGACCGAGCCGTGCCGGGCCAGGGCGTCGAGGGTGCGCAGGCGCTCCAGATTCAACATGTAAGCAATGCTACGAGATACGCGGTGCGAAATCTCGCTTGTACTACGAGATCATGTGCTCCATTCGTTGCCCGCATGACCACCGTCGCCGCCCCCGGCTCGCGGACCCCGGCCGCAGCCCCCGCCCACCCGTCGCCGTCGCGCCCCCGCCTGGACTGGCGGCTGCGGTTCGCCGTGCTCTCGCTCATCTGGGGCTTCAGCTTTCTGCTGATCAAGGTCGGCACCGAGGGGTACGCGCCGCTCCAGGTCACCCTGGGACGGCTCGGGTTCGGCACGGCGGTCCTGGCGGCCGCGATGGCGGTCAAGCGGCAGCGGCTGCCGCGCGGCCTGCGGACCTGGGGGCATCTGGCGGTCGCCGCGCTCCTGCTCAACGCGCTGCCGTTCGCACTGTTCGCCTACGCGGAGCTGACGATCCCGTCCACGCTGGCCGGGATCTGCAACGCGACCTCGCCCCTGTGGGGCATGGCGCTGTCGCTGGTGGCGCTCTCCGAGGACCGCCCGACGCGGATCAGGGTCGCCGGTCTCGGCATCGGCTTCCTCGGTGTGCTGACGGTGCTCGGCGCGTGGCAGGGCTTCGCCGGCCTGGACGCCGGCGGTACGGCGATGGCGCTGCTCGCCTCGCTGAGCTACCCGATCGGCTGGATCTACGTCCGCCGTACGCTGGCCGGGTCCGGTGAGTCGCATCTGTCGCTGACCGGGGCGCAGTTGCTGCTGGGCACGGTGCAACTGGCTCTTGTCACGCCGCTGTTCACGTCGATGCCCACGCGGTTCGCACCGCTCCCCCTGCTGGCGGTCGTGGCGCTGGGCGCGCTCGGCACGGGTCTCGCCGTCCTCCTCCAGTACGGCCTGGTCGCCGAAGTCGGGCCCACCACGGCCCAGATGGTCACGTACTTCATCCCGGTGATCGCCACGGCCGCGGGCGTCGCGGTGCTGGGCGAGTCCCTGGCCTGGTCGACCCCGGTGGGAGCGGTCGTCGTCCTGGCGGGCGCGGCGCTCACCCAGGTGAAGCGGGGCGGCTGAGACGCGGGCACCCGCACGCGGGGGATCGGGGACGGGGCCGCCGCGAACGGGGCCGGCCGAGGCGCGGTCGACCGCACGCGGGGGGACCGCGGCGCGAACCGCCGCGAACGGATTCGGCAGAGGCGCGGGCACCCGGACCCGGACCCGCCGAGGTGCGGCCCCGTCCCCGGTCCGGCGCGGCCCCCGTCCCCGGTCCGGCGCACCACCCGGACCGGCTGCGGCGCAGAGCGCGTACGAGACCCGGTGCGCACCCGGACCGGCTCAGGAGCGGCCCCCGCGCAGGCCCCGGCTCACCCTCGCGCGCGCTCGAACGTGAGGTGGGTGACCCCGCTGGGCGAGGGGGCGACCTCGACGTCGTAGTCCTTCTCCAGGCCCTCCAGCCCGTCCCAGAGGCGTACGCCGCGGCCGAGCAGGATCGGGACCACGACGACGTGCAGATGGTCGACGAGCCCGGCCGCGAGGAAGTCCCGGACCAGGGTGGGACCACCGCCGATCCGCACGTCCAGACCGCCGGCCGCCTCCCGGGCCCGCTCCAGCGCCTCGGCGGGCGGGGCGTCGAGGAAGTGGAACGTCGTACCGCCCTCCATCCCGATCGACGGGCGCGGGTGCCGGGTGAGGACGAAGACGGGCGTGTGGAAGGGCGGGTCGGACCCCCACCAGCCCCGCCACCGCGGGTCCTCGTGCCAGCCGGGGTGGCCGAACTTCCCGGCCCCCATGATCTCGGCGCCGATCCCCGGGCCGAACCGCCGCGCCAGGGCGTCGTCGACGCCGCCGGTCCCGCCCGGCTCGCCCCTGCTCTCGTGCCACCAGCGGGTGGCGAACATCCAGGTGTGCAGACGGTGACCGGCGTGGCCGAACGGCGCGTCGCGGCTCAGCCCCTCACCGGTGCCGTAGCCGTCGAGCGAGATCGCGAAGTTGTGGACGCGGGCGAGCGACATGACGGGGGTCTCCCTTCCTGCTGCCGGACACGACCCATGAAACAGCGCCCCGGGCGGCTGCGACACCGGAACCGGCGCTCACCGGGGCCCGGGGGCGCGGCCGGTTCCGCTACACGTAGCCGCGCGCCGGGGTCCGGTCGGCGGCGGCCGAGATCGCGGCCGCCAGCGGGGCCGTCTCGGCCGCGCCCAGCGTGGAGACGGTGACGCGGATGCCGGGAGGCGCGGTGGAGCGGAAACGCGCGCCGGGCGCGACCGCCCAGCCCGCGTGCAGCAGGCGGGAGACGGCCGCCGTCTCGTCGGGGACCGGGATCCACACGTTGAGCCCGCTGCGGCCGTGCGCCCGCACCCCGTGTCCGGCCAGCGCCCGCAGCAGGCCGTCCCGCCGTTCGCCGTACGTCGCCGCCACCGCCTCCGCGTCGTGCCCGCCGTCGGTCCACAGCCGCACCACGGCCCGCTGGAGCAGCCGGCTGACCCAGCCCGCCCCGAGCCGCTGCCTGCCGCGCACCCGGTCCATGGTGATCTCGTCGCCGGTGAGCACGGCGAGCCGCAGGTCCGGCCCGTACGCCTTGGCGACCGACCGGACCAGCGCCCAGCTGCGGGTGGTCCCGGCCAGCGGACGCAGGGGCAGGTCGACGATGCCGTGCCCGTGGTCGTCCTCGACGAGCAGGACCTCGGGGTGCTCGCGCAGCACCGTGCGCAGGGCACGCGCACGCGTGGCGGTCACCACCGCGCCGGTGGGGTTCTGTGCCCGGTCGGTGACGATCAGGGCGCGCGCCCCGGCGCGCAGGGCGCGGCGGACGTCGTCGGGCAGCGGCCCCTCGTCGTCGACGCCGACGGCGACGGTGCGCAGCCCGAGCGCCGGGACGAGGTCGAGCAGGCTGCCCCAGCCGGGGTCCTCGACCGCCACCGTGTCCCCGGGCCTGAGGTGGGCGGTGAGCACCCGCTCGATGGCGTCCAGCGATCCCGACGCCACGGCGAGAGGCCCGTGCGGCACGCCGTCGGCGTCCAGTCCGGCGCGCGCGATGCGGGCGAGCTCCGGTTCCACCGGGTCGTCGCCGTACAGCACCGGCTCGCGGTCGCTCTGTGCGGCCGCCGCCGCGAACGCCCCGGCGAGCGACGGCAGCAGGGCCGGGTCGGGGTTGCCGCTCGCCATGTCGCGCGCGCCCTCGGGCACGTCGAGGCGGACGTGGTCGCGCCCGGTGGTGGCCGGCCGCGGCCGCACCCGGCTCCCCCGGCGGCCGTCGGTCTCGATCACTCCGCGCTCCCGCAGGGTGCGGTAGGCGGCGGCGACCGTATGGGGGTTCACGCCCAGTTCGACCGCCAACTCCCTCATCGGCGGCAGGAGTTGACCTGGCTCCAGCTCTCCGCCGCCCACCGCGCGCTCCACGTCGGCCGCGATCTCGGCTGCGCGCCGCCCCTCGATCCGATATCCTCCTAGCACAAAGCAGATTATGCACTAGCGCAATGGAGAACGCAATGCAGGCGACCCAGCAGCCGGCCCCGCGGCCCGGCGCCTACACGCCGACCGGCCGCACGGTCCCCACCCGCTCCGCGGACCGCGCGTCGTACGACAGGGAGCTGGTGCACGCGATACTCGACGAGGCGTACGTCTGCCACCTCGGCTTCGTCCGGGACGGCGCGCCGGTCGTACTGCCGACGCTGTTCGCGCGGGTGGGCGAGACCCTCTACGTCCACGGCTCGACCGGCTCGCGTCCGCTGCGCATGACCGGGAAGGCCGACCCGGGGCTCCCGGTCTGCCTCACCGTGACGCACGTGGACGCCCTGGTCCTCGCCCGCTCCGCGTTCCACCACTCCGTCAACTACCGGTCCGCGGTGGTGCACGGCGTCGCGTACGACGTGACGGACCCCGAGGAGAAGCGCACCGCCCTGGACGCGCTGGTGGACCACGTCGTGCCGGGCCGGTCCGCCGACTCGCGCCCCGCCGACAAGAAGGAGCTCGCCGCCACCGCCGTGATCCGGCTGGACCTCGGCGAGGTCTCCGCCAAGCTCCGCACCGGCGGCGTCAACGACGAGCCGGAGGACCTGGCCCTCCCCCACTGGGCGGGCGTCGTCCCCCTGCGCAAGGGCTACGGCACCCCCGTCGGCGACCCCGGACTGGCGCCCGGCACCGCGCTGCCCGGATACCTCGGCGCCCTGTGACACCGGGCGCGGTCCGGGCGGACGCCGCGAGCCTCCGCCAGACCCTCCCGGCCACCGCACTAGACCGCGTTCTCGCGGGCGGAGGGCTCGCGTTCCGGACCTCCGCTCGCCACCGGTTCGAGGGAGGTCCTGGCGGGGGCGGACGACTGCGCGATGAAGGCGCCGGCCAGGACGACCACGCCGCCGACGATCTGCGGGGCCGCCAGGCGCTCGCCGAGCAGGAACCAGGCGAGGACGGTCGCGATGACCGCCTCCAGGCACGCCACCACACCGGCGACCTGGGGCGAGAGCCGGCGTACCGAGACCACGCCGGTGACGTACGCGATCACCGTGGCGACCAGGACGATCCAGGACAGCAGCAGGAAGGCCGCGACCGGGGTGCCGTTCATGTCGGTGCTGCCCGCGAGCAGCGACCAGTCCATGTTCCAGGGGCGGGAGACGACGGTCAGGACGGCGGCGCCGACCAGCAGCCCGTAGGCGATGACGCCGAGCGGGTCCGGGGCCCCCTCGCCGGAGTCGCTGCCCTGGTCGGACAGGACGAAGTAGCCGACCTGGCAGCAGGCCGCGCCGAGCGCGAGCAGCAGCCCGAGGGCGTCGAAGCGCAGGCCCGCCCAGACCTCGACGACGGAGGCGAGCCCGCCGACCGCGAGGACGACGCCGAGGGCCGCCGCCGGCGTGACCGGCCTGCGCTGCACGAACCGCACCCAGCCGAGGACGAGCGCCGGGGCGAGGTACTCCACCAGCAGCGCGACGCCGACCGGGATGCGGGATATGGAGGCGAAGTAGAACGCCTGCACACCGGCCACACCGAGCAGTCCGAACCCGGCGAGCAGCGCGGGACGCGTGCGCAGCAGCGCGCGGTGCCGCACCGCGAGCGGCAGCATCACGAGGGCGGCGCCGGCCACCCGCAGCCAGACGACGTGGAGCGGGGCAAGGCCCGCCTCGATCAGCGGCTTCGCCGCGACTCCGGAGCCTCCGAAGGCGATCGCGGAAACGATCGCGAGACCGAGCCCGACACCCCTGCCGTGGCCCGCACGACTGCTTTCTGACATACGCACCGGCACATGATGACAGGCGACGACATGAGCGTCACCCCCGGTGACACCTGTCTCGCCGTACGGACGGGCCGCCGGGCGCGCGACCGGTCCGCGCGGCGGGCTCAGCGAACGTTGTCATCGCCCGCGGCGTACGCACCGCCCCGGCGTCCCGCGCTCCCCGCACCCGGTACGTACGTGTCACGGCCCCCCTGGCCGTACGCGCCACGGCTCCCCCGCAGCGCGCCGCCGGGGCCGTACGCGTCATGACTCCCGTGGACCGCGCCACTTAGGTCGGGCAGGTCGCGGTCCCCCGGGAGCGCGCTCGCGGCGTCGTAAGCCTCCGCGCCGTCCTCGATCCCGGTGCTCAGCGCCTGTGCGTCGATGCCGGCGCGGGCCAGCACCTCGACCGCGCGGGCCTGCGGGTCGGCGGTGATGGCGGCGAGCAGGTCGATGCCGCGGGCCTGGGAGTCGCCGCGCCGGGCGGCCCGCAGACAGGTGTCCCGCATCGCGGCCGCGGCCAGCGGCGAGAAGCCCTCGCCGCCCGTCACGACGGGTACGGCGCCCGAGTCCTCGACCGCGCCCTGCCAGCGCAGCCCGTAGCCGATGCTGCGCTGCACGAGGTAGCCGAGCAGCCGGGCCATGTGCGGCCCCTCGCCGAAGGCGGCGTAGACGTCCGGGTCGTGCTCCAGCAGGGAGTGCAGCAGATGGGCGCTGTCGATCTGCCGGTCCCCGTCCCGCAGCGCCCGGCGGCGGGCACCCGTGACGACCGCCGCCAGTTCGTCGCTGATCCTGGCCGCGTCCGGCACGGCACCCGGGCAGGGGCCGTCCTGCTCCTGGGCCGGCCGGCGGGGGATACGGGGTTGCACATCCCCCACCCCATCAACCTCGGCGCTTCGGGACATCCCCGGCGGGAAGCATCTTCACGTCCCACGCAGAGTGGACCGGGACGGCCGGAATCTCCTCCTTGCGGATGAGATCACGCCGAACGACCCTGACAGGCGCGCGCCGCCTTGCCGTGCGCCCCGAGCACGGCCAGGGTGCGCCTGCGCACCTCCCCAGGTCCCGAGGGAGTCCCGCAGGAGTCCCGCAGGAGTCCCGCAGGAGCATCATTTCTGACGGTTCATCAGTATTGAATGTTCCACCCCTCGCGGCTACCTTCCGCGACACCGGAGCCCGAGCCGAAGGGGTGGTCGCATGGCCGAAGTCAGCGCGGAGTCACGCATCGAGGCGCCGGCCGGGAAGATCTGGGCGCGGCTGACCGACTGGTCGTCGTACGGCGAGTGGAACGCGACCCACACCGGCTTCCCGGCCGGCGGTCCGGCGACGCTCGAAGTCGGCGGAACCTTTCAGGAGAACCTGAAGCTGATGGGGTTCCCGGCCGAGGTCGAGTGGACCGTCGAGGAACTGGAACCGGCGCGGGTGCTCGCCATCCGCGGCAAGGGGCCGATGGCGGTGAACGTGACCACGCGCTACACCCTCACCCCGGACGGCGACGGGGCCGCGGTGCTGCGGATCGACGGCGGGTTCACCGGTGCGGCGGTGTCGCTGATGGCGGGAAGACTGAGGGACTCGGCCACGGCGGCCCTCGACGAGTCGCTGCGCAGGCTGGCGGGGCTGGTGACCTGAGCGCCCCGCCCGAGCAGACGCGAAGGCGCCCCGCGGAACGGGTCCGCGGGGCGCCTTCGGTCACGGCGGGTGCGCCGGTGCGGGTCAGTCCTCGTCGGCGAGGATCAGGTACAGCTTCTTGCGGGCGTCGTTGATGACGGTCAGCGCCTTCTCGCGCTGCTCCTTGCTGCCCGTCTTCCAGACCTGGCCGAAAGCCTCCATGAGGCCGAAGCCGGCCTGGCGGATCTCACCGAGGGCCTCCCAGTCGACGCCGCGGGAGGCTTCCTCCCAGGGCGCCTCGGGCCCCTCCTGCGCGGCCTCGCGCCCGGCCTCCGTGAGCGAGAACAGCTTCTTGCCGCCCTCGCTCTCGCTGACGATCAGGCCCTCGTCCTCCAGCAGTTGGAGGGTCGGGTACACCGAGCCGGGGCTGGGCTTCCACGCCCCGCCGCTGCGCTCGGCGATCTCCTGGATCATCTCGTAGCCGTGCATCGGCCGGTCCTTCAGCAGGGCGAGGATCGAGGCCCGTACGTCACCGCGCCGCGCCCTCCCCCGAGGCCCGCCCCGGCCCCTGGGCCCCCAGGGCCCTGGACCGAATCCCGGCCCCCCGAAACCGCCGGGGCCGCCGCCGGGACCGAACGGCCCGAAGGCCGCGCGCATCTGCTCGAAGCCGCCTCGCCCGTGGTGCCCGTGCCCACCGTGTCCACGCTCGTATCCGTGGGAACGCATCGCCATCACTCCATTCCATCGTTGATCTGTCGCGATGCCTCAACGATATATCGGAACTGTTCGGACGGCAACAGCCCGCCCGACGGGCGGCTGATGTCCTGCCTACGCCGACCTGGCCCCTGTCTCAGGTGATCTGGTCCGGTTCGCTCGTCGTCTCAGGCGGCCTGGCCCGTTGACGCTGCTCATGCCACGCGAGACCTCGACCCGCACGCCGCGGAACCCCGGGATTTCAGTGAACGGGACACGCCAATATGGTGTGCCGATGACGTCGATCAAGAAGTTCCAAGTCACCTTCGACTGCGCAGAACCTGAGCGCCTCGCCCGTTTCTGGTGCGAGGTGTTGGGGTACGTCATACCGCCGCCGCCAGAGGGGTTCGCCACCTGGGACGACTTCAGGGGCTCGCAGGCACCTGAGCAGCGGGATTCATGGTTTGCCTGCATTGATCCCTCAGGTGTGGGCCCGCGGCTGTACTTCCAGCGCGTCCCTGAGGGGAAGGCCGTCAAGAACCGGGTTCATCTTGATGTGCGGGTCGGCACCGGACTCGTGGGGGAAGAGCGCCTCGCCGCACTTGAGGCCGAATGCGCACGGTTGGTCCCGCTTGGCGCGGTACACGTGCAGACGCTGTATGACGGCAACGATGCGTGCATCCCGATGCTTGACATCGAGGGCAACGAGTTCTGCATCGACTGAGGGCTGTGAACGTGTCCCCGCACGAGAGGACCTGGTTTGTGGTCTCAAGTGATCTGGTTCTCGTGGTGTACGGAACGGGTGGTTGCTCGATGGGGTGACGCCTCGTGACTCCGGGGCATGGCTTCGCACCGGGTGGCCGACGCTGGCAGCGAGGGCGTCGGGGAGGTGGCCGTGAGCGAGCCGGTGAGGTCGGGATCCGCATGGGAGTACGCGTCGGACGTGCAGGTGGGTTTCGTCGGCGTCGACGGGGTCGGACGGCTGGGGTCACTGGCCCGCTGCTGGGACGAGCCCTTCGAGCGTGCAGCCCCGGTCCGGAAGTTCATCTCGTTCAAGGGGCAGAAGAACTTCACGGGTGAGTACTGGGCGGCGTCCTCGCGTGACCTGGTGGGTTACGAGTCGTGGGTCGAGCGGGATGCCGCGATGGCCCTGGACTTCGACCCTTCGGTGGTGGCCTTGGCCTCGCAGCCGTTCTGCCTGTCCTGGTGGGACGGCGAACGGGATCGTCAGCACACTCCGGACTACTTCGCACGGCTGGCCGACGGCACCGGCGTGGTGGTCGATGTCCGGCCGGAGGGTCTCGTCGACGAGGAGGCCGCCGAGGTCTTCGCGTTCACCACGGAGGTCTGCGCAACGGTGGGGTGGGGGTTTCGGCTGGTAGGAGATTTGGATCAGACGTTCCGGACGAACTTGCGTTGGCTGGCGCGCTATCGCCACCTGCGCTGTCACCGGGCCTCGGTGGCGGATGCCTTGCGGGAGGTGTTCGCCGAGCCTCAGTTGCTGTTCACCGGTGCTGACCGGGTCGGGGACAAGTACGCGGTGCTGCCGGCGCTCTACCACCTGCTCTGGCGGCACGAGCTGACGGCTGATCTGGTCTCAGCTCCGCTGGACGGCGGGACGGTCGTCAGCCTGGCGGCGGGGAGGGCATCGTGAGGTCTGCGCGTCCAGGACGGTTGCGGCTGGGTGATCGGGTCAGGTTCGAGAAGAGTACGTACACGGTCGTCGCGCTCACCGGGATGCGGGTCCGTCTGGCCGACGTCCATGGCACGGGCATGCTCGTCGACCAGGTTCATCTCCAAGGGGCTGAGGACTTCTCCGTCCTGGGCACCGCAGAGCGGGCCACGCTGGGCTCGGCCGCGCTGCTGGACCATCTCCCGGAGGAGGCCGCGAAGCGGGCGTTGTGGTGGCAGCACCACTTGATCGAGATCCTGACCGGGCTGCCGCCGGATGCTCCGGCGGGGGCTCTGCCCCGGCCGGAATACGATCCGGCCCGCCGGTCGCTGGCGGAACGTGAGCGGGCGAAGGCCGCGGAACTGGCCGCGCGGGGCGAGGAGGTCAGTGCGCGGACGGTCAAGCGCAAGCGCCAGCGTTACGAGGCCGGCGGTGTCGCCGCGGTGGCCGACCGTCGCCTCGCGCCGCACGCGTCGCTGCTGGGCCGGGCTGATCCTCGGGTGGTGGCGGCGATGCGTCAGGCCATCGCCGAGAGCGTCCCGGCGTCCACTCGCACGATCGAGTACGCGCGTTGGCGGACCGGCCGCGTCCTGGCCGCCGAGCACGGCGAGGACGTGGTGGAGATGCCGTCGCGGGCGACGTTCTACCGGCTGTTCGCGAAGCTGTCCGGCGGCGTCCCGGTGACCGGGTCGGCCCGCACCCGTCAGTCTCTGGCCAACCAGCCGGAGGGGCCGTTCCGTTACGAGCAGGTCGCGGCGCCGGGCGAGTTGATGCAGATCGACTCCACCCCGCTGGACGTGCTGGTGCGGCTGGATGAGGGGGTGCCCGGCAGGGTTGAGCTCTGCGGTCTCGTCGATGTCGCGACCCGCACCATCGCCGCGGCGGTCGTGCGGCCGACCACCAAGTCGGTGGACGCCTCGCTGCTGCTGGCCCGTGCTCTGACGCCGGAGCCGATGCGGCCGGGCTGGTCGGACGCGCTGAAGATGTCCCGTTCGGTCCTGCCGCATCGCAGGCTGCTGTCCTTGGACGAGCGGTTGGAGCACGCGGCGGCTCGGCCGGTGATCATCCCGGAGACCATCGTCTGTGACCGGGGCAAGGCGTTCATCTCGGAGAACTTCCGGGCCGCCTGCCGGACTCTGGAGATCAATTTCCAGCCCTGCCACCCACGCTCGCCTGCGGAGAAGCCTCACATCGAGCGGACGCTCGAATCGGTGGCCACGATGTTCTGCCAGTTCCTCCCGGGCTATCTGGGCCGCACGGCCGAGCATCGCGGGCGGAACGTCGAGGACGAGCCGTTGTGGTCGATGCTGGAGATCCAGGAGCTTCTGGACGAATGGCTCATAGCGAAGTGGCAGAACAGGCCGCACGACGGGCTCCGGGACCCTGGCAGTCCTGGCCGCACTTTCACACCGAACCAGAAGTACGCCAGCCTGCTCGAGAGCGCTGGCTACGTTCCCTTGGCTCTGACCGGGGACGACTACGTCGAGTTGCTGCCCGGGACCTGGCGGGCCGTCAACTCCTACGGCATCAAGATCAGCCACCGGATCTACGACTGCGCGGACCTGGGCCCCTTCCGGCGCCAGCCCTCCGGGGTCGTCCGCAAGAAGAACTTGTGGGAGATCCACCGTGACCCCTACGACGCCAACTGGATCTGGGTCCGCAACCACTGGGAGGGCGGTTGGATCCCGGTCCCCTGGAAGCATCTCGGCACCGTCCCGCAGCCGTTCGGGGATCTGGCCTGGGACCATGCCGCGGCCGACCTGCGTCAGCAGGGTGAGAGCGATCCCACCGAGGAACAGATCGCTCAAGCCGTGTCCGAGCTTCTGATCAGGGCCAACCAGGGCCCTGAGGGCGGCGGGAAGAAGCGGCCTTCCCGGCGCGACCGGAGAGTCGCCGCCCGGACGAAGGCCGGCGCCGAAGGCAACGGACCTCGGCCGCCGAAGCCCGAACCGGTGCCGGCCGAGACGGATGTCCCGCTGCCTCACGACGACGAGGAAGCAGACGACACGCAGGACGAGCCGGTCGCGAAGGTCATTCCGCTCGGCGTCTTCGACCCCTTCAAGGAGGCGGACAAGCGATGGTGACCGCAGCCGGGCCCGCGTTCGGGCAGTAGCAGCCATCCGGCCGGCAGGCCGGATGGCGACAGGTCCTGGACCAGGACGAACTTCACCGCTACCTCACCACCCTGGAGGGCTGGCGGGAGTTCACCACTCAAGATCCAGCCCCGCCGGATCTGCTGCCCGCCGACGTCTTGGCCCAACTGGGGCCGGACGAGCGCCAGGACTACGACGAAGCCCGCCTCGACTACCACACCAGAATGACGGTGGCTGCGACATCCACCTTGCGGACCGTCGTCCACACCGGTCGGCGGTTGACCCTGCTCAACCGTCACGCGATCAGCGCCCGCCGGGGCCTGATCCTGTCCGGCCCGGCCGGCACCGGCAAGACCACCGCCCTCACTCAGTTCGGCAAGACCATCGAAGCCATCGACCGGCGTCAGCACCCCGGCGTCGGCGGCCGCATCCCCGTTGTCTATGTCACCGTCCCGCCCGCCGCGACCTCGCGCATGCTGGCCGTGGAGTTCGCCCGCTTCCTCGGCCTGCCCGTCACCGTCCGAGCCAACATCACCGACGTCATCGAGGCTGTCTGCGGGGTCCTGATCGACGCGCGGGTCACCGTCGTCTGCGTCGACGAACTGCACAATCTCTCCCTCGCGACCCGCAGCGGGGCCGAGGTCTCCGACACCCTGAAGTACTTCTCCGAGCGCATCCCGGCCACCTTCGTCTATGCCGGAGTCGACCTGGAGGCGAAGGGGCTGTTCAACGGCACCCGGGGACGGCAGATCGCGGGCCGGTTCGGAGTCATCGAGACCGTCGCGTTTCCCCGGACCGAGGAGTGGACCGGCCTGGTCACCACCCTGGAAGAAGCTCTGCGGCTGCACCATCACCGGCCGGGAACCCTGGAAGGGCTGGCCCGCTACCTCCACGACCGCACCGGCGGCATGAACGGCTCGCTGTCCCACCTCATCCGCGGGGCCGCCCTCGACGCGATCCTGGACGGCACAGAGAAGATCACCCGCAAGTCCCTGCAGAACGTGAAACTCGACCGCGCGGCCGAGACCCGGAAGTCCAAACCGGCCTCATGAGCATCGTCGAGAGCGGCGTGATCAGCGGGAACATCCGCCTGTTGCCCGTCCAGGTCCGCCCACGTGCCGGCGAAGGAGTCCGGTCGTTCATCGTCCGCCTCGCCCACGCCAACCATCTGATTCCGGGCCATCTGCGGGTGTTTCTCTGCGAACCGCCCGGTCATCAAAACATCCCGAGTTGGTCGCGGCTGGCGGCCGTCACGGGCCGCGATCCGGACTTCCTGCGGATCACGCTGGAAACCCGGCACTGTCTGGAGTGCGGGGCCGCCATGCCGCCCCTCGGCATCCTCGGACGTCAAGCTCTGCGTTGTTCGCAGGCTTGCCGCCAGAAGGCATACCGCAGACGCCACCCGCTCAGCGAGTGGCTGCGAGTCCCCTGCAGGCAGTGCGGCGAGATCATGCGGATCCGGCCCGGCCGGCGCCGTCACCTGTGTTCATCGCGCTGCCGTCGGGACGCCTATCTCGAACGTCAGCGACGTCGCCAAGAACGATCCGCCCAAACTGGGGAAACCGAACCACCCCTGTGTCCCATCTGTGAGCGGCCTCTGCCGCCCGGCAGGCCCTCTTCGAGACGGCGAACGTGTTCTCAGCCGTGTCGTCAGCGGGCATACCGCTGGCGAAGTGCACCACCGCCTCACCCAGTTCCGCCCCCGGCTGACGCACCAGAATCGCCGTCCCCGCCCCCATCACCACGGCTCTGCGAGGTCTGCTCGGCACCACTGCCTCTCGGCCCCAACCAGGCACAGCTGTCGCCGTTCCGTGAACCGTGACCCCCTATCGGTCGATGAAAAGTGACCCCTTCCGTGATCAAGTGATCAGTCTGGCTCCATGGGAGTCAGGTGGAAGAGGTGATCGGTGTGGAGGACTGGGCTGAGATCCGGCGGCTCCACCGTGCGGAGGGAATGTCGATCAAGGGGATCGCGCGGCATCTGGGGATCGCCCGGAACACCGTGCGGCGGGCCGTGGCCAGCGACGATCCGCCGAAGTACCGGCGGGCGCCGAAGGGCTCGATCGTGGACGCGGTGGAGCCGGCGATCCGCGAACTGCTGGCGAAGTACCCGCGGATGCCCGCCACGGTGATCGCCGAGCGGATCGGGTGGGAACGGTCGTTGTCGGTGCTGAAGCGGCGGGTGCGGGAACTGCGGCCGGTCTA
>NZ_AGBF01000157.1 GCF_000225525.1 Streptomyces zinciresistens K42 | reverse complement strand
CTCGTCTCGGCCAACGGCCGCTCGGACGAGGCGGGTCCGGCGGCGGCGGACACGACACCGGAGCGCCCCCCGTCGTCCGCGGGCGCCCCCGCGGCGCAGGCGCCCGCTCCGCCGCCGCCCCCGTCCCCGACCGCGCGGGCCCCCGAGCCGGGGGCACCCACGGCTTCCCCCTCGTCGCCCTCCTCCCCCGCCGCGCCCGCGGCACCCTCGTCGCCTTCCCTGCCTGCCGGATTCCGGACGTACACCTCGCCCGAGGGGTTCTCGCTGGCCCTGCCGCAGGGCTGGGAACCGGTGCGCACCCGGCGCGCCCCGGACGCCGCCTACCGCGTCTTCTTCGGCGCGGACGACGATCCCCGCAGCCTCGCCCTCACCTACAGCGAGCGCCTCGACCGCGATCCGGTGGCCGTCTGGCGCGACGACGTGCAGCCCGGCCTGGCGCGGGTGAGCGGGTTCGAGCGGATCGGCGACATCGGGGCGACCACGTACCAGGGGTACCGGGCCGCGGACATGGAGTGGCTGTCCGCCGGGGACGGCGTACGGCTGCGGACCTTCGGCCGCGGCTTCCTCGTCGGGGGCGGCCGCGGCTACTCCCTGCGCTGGACGGCCCCGGCGGACGACTGGGACGACGCCGCGAACCGCCGGGCGCTGGACGTCCTCCTGCGGACGCTGCGGGTGCCGCGGAGCTGACCGCGGCCAGTGCGGTGACCGGGAGGGTTCACCGGCAAACCCTCCCGGCCACAGCCCTAGGCGCGAGGGGCGCGCATCGAGCGCAGGCGCAGGCCGTGCAGCGGCTCGGTGCGCCAACGGGCCGTGAACGTACGGGTCGTCAGCGAGCAGGTCACCTCCGCGTGGTGGGGCGTCTCCAGGAAGGCGATGTCCACCACGAGGGTGTCGGCGTCGCTCCAGCCGCCGCTGACCGCGGTGGGCACGGGACCCTCGGTGACGGTCCAGCCGGGGCCGCCGAGCCGGGCGCGCAGCGGTTCGCCCTCCTCGGTGAGCGTCAGCTCCCAGCCGTCCGCACGCTTCGCGAGAGCGAGGGCGCCGACCTTCGGCAGTGCCGCGCAGGAACCGCCGGCGGGGGTGAAGGAGCCGGTCCACTCCTCGCCGCGGCCGGGCGGGGCCGGATCGCCCGGTGCCGGGGGCAGCGTCAGGCCCGCGAGCCGCCGGGCCAGTGCCGCGTCGGCCCCGCCGGCGCCGGCCGGCGGCGCGGAGCCGAACGCGGGCAGCAGGTGCTCCCAGACCAGCTCCAGCAGGGCCTGCATCTCCCAGGTGTCGGCGGTCGTCGCGATCACGGCGTCGTGCTCGGGCAGGACGACGCAGAACTGGCCGAACGCGCCGTCGCCGCGGTAACCGTGGCGGGACATCCAGAAGGTGAATCCGTACCCGCGCTGCCAGTCCGGCCCCGGCATGCTCGCGGCGCCGGAGATCTGGGGGCGGGTGGCCTCCTCGACCCACCACCGCGGCAGCAGCCGCTCGCCCTCCCAGATTCCGCCGGACAGATGGAGCTGGCCGAGCCGGGCCATCGCGTCGGTGGTGGCGTGCAGTCCGCTGAAACCGAGCTCCCGACCGCCGCGGTCGCGCTGCCAGGCGAACTCCCCGATGCCGAGGGGGTCCAGCAGGCGCGGCCGGAGATAGTCCGTCAGCGACTGCCCGCTGACACGCTGCACGAGCGCGGACAGCGTGAAGGTGGCGGCCTGGTTGTACGCGAAGACGGTCCCGGGGTCGTGCGGCGGGGGCACCAGCAGGAAGCCGCGTACGAGGTCGTCGCGGTCCCGGGCGAGCGCGGCGGGGAAGGCGTCGGTGTCGTGGCCGGTGGCCATGGAGGCCGCGTGCCGCACGAGGATCGCGCGGCTGCGCGGATCGGTGACGTCGGCGTCGAGTTCGGGGAAGTAGGAGAGCACGGGGTCGTCGAGCCGTATCAGCCCCTCGCCGGCCGCGATCCCGGCGGCGGCCGCGGTGAAGTTCTTGCTGATCGAGTAGAGCAGCTGCGGCCGCGGCGGGGTGTACGGCGCCCACCATCCGCAGGCGACGAGGCGGCCGTGGCGCAGGATCATCAGGCTGTGCGGGTCGATGTCGGGGGCGGCGTCGACCGCGTCGAGGAACGCGAGGACGGCGCGGGCGTCGACGCCCTGGTCGGCGGGGGTGCTCGTGGGCAGGCTGCGGGCGGACATGGGGACATCCTCCCCCGCGGCGCCCCGCGCGTGACATGCCCGGCCGTCCGCCACCACCCGTTGGTGATCGCCACGGAGCCGAAGCCCGAGCTGCTGGCGGCCTTCGACCGGCACGGGGGCGAGGGCAAGCCCCGGGTGGGGCAGTTGCCGGTGTGCCACGACGCCGACCGGGACGCTGCCGTCAGGCGCGCCCATGAGCAGTTCCGCTGGTTCGGCGGCGGCTGGAAGGTCAACTCCGAGCTGCCGCACCCGGACGCGTTCGAGGCGGCGACGCGGTTCGTCACCGAGGACGACGTGGCCGCGTCGATCCCGTGCGGCGACGACCCCGACGCGTTCGTCGAGGCCGTCCGCCCGTACGCGGAGGCCGATTTCACCGAGGTCGCCCTCGTCCAGATCGGCGGCGCGCGGCAGCCCGCCTCTCTCGAACGGGCCCGGACGGCACTGCTGCCCGCGCTGCGGGACGCCTTCGGCTGACGGCGGGCGGCGGGCGCCCCCGGCCCGCGGCCGCCCGCCGTCCGGCACTCACTCCGTGTAGCGGCGGCGGGTCCACAGCGGCAGCAGGAACCAGCACACGACGTACCAGACGACGATGCCCGCGACGATCCAGGGCACGTAGTCGTCATGGGTGGCGACCCGCAGGATCAGCAGCAGCGAGGACGCCATGGTCACCAGGAGCAGGATCAGCCCGACGAGGGTCAGCCGGGACGCCCACTCCACCGCCTGCGGCTTGATGCGCCGCCCCGACACCAGCCGGTGCAGGGAGACGGGGCCGATCAGGGCGCCGGTCGCCGCCGCGCCCACGATCACGGTCACGATGTAGATCGTGCGGTCCGTGGCCGTCAGGTCGTCGTACTTCGAGGTGAACACGACGGTGAGCAGGAACCCGAAGAGGATCTGCACGCCCATCTGGGCCACGCGGACCTCCTGGAGGAGCTCGACCCACATCCGGTCGGCCCGCTCCTCCGGGGTCTCGTCGCGGCCTCTTCGCCCGGCCCGCCCGTCGTCCATGTCCGTCACCACGTCCTCCCGAGTTCGGTGAGAGGTCGGTCCTCCCACCCCCGCGTACCCCAGAACGTGTGTTCTGTGCGTGCCGTGGGTGAAGGACGGGGGGACGGTCCGCCGGGCGCCTACCAGCGGCTTTCGACCTGGTCCTTGATCCGCCGGTCGTACAGGTCCCGTACGGCGGCGAGGGCGGCACCGGACAGCTCGGGCAGTTCGGCGGCGGCGGCGTTCGCGCGGGCCTGCTCCGGCGAACGGGCGCCCGGGATCACGGACGTGACGCCCGGCTGCCCGATGATCCAGCGCAGCGCGAGCTGGGCGGGGGTGAAGCCCTCCGGGGCCAGGGCGGCGAACTCGGCCGCCGCCTCGACGCCGGAGGCGAAGTCGACCCCGGAGAACGTCTCGCCCTGGTCGAACGCCTCGCCGTGCCGGTTGTACGTGCGGTGGTCGTCGGCGGCGAAGACGGTGTCCTTGGTGTACCTGCCCGACAGCAGCCCGGAGGCCAGCGGCACCCGGGCGATGATGCCGACGCCGGCCGCGCGGGCCGCGGGCACCACCTCCAGCAGGGGCTTCATGCGGAACGGGTTGAGGATGATCTGCACGCTGGTGACGCCCGGCCGGGCGATGGCGGTCAGCGCCTCCGCGCAGGTCTCCACGCTGACGCCGTAGCGCGCGATGCGCTCCTCCTGGACGAGGGTGTCCAGGGCGTCGAAGACCTCGTCGGTGGAGTAGACGGGCGTCGGCGGGCAGTGCAGCTGGACCAGGTCGATGCGGTCCACGCCGAGATTGCGCCGCGAACGGTCGTTCCAGGTACGGAAGTTGTCGAGGACGTAGTTCTCGGGGAGCTGCTCGGCGCGGCGGCCCATCTTGGTCGCCACGAGGACGTCCAGGTCGGGCCGGGCCCGCAGGAAGGCGGCGATGGTCTGCTCGCTGCGCCCGTCGCCGTAGACGTCGGCGGTGTCGAAGAAGGTCACTCCCGACTCGGCCGCCGCCTCCAGCACGGCAAGGGCTTCCCTGTCGTCGACGTCCCCCCAGTCGGCGCCCAGCTGCCATGTGCCGAGGCCGATGACCGATGCGCGCTGACCCGACCTGCCGAATTCTCGCTCGTCCATGGCGTCAGTGTGTCACCCGTGATCGGCTCGCGCGGAGCGGGCCCCGGCCCGGCCCGCGTCCGCGCAAGCGGTTGCCGCGCCGGGCGGTCAGGGGCGCGAGGCCCTGGCCTGCAAGGTGCGCGCCACCATCGGCCCGAGCCGGCGCTTGAGCCTGCGCAGCGTGTCGAGCCGGCCCACGGCCCGGTCGAGGCGGTGGTACAGCCGGGGCGGGACGTGGGGCAGCAGGGGCGAGTGGCGCTGGCCCAGCAGCGCGAACATCTGCTCCGGGGGGAGGTGGATGTAGCGGGGCAGGTCCTCGTACCAGCGGGCGCTGTGCCGGGCCGCGCTCTGCACGGACAGCAGGGCCTGCTTGCGCTCGTGCTCGTAGCGCGCGAGGGCCCGCGGGAGGGCGGGCTCCTCGTGCAGGGCCGCCGCGAGCGCGATGGCGTCCTCCAGGGCGAGGGTGGTGCCGGCGCCGACGGAGTAGTGGGTGGTGTGGGCCGCGTCGCCGAGGAGGACGAGGTTGCCGCGGTGCCAGGTGCGGTTGGTGAGGGTGCGGAAGGTGAGCCACTGGGCGCCCGCCCCGGCGGACGGGCGGCCGACGAGCCGGTGGCCGTCCAGGACGTCGGCGAAGATCTTCTCCAGCAGGGCCTGCCCGTCCTCCTCGCCTGCCGTGTCGAGTCCGAGGCCCCGCCAGGTCTCGGGGGCGCATTCGACGACGCAGGTGCCCGCGCCGGGTGCGAATCCGTAGCCGTAGAACCAGATCCAGCCGTGGTCGGTCTCGGCGAAGGCGAAGGTGAAGGCGTCGAAGGAGGCGTCCGTGCCGAGCCAGAGGTAGCGGTTGCGGCCGGGCACGATCCGGGTGCCGAAGTGGGCCGCGTGGCGGTCGCGCAGGGCGCTGTGGACGCCGTCGCCCGCCACGACCAGGTCGGCGTCGGGCAGGCCGCCGGGGGTGATCTCGTGCGCGAACTCCAGGCGCACGCCCAGCGATCGGGCCCGGTCGGCCAGGATCTCCAGCAGGCGGTGGCGGCCGATGCCGCGCCCCTCGTCGCCGGGCTGACGTGCCGTCAGCTCGCCGACACGGGCGATCCCTTCGCTCCAGCCGACCGAGTTCGCCTCGATGGCGCGGGCCGTCTCGGGGTCGTGCGCGCGCAGCCGGTCGAGGAACCCGCGCCAGTAGGTGACGCCCCAGCCGTACGTGGAGCCCTCCGGGTTGCGCTCGTGGACGGTGACGTCGTGGGACGGGTCCCGCAGCTTGAGCAGGATCGAGAGATACAGACCGGCGGGTCCGCCGCCGACGCAGGCGACCTTCACACGCACCCCTAGAAACTCGACATAGCGACCATTTCACCCATTTCGGTTCCGCAGGGTAGCAGGGCAGGCGTGCGATGCAGCGGCACCGCGAACCGCGCCGCTCCCGCCGGACGGGGCGGGACGACCGGGGCAGCACACGCCAGGGCCGCCGCGCCGAGGTTTCGCGCGGCGGCCCGCACGTTCGTCAGGGCCCGACGGGCTCGGCGGGGGGTCGGGCTCGGCGGGGGGTGCGCCGCGGGTCAGGCGTCGGTGGTGCGGCACTCCGGGTGGCCCCAGCCCTGGGGGTTCTTGGCGATGGACTCGCCCGCCGCGTAGCCGCGGCCGCACTGGCACCGGCCGGGGAACTTCGCCTTGAGGGTGCGCGTGGAGCCGCCACCGCCCGCGCGGGCGGTGGCGGGCTTGCGGCGCGGGGTCCTCGACGCCGGGGCGTCCGGGGAGGGGGGCGGCTCGGGCGAGCCGAGTTCGCTGCCCGCCTCGGCCTGCTCGGTGGCCGCCTGGCTCGCCGCGCGGTCGGCGAAGTCGTTCAGCTTGTCGCCGTCGACCTGGTGGGCGGGAACGTAGCGGAAGTCGACCGTGCGGCCGGTCAGCAGGCCGTCGATGCGCACGACCAGGTCCTGGTTGGCGACGGGCTTGCCGGCGGACGTCTTCCAGCCGTTGCGCTTCCAGCCGGGGAGCCAGGTGGTGACCGCCTTCATCGCGTACTGGGAGTCCATCCGGATCTCCAGCGGCACGTCGGGGTCGGTGGCGGCGAGCAGGCGCTCCAGCGCGGTGAGTTCCGCGACGTTGTTGGTGGCCCGGCCGAGCGGGCCGGCCTCCCACCGGGCGGGGAGCTCCGACGCGTCGGAGACGACCCAGGCCCAGCCGGCCGGCCCCGGGTTCCCCTTGGAAGCCCCGTCGCACGCGGCCACTACACGTTCACGCATGTGCCCGATCATGCCATGCGGCGCGGGACCGGCGGACCGCGCTCCGACCGGTGCCGCGGCGGGCGGTGCCCGCCCGCCGGGGAGCGGCGTCCGGTGCGCGCTCCCGGCGTACCCGGCACTACACGTCGGTGGTGCTCGGCATGTCCCCCTCGGTCGTGGTGACGTCGATCACGGAGAAGTTCGCGCCCTGGGGGTCGCTGACGGCGGCGAAGCGGCCGAAGGGGGTGGTCATCGGCCCGAAGCGCAGCACCGCGCCCCGCTTCACGGCGCGGGCCACCGCCTCGTCGCAGTCGGGGACGGTGAAGTACACGTTGATGTAGGAGGGGACCTCGGGCGGGAAGTCCTCCGTCATCCGCATCCGGCCGAGGACCATGCCGCCGCCGGCCGAGAAGGTCCGGAAGTCGACGCCGTCGTCGTCCATCTGCTGCGCGCTGTAGCCGAAGACGGCCGGGAAGAAGGCGTCGGACTTCTGCGGCTCGCGGGTGTAGAGCTCGGCCCAGCAGTACGCGCCCGGCTGGTCCACGGGTGCCTCGAAGCCCTCGTGGGTGCCGGGCTGCCACACCCCGAAGACCGCCCCGCCGGGGTCGCGGGCCAGGCACATGCTGCCGAACTCGCCGACCTGCATGGGTTCCATCAGGACCTCGCCGCCGTGCTCGCGGATCCGGGCGGCGGTGGCGGCGATGTCGGAGGAGGCGAGGTAGAGGCACCACTGCGAGTGGCCCTCCTGGCCCGGCATCGGCGGAACGACCGCGGCGGCGGCCTTTCCGCCGGCGTAGGCCTGGGTGTAGTTGCCGAACTCGCTCGACGGCTCCGCGAAGGTCCAGCCGAGGACGTCGGCGTAGAAGGTCTTGGCGCCCTCCAGGTCGCTGAACATCGCGTCGGCCCAGATGGGGGTTCCTGCTGCTGTCACGGCCATGGCTGCGGCCCTCTTCCGGATCGGTGGCTCTGGTCCCGGTCTCTCACGCTAGTCACCGGCCGCACGGGGCGCGCGGCGAAGGCACGGTGCCGTTCCCGGGCCGCGGGGCGGGTGCACCGGCCGGCAGGAGGGCGACCCGCTCCGGGGAGCACCCGAGCCGCGGCGGCAGGACGGGGCGCCGGCCCGGTCGCGCACCTGTTCGCGGCGCCGGAGTGATCGTCGCGGCGTCGCGCGCCCCCGTGCGCCCGCCCGTCGGTGCGAGCGCGACCGGCGCGAGGACACGTGTCAGTGCGCCGTGCGCCTCGGGAGGGGGTTTGCACCACCCGGCTCACAAAACCGCCCCCTTCACGCCGTACCGGCCCCGCCACACGCGCTGTTTGGCTTGTGCCTGCGGCTCGTGCGGCACATCCGTGTCTCCGGGGCCGCTGTCATCACGCCCAGGGGCTGCCGTCGCCATCGGCTGCTCGCTCATCGGCTCACTTCGGCAACACCCTCCAGGGAGGGATTCGTGTCCGCACCCGAGACCGCCGGGACCGCCACCGAGGAACCCGCCATCGACGGACCGCTCACCAGTCTCGGCACGCATGCCGCGCGCCAACTCGCCACGACCACCAAGTCCGAACCGCAGATGCAGGCCATCTCCTCGCGGTGGCTGCTGCGGATGCTGCCGTGGGTGGACGTCAAGGGCGGAACCTACCGGGTCAACCGGCGCCTCCAGCTGAGAGTCGGGCGCGGCCGGGTGCAGTTCGAGCAGAACGGCGCCGACGACATCAGGGTCATCCCGCAGACGCTCACCGAACTGCCCGCGCTGCGCGGCTACGGCGAACTCGACGTCCTCAAGGAGATCGCGTCCCGGTTCCGGGTGCGGGACGTGCGGGCCGGCCAGGTGCTCGTGCGGGCCGGGCAGCCCGTCACCGAGGCGTATCTCGTCGTGCACGGCCGCTTCACGCGCTTCACCGGGGGCAAGTACGGCGAGGAGGAGATCCTCGGCGTCGTCACCGACGGCGACCAGCTGGGCGACGAGGCGATCGGCCAGGCGGACCCGCTGTGGCTGAGCTCGGTGCGCGCCGAGACCGCCGCCGTGGTGCTGGCGCTGCCGTGGTCGGTGGTGCGCGAGGTGACCGACCGGGCGCCCTCGCTCGCCGCGCACCTGGAGGCGTTCGGCGCCCGGCAGAGCCTGCCCGTGAACCGCAAGGGCGAGGCCCACGTCCCCGTGCAGGCGGGGCACGTCGGCGAACCGACCATCGACGGCGGCTTCGTCGACTACGACCTCTCCCCGCGCGAGTACGGGCTGTCGCTCACCCAGACCGTGCTGCGGGTGCACACGAGGGTCGCGGACCTGTTCAACGACCCCATGAACCAGACCGAGCAGCAACTCCGGCTGACCGTGGAGGAGATCCGCGAGCGCCAGGAGTGGGAGATGGTCAACAACCGGGAGTTCGGACTGCTGCACAACGCCGACCACGGCCAGCGCGTCAGCACCTTCTCGGGGCCGCCCACCCCCGACGACATGGACGACCTGCTGGCGATGCGGCGCAGGACCAAGCTGTTCCTCGCCCATCCGAAGGCCATCTCGGCGTTCTTCCGGCAGTGCAACCGGCGCGGCCTCGTCCCCGGCACGGCGACCGTGCAGGGGCATGAGATCCCGGCCTGGCGGGGTGTGCCGATCTTCCCCTGCAACAAGATCCCGATCAGCGCGCAGCACACGTCGAGCATCATCGCGCTGCGCACGGGCGAGGGCGACCAGGGGGCCGTGGGCCTGTACCAGACGGGCATCCCCGAGGAGTTCCAGCCCGGTCTGAACGTGCGGTTCATGGGCATCGACGCCAACTCGATCATCCGCTACCTCGTCACGGCCTACTACTCGCTGGCGATCCTGGTCCCGGACGCCGTGGGCATCCTGGAGAACGCGCAGATCGGCCGGACTCCTGAGTAGCCGCGTGGAGATCCCGACGAGCACGCCCCCGTCCCTGCCGGCGCTGCCGGGCCCACCGCCCCCGCCGTCCCTGCCGGGCCCCCCGCAGACGCCGTCCCCGCCGTCATCGCCGTCCCCGCCGTCATCGCCCACGCCGTCGTCCCTGCCGGGGCCGCCGAACCTCGCCCGCAGCGTCCGGGCCCGGCGCGGCGGCGCGATCCCGGGGCTGCGCCACCGCGAGGTCGCGCCGGCCGACCCCGGGAAGGCCGCCGAGATCGACCGCCGGCTGGAGGAGTGGGCCCGCCGCCTCGCTCTCTTCCCGCCGGCCTGGTCGGGGGACTTCTCCCGGTTCCAGTTCGGCCGGGCCGTGGTCCTCCAGCATCCCGGCGCGGCCGACCTGGAGCGCCTGACCGCGGCCGGGAAGCTGCTGCTCGCGGAGAACATCGTCGACAGCTGCTACTGCGAGGAGGACGAGGGGCGCGGCGCCTCCCGCAGCGGCCTGGGCGGGCGTCTGATCCTGGCGCAGTCCGCGCTGGACCCGTACCACGGCCCGCCGGAGTTCCAGGAGCAGTGGGCGCAGGGCATGCGGGCGGACGGGCCGCTGCGCTCGTACCACGAGGCGCTCGGGGACTACGCCGCCGTCGCCACCCCCAGCCAGGCCGACCGGCTGGTGCACGACCTGGCCCGGCTGCATCTGGGCTATCTCGCCGAGGCGGCCTGGAGCGAGACCCGCCACGTGCCCCAGGTCTGGGAGTACCTGGTGATGCGGCAGTTCAACAACTTCCGTCCCTGTCTGTCGATCGTCGACGCCGTGGACGGCTACGAACTGCCCGAGGCGCTGTACGCCCGCCCCGAGATCCAGCGCGTCACGGCCCTCGCCTGCAACGCCACCACGATCGTCAACGACCTGTACTCCTTCACCAAGGAGCTGGCCTCCGACCCCGACCATCTGAACCTGCCGCAGGTCATCGCCCGCAACCAGCGCTGCGGGCTGAAGGCCGCCTATCTGCGGGCCGTCGAGATCCACAACCGGATCATGGCCGACTTCGAGGAGGAGTCGGCGCTGCTCGCCGCGGCCTCGCCCCTGGCCGAGCGGTACGCCCGGGGCCTGTCGGACTGGGTGGCCGGGAACCACGAGTGGCACGCCTCCAACAGCCACCGCTACCACCTGCCCGACTACTGGTGAACCACCATCGCACGGCAGTTCGTCACCACCCGCACCAGCAACAGCACGAGGAGTCACCGTTGACCATCGCCCCCGAAGCCCGCGCCACCACCCCGGCGGTATCGGTGCCGACGCAGTCCACGTACCAGAACCGCGTCGCGGACTACTGGAACGCCGAGGAGAACCCGGTCAACCTCGAACTCGGCAAGCTCGACGACCTGTACCACCACCACTACGGCATCGGCCAGGCCGACCGCTCGGTGCTCGACGAGTCCGACCCGGCCGTCCGCGGGGAGCGGCTCACGGCCGAACTGCACCGGCTGGAGCACGCGCAGGCCGAACTCCTCGCCGAGCGGCTCGGCCCCCTCACCCCCGACGACCGCGTGTTCGACGCCGGGTGCGGGCGCGGCGGCGGCAGCGTGGTGGCCCATCTGCGGCACGGCTGCCACACCGACGGGGTCACCATCTCCCAGAAGCAGGCCGACTTCGCCAACGCGCAGGCCCGCAAGCGGGGCATCGACGGCAAGGTGCGCTACCACCACCGCAACATGCTGGACACGGGCCTGCCCACGGGGGCGTACGCGGCGTCCTGGAACAACGAGTCGACCATGTACGTCGAGCTGGACCTGCTGTTCGCCGAGCACTCCCGGCTGCTGCGCCGCGGCGGGCGCTACGTCGTCATCACGGGCTGCTACAACGACGCCTACGGGCGGGCCTCGCGTGAGGTGTCCCTGATCAACGCGCACTACATCTGCGACATCCACCCGCGCTCGGAGTACTTCCGCGCCATGGCCCGCAACCGGCTGGTGCCGGTGCACGTGGAGGACCTCACCGAGGCGGCCGTCCCCTACTGGGACCTGCGCCGGGAGGCGGACCACCTGGTGACGGGCATCGAGGACACGTTCCTGTCCGCGTACCGCAACGGCAGCTTCCAGTATCTGATGATCGTGGCCGACCGGGTCTGACGGGCAGTCATGAGGGCGTCGGCCGCGCGGGAGTTGCGCGGCCGGCGCACCTCTTCCCCCGCCCGCCCGGCTGCGCCTGCCCGGGACCGGATCCGCGGGCACGCGCGGCGCGGGCTCCGGTCGCGGCCCCGGGTTCACTCGCCGGCGTGGGCCTTCTCCAGGGCGGCGATGTCGAACTTGCCCATCGCCATGAACGCCTTGGTCACCCGGGCCGCCGCGGCGGGGTCCGGGTCGGTGACCATCGCCTGGAGCCGGGCCGGCACGACCTGCCAGGACACCCCGAACCGGTCCTTGAGCCAGCCGCACGGCCCCGGCTCACCGCCCTGCTCCGTGAGCCTGGCCCAGTAGTGGTCGATCTCCTCCTGGTTCTCGCAGAAGACCATGAAGGAGGTCGCCTCGGTGAACTTGAACTCGGGTCCGCCGTTCAGCCCCAGGAACCGCTGGCCGTTCAGGGTGAACTCGACCGTCATCACGCCGCCCGCGGGCTGCATCGCCCCCTCGGGATAGCGGGCCACGGCGCCGATGCCGGAGTCCTCGAAGACGGAGACGTAGAAGTGCGCGGCCTCCTCGGCCTGTCCGTCGAACCAGAGACACGTGGTGAAACCCCCGGCTGCCATGAGTACCTCCTGCGGTGTGGATCGGTTGTCTCCTGTGTCGACCGATCCTCGCCGCGAAACTCATCGGCCGCCGCGCCGCGCGTACTCCGGACGGCCGTACGGCCTCTGCCGTGAGCCGATCTGCCCAGGGCAGAGAAACCCGCTCCGGGCGCCGTCCGCCGCCGACAGTGGAGGGGACCGCACCACCCGACGACGTACGGAGACCCGATGACCCCCCTGTCCCTGCGCGCACCCCGTGCCGAGGAGGGCGACGGCGCGCCGACCCGCTTCGACGACCATCTCGCCGCCCAACTGCTCGGCCAGCGGATCGTGTTCCTCGGCACCGAGGTGACCGAGACCTCCGCGAACCGGGTCTGCGCCCAGTTGCTCCTGCTGTCGGCGGAGGACCCGCGCACCGACATCGGGCTGTACATCAACAGTCCGGGCGGATCGGTGCACGCGGGCCTGGCGATCTACGACACGATGCGGCTGATCCCGAACGACGTCGCCACCCTCGCCATGGGCTTCGCGGCCAGCATGGGCCAGTTCCTGCTCAGCGTGGGCACGGCGGGCAAGCGGTACGCGCTGCCGAACGCGCGGATCATGATGCACCAGCCGTCCGCGGGGATCGGCGGCACCACCGCGGACATCGAGATCCAGGCGGAGAACCTGGCGTTCACGAAGACCACCATCGAGCGCATCACCGCGCAGCACACCGGCCAGAGCCCGGAGACCGTCTCCCGGGACGGCGACCGCGACCGCTGGTTCACGGCCGAGGAGGCCAGGGAGTACGGCATGGTGGACCGGGTCGTGGAGTCCCTCACGGACGTCCGCCCGGCCGCCTCGCGGCGACGGACGGGGCTCTGACATGGGCAACTACACGGTTCCGTACGTCATCGAGCGGACCGCGCACGGCGAGCGCTCCTCCGACGTCTTCAGCCGGCTGCTCGCGGAGCGGATCGTCTTCCTCGGCACCGAGATCGACGACGGCGTCGCCAACACCGTCATCGCGCAGCTCCTGCACCTGGAGTCCTCCGCGCCGGAGAACGAGATCGCGATCTACCTCAACTCCCCCGGCGGCTCGTTCACCTCGCTCATGGCGATCTACGACACCATGACCTATGTGCAGGCGCCGATCTCCACGTTCTGCGTGGGGCAGGCGGCCTCCACGGCGGCCGTCCTGCTGGCCGGCGGGGACCCGGGGCGCCGGTTCGTGCTGGAGCACGCCCGGGTGCTGCTCGGTCAGCCCGCCGCGGGCGGCAGCCGGGGCACGGTCTCCGACCTGGCCCTCCAGGCGCGGGAGATGGTCCGCATCCGCGCGCAGGTCGAGGAGGTGCTGGCCCGGCACACCGGGCACGACGTCGCCACGCTGCGCGCCGACATGGACCGCGACAAGGTGTTCACCGCGCGGGAGGCGGTGGCCTACGGGCTGGCGGACGAGGTGGTGAGCCGGCGCCTCGCGCGGGTCTGAGGCGCCGGACCGCGTCTCACGCCGCCAGGCACAGCCCGCCGTGCGGGGTGCCGTTCCCGGCGCGGCCGGTGTGCGGCCGGTGCCGTCCGGCGCGGCGGACGAGGTCGCCCTGGGCGCGCCGCAGCAGGTCGCCGAGACCGAGGCCCAGGGCGTGGGCGGCGGCCGCGAGGACCTCCGAGGAGGCTTCCTTGCGGCCGCGCTCCACCTCCGAGAGATAGGGCATGGAGATCCGGGCGGCGTCGGCCACGTCCTTCAACGTGCGTTCCTGGGCGAGGCGTTCGCGGCGCAGGACGTCTCCGACGAGGTCGCGCCACAGGGGCTCCCTCGGTTCCGGGGCCCGGCCCGGGGGCGGGGAGGCACGCGGTGTGCCGGGCGCCTGCGGCCGGGGGGCCGGGGCCGGGCGGCCTGCCGGGGCGGACCGGGCGGCCGGCGGGCGCAGGGCGATGACGCGCGCTTCGTTCGGCGCTTGTTCGCTCACCGTTCCAGCCTAGGAGCGCGGGGCGGGAAGGGCCGCGCGTTGCGCTCTGGGGGGAATCGGCCGCCGGCCCCGCACGGGCGTCGGGCGTCAGGCGTCAGGCGTCAGGCGTCAGGCGTCAGGCGTCAGGCGTCAGGCGTCAGGCGTCAGGCGTCAGCGAGCATGAGCACCGCGCGGACCCGCTTGCCTACGGGGACGCGTTCCACGGCGACGTGCCGGGCCAGGGCGTGCACGATCTCCAGACCGTGCCGGCCGATCCGCTCCGGGTCCCGGGGGAAGCGGCGGGGCAGGGCGGAGCTGCTGTCGTACACGCTGACCGTGACCGCGTCGTCGGTGCCCTCCAGGTCCAGTATGTACGGGCCGTTGCTGTGCCGGTCGGCGTTGGTGACCAGCTCGCTGACGACGAGGAGGACCTTGTCCTCGACGGCCTGGGCGATCGTGGCGCACCACTCGGTCCTGAGCCGCTCCAGGAACAGCGCGGCGAAGGACCGCGCCTCGGCGATGCATCCCTGCTCACCGCTGTAGTGCGCCGCCCGCCGTAGCGGTTCCACGGGCACGTCGAAACCAGTCGGAATCACTGCCCCGTCCACGTACTCGATCATGCGTTGCTCTCTCGGAAGCCGACCCTGCCGGACGCTGCTGCACCAGCCCTCTTACCCAGAGGCGCGCGGTGCAGTCCCCCCGCAGGTCGCGTCGTACGTCACAGCCGCGGCGGCGGGGAGGCGGCGTCGCGGGAGGCGCCGTGCCCCGGTTCCGCGCGGTCCGCGCGCGGACGCGGACGGCCCACCCGGCGGGCGCGCTCCGGGGGTGCTGCTTAGCGTGGGCAGGGTGAGCGCAGCGTCCCCCGCCCGTCCGGCCGTGGCCGCCCATGGCTGGGTGCGGGCCCTCCTCGTCGTGCTGGCCGGGGTGATCGCGATGGCCGTGGTCGCCGGGCTGGGGCTGTGGGCGGCCGGGGCGGCGGACCTGCCCGCCGGCGCGTTCCCCCGGGTCGTCGCGGCCACCCTGGTGACCGCGGTGGGCGGCACCGTGGAGCTGTCGGGGAACGCGGGCGGGCTGGCCGGGTCCGACGCCGCACTGGACGTCGTCCCGCTGTCGGTGACGCTGACCGGTGCCCTGGTCGTGGCCGCCGGATTCCTTCGGCCGCTGCGCCACCGGGCGGTCGCGGGCGCCGCCGAACTGGCCGGCTGGGCCGTCCGGATCGCCGTGCTGTGGGTGGCCGCCCTGCTGGCGCTGGCGTTCAGCGCGCGGCAGACGTTCACCCTGTCGCTGGGCGACCTCGGGCAGGACGCGCTCGGCGACCTCGGTGACCTGTTCGGCGTCTCGCCGCAGGTCGGGTTCACCACGGACGTCGCGGCCACGGTGTTCTCCGGTCTGCTGTGGCTGGCGGGTGTGCTGGTGCTCGCGCTGCTGGTGGCGCGCGGGGCCCCGCTGCCGGGCCGGCTGCTGCGGTTCCAGGAGTCGGTGCGCCCCGCCGCGTACGCGATGGTGGCGCTGCTGCTCGCCTGCGTCGTCCTGGGCGTGGTCGTCGGCCTCGTCGTGGCCGCGACGCGCGGGCACGCCTCCGAGACCTTCGCGGTGATCCTGCTCGGGCTGCCGAACCTGGTGTGGCTCGCCCTGACGATCGGACTCGGCGCGACCTGGAACGGGCGGGTGGAGGGACCGTTCGGGTTGCCGATGCCGCAGGTCCTCGACGAGGTGCTGCGCGGCCGGGACGTCTCCGCGGTGAACCTCGGCACGCTCGCCGAGCAGGACGGCCGGTGGTGGTGGCTGGTCGTCGCCGACGCCGTCCTGCTGCTGGCGGCGGCCTTCGTGGCGGCCCGCCGGTCACCGGCCCGGGTGCGGCCCTGGCAGCACGCCGTGCGGCTGGCCGTCGCGCTGGCGCTGACGGTGCTGATGATCTGCCTGCTCGGCCGGATCTCCGCCCGCTACGGTGTGTCGGTGCTGGGTATCGGCGATCTCGGCGGCGGCCTCGGGGGCGAACTGTTCCTGCGGCCCGAGGTGGGGAGCGCGCTGGGGCTTGCGCTGCTGTGGGGGCTGGTCACCGGCTTCCTCGGCGCGCTGGCGGCCCGCCGGACGCGCCACCGGGGCGAGGCCCCGCCCCGGCCGCACCCCGGCTGAAGCCGCCCGCGCGGGCACCGGCGCGGCCCGTGCGACGGGGCGTCGGGGGTCACGACC
>NZ_AGBF01000158.1 GCF_000225525.1 Streptomyces zinciresistens K42 | reverse complement strand
CCCGCCACCCCCGACCGGGCCGGGCCCCCCGCCCCGCCCGCCGACCCCCCACCAGGGGAGCCGGCCGCCCCTGCGCACTCCCCGCGCCTCATCCCCGCCTACCCCGCCGCCGAACGGGCCGTCCGGGCCCTCGCCGAAGCCGTCAAGTACTCCCAGTGGCGGCGGGAATCCGCCGAACCCGGCCGCGTGCCCGAGTACGACGACATCGACGAGCGCGCGGCCGCCCGGCTGATCGGCGGCCTGCTCGCGCGCGGGCAGGGGCTCGCCCTCGGCGCCGACGAGACCTGCGACCTCCTCGGCACGTACGGCATCGAGGTCCACCGCGCCCGGCCCGCGCCCACGGCCGACGCCGCCGCGGACGCCGCCCGCGCCCTCGGCCACCCCGTGGCCCTCAAGGCCACCGCGCCCCACCTGCGCCACCGCGCCGACCTCGGCGGCGTCCGGCTCGACCTCGCCGACGAGGAGCAACTGCGCCGGGCCTACGCCGAGTTGACCGACCTGTTCGGCAGCCCCGAGGAGCTCAGGCCGGTCGTGCAGCGCATGGCGCCCCGCGGCGTCGACGCGGTCGTACGCGCCGTGATCGACCCCGCGGCCGGGGCCGTACTGTCCTTCGGGCTCGCCGGAGCCGCCTCGCAGCTGCTCGGCGACACCGCGCACCGGCTGATCCCGGTCACCGACCGCGAGGCCACCTCGCTGGTCCGCTCGATCCGCACGGCACCGCTGCTGTTCGGCTGGCGCGGCTCCGCGCCCGTGGACACCGCCGCGCTGGAGGAACTGCTGCTGCGGGTGTCCCGTCTGGTCGACGACCACCCCGAGGTGGTGGCGGTCACCCTGGAGCCGGTCGTGGTCGCCCGCCACGGCCTGAGCGTGCTCGGCGCCTCCGTGCGGCTCGCCCCGCCGCCCGCCCGCGACGACCTCGGCCCGCGGACGCTTCCGCTGTACTGAGCCCGTCGTCGGCGGTGCCTCGCAGTCAGTGGTCCCCCGTAGGATGGGCGTCATGGCCAAGACCAGTACGACGACCCAGGGGCTGCGGGCGGCGATCGAGCGCAGCGGCTACTACCCGGCACTCGTGGCCGAGGCGGTGGAGGCCGCCGTGGGCGGCGAGCCCATGCGGTCGTACCTGGTCCACCAGGAGACGACGTTCGACCAGAACGAGGTGCGGCGGCACGTGACCGTGCTCGTCCTCACCGGCACCCGCTTCATCGTCAGCCACACCGACGAGCAGGCGGCCGACAGCACGTCCCCGACGCCGTACGCGACGACGTCCACCGAGTCCGTGAAGCTCGGCCGGATCTCCTCGGTCGTCCTCAGCCGCGTCGTCGCCAACCCCGAGAAGTACAAGCCGGGCACCACGCCCCGCGAGGTCGTCCTCACCATCGGCTGGGGCGCCGTCTCCCGTATCGACCTGGAGCCCGCGGCCTGCGGCGACCCCAACTGCGAGGCGGACCACGGCTACACGGGCAGCTCCACGGCCGACGACCTGAGCCTGCGCGTCAGCGAGGCGGGCGACGGCGCGGAGACGGTCCGCCAGGCCCTCGCCTTCGCGCAGGCCCTGTCCGAGGCGACCGCGGACTCCACCCGCTGATGATCGAGTCCACCGCCTGGGACCCCCACCCGGAACCCCTCGCCGTCGCCTCCGCGCCGTGCCCCGAGTACGGCAGCGGTTCGCTCGCCGACCTCCTGCCCACCCTGGCCGCCGGGATGGCGGTACCGGGCATGACCGCCGCCCTCGGCGAACTGACCCCCGCCGACCGCAACTGCGTGTTCCTGATCGACGGCCTCGGCTGGGAGCAGCTGCGGGCGCACCCCGAGGACGCGCCGTTCATGGCGTCGCTGCTCGCCGGCTCACGCGGCGGCACCGGCCGTCCGATCACCGCGGGCTACCCGGCGACCACTGCGACCTCCCTCGCCTCCATCGGCACCGGCCGCCCGCCCGGCGAGCACGGCCTGCCCGGCTACACCGTGCGCGACCCCGCAACCGGTGCGCTCATGAACCAGCTGCGCTGGCAGCCCTGGACGCCGCCCCAGGTCTGGCAGCCGTACCCGACCGTCTTCCAGCTCGCCCACCAGGCGGGCGTGCACGCCGCCCAGGTGTCCTCGCCCACCTTCGAGAACACCCCGCTGACCCGGGTCGCGCTCAGCGGCGGCACCTTCCTCGGCCGGCTCACCGGCGAGGACCGCATGGACCTCGCCGCCGAGCAACTGGCCGCGGGCGACCGCTCCCTGGTCTACACGTACTACGCCGAACTGGACGGCGCCGGCCACCGCTACGGCGTCGACTCCGACACCTGGCGCGGCCAGCTCATGTACGTCGACCGGCTCGTCCAGCGCCTGGCCGAGCAGCTGCCGCCGCGCAGCGCGCTCTACGTCACCGCCGACCACGGCATGATCGACGTGCCCTTCGACGAGCGGCACCGCATCGACTTCGACGAGGACTGGGAGCTGCGCGCGGGCGTCGCCCTGCTCGGCGGCGAGGGCCGCGCGCGGCACGTCTACGCCGTGCCCGGCGCCGCCGCTGACGTCCTGGCCTGCTGGCGCGAGGTGCTCGGCGAGCAGTTCTGGGTGGCCTCGCGCGAGGAGGCGATCGCGGCGGGCTGGTTCGGGCCGCGGGTCGACGAGCGGGTCCACGACCGGATCGGCGACGTGCTCGCCGCCGCCCGCGACGACGTCCTGATCATCGCCTCCGAGCGGGAGCCCAAGGAGTCCGCGATGGTCGGCAACCACGGCTCGATGACCCCCGCCGAGCAATTGGTGCCGCTGCTGGAAGTACGCTCCTGAGGCCCTTCCCGCCGCCGCCCCGCCCGTCTCCCGGCCGCGCCTTCCCGCCGAACCGTCCGCCCCACCGAAAGGTGCTCGACTCCACATGCCCGAGCTGGTGTTCTTCTCCGGAACCATGGACTGCGGGAAGTCGACGCTGGCTCTCCAGATCGAGCACAACCGTTCGGCGCGCGGTCTCGCGGGCATGATCTTCACCCGCGACGACCGGGCGGGCGAGGGCAAGCTGTCCTCCCGGCTCGGCCTGGTCACGGACGCGGTCGAGGTCGAGGACGGCCGGGACCTGTACGGCTATCTCGTGGACCATCTCTCGCAGGGCGGCCGCGCCGACTACGTCATCGCCGACGAGGCGCAGTTCCTCGCCCCGGACCAGATCGACCAACTCGCCCGCGTGGTCGACGACCTGGGGCTCGACGTCTACGCCTTCGGCATCACGACCGACTTCCGCAGCAAGCTCTTCCCCGGCTCCCAGCGGCTGGTGGAGCTCGCCGACCGGGTCGAGGTCCTCCAGGTCGAGGCCCTGTGCTGGTGCGGAGCCCGCGCCACCCACAACGCCCGCACGATACGCGGCGAGATGGTCGTCGAAGGCGCCCAGGTGGTCGTCGGCGACGTCAACCAGGCGGACGCCCTCGGCTACGAGGTCCTGTGCCGGCGTCACCACCGCCGCCGGATGACGGCGGCCAGCGCCCGTGCCGCCGCGCTCTCCCCGGACGTCCTGCCGGTGCAGCAGGGCTGACAGCGGCGCGCGCGAGCCTTCAGCGCGGCGGACGGATCAGGGCGAACCGGGCGCCTTCGGGGTCGGCCACCGTCGCGACCCGCCCGTGCGGGGTGTCGTGGGCGGCTTCGAGCACCTGCCCGCCGAGCCCGGCCACCCGCTCCAGCGCCTCGTCGGTGTCGGCGACCTCGAAGTACGTCATCCAGTGCGGGCCCCGGTCGCGGGGCAGCGCGGTGCCCAGGCCCCGGATGCCGGCCACCGGGCGCCCGTCGACGCGCAGGACGACGCGGTCGGGTCCGGCCGGGTCGCTCGGCTGCTCGTCGTAGCCGAACACCGTCTCGTAGAACTTGGCGACGTTCGCGGACTCGAAGGTCAGCAGCTCGTTCCAGGCGGGGGTGCCGGGGACGCCCGTGACGGCCGTGCCGGAACGGGCCGAGGACTGCCAGATGCCGAACACGGCTCCGGCGGGGTCCGAGCAGATCGCCATCCGGCCGGCCTCGGCGGCGTCCAGGGGACCCACCCCGACCGTGCCGCCGCACAGCCGCACCGACTCGGCGGTCAGATCGACGTCGTTCGAGGCGAGATACGGCGTCCAGGCGACGGGGAGATGGCGGTCGGGCGGCAGCCGGCCGATGCCCGCCACCGCGCGGCCGTCGAGCGCCGCCCGCACCGAGGGGCCGAGCTGCTGGGGACCGGGACCGAACTCCCAGCCGAACAGGGCTCCGTAGAACTCCTGCGTGGCGGCCGGTCCGTGCACCATCAGGCTCACCCAGCTGGGCGCGCCGGGCGTGTGGCGCGCGTGTGTCGCGCCGTTCGGGCCGGCCGACCCCCGTGCCTCGGTCATCGTCACTCTCTCCTCGGCCCCTCGCGGTGGCCGTGTCGCCTGTGCTGTCCGGACCCCTTGCCGATGCTCGCACCACCCGCGACCGCGCGCGCTGCGGGCACGCCGCCGCCCGGCGGGGTGCCCGCAGGATGCCTGGTGTGCGGGGAACCGCCTGTTTCCGTGCGATTGCCGACGGATGTCGCTCGGCTGTACGGCACGTGCTCGATCCCGTACGCCTCGTGATCGGGTCGGTCCGGCGGGCAGATTAGCCGGAGCCGGCCGTCGCGGCCACCCCGTGCGCGAGGATGGTGGCCATGAACGTCATCATCTCCGCATCCGACCTGGCCGTTGAGCTGGCGGGGGCCGAACCGCCCGTGCTCCTCGACGTCCGCTGGCAGTTGACGCTGGCCACGGCGTCCGGTGAGCCTCCGTTCGACGGCCGCAGGGCCTACGAGGAGGGCCACATCCCGGGCGCGCGCTACGTCGATCTGGACCGGGAACTGGCCTCCGAGCCCGGTCCGCGGGGCCGCCATCCGCTCCCCGACTTGGCCGGATTCGGTGCCGCGATGCGCCGGGCGGGTGTGTCCGCCGGGCGGCCGGTGGTCGTGTACGACGGCGGGCAGGGCTGGGCGGCGGCCCGCGCCTGGTGGCTGCTGCGCTGGACGGGTCACCCGGACGTGCGCGTGCTCGACGGGGGGCTGCCCGTCTGGGAGGGGGCGCGCGAGACGGCGGTGCCGGCCCCGGGAGAGGGCGACTTCGTGCCGGCGCCCGGACCGGCCGGTCTGCTGCACGCCGACGGTGCGGCGGCCCTCGCCCGGTCCGGCGTCCTGCTGGACGCGCGCGCGGGGGAGCGCTACCGCGGTGAGGTGGAGCCGATCGATCCGGTCGGCGGCCACATCCCGGGTGCCGTGTCCGCGCCGACCCAGGAGAACGCCGGCCCGGACGGCCGCTTCCTGCCCGCCGCCGAACTCGCTGCGCGGTTCAAGGCGCTGGGCGCGTCCGAGGACACCGAGGTCGGGGTGTACTGCGGCTCGGGTGTCTCCGCCGCCCATGAGGTGCTGGCCCTGGCGGTCGCGGGCATTCCGGCGGCGCTGTACGCCGGTTCGTGGTCGGAGTGGTCGTCGGACCCGCGGCGGCCGGTGGCCGTGGGCCCGGACCCGCGGTAGGACCGGACCCGGGGCGCCGCAGGGCCCGGACGGCGCAAGGGCCGCGCCGAGAACCGGCGCGGCCCCGCACGGCACACGGGTCCGCCCGCGCTACTCCTGCTTCTTGCGGCGGGTGCCGAACACGATCTCGTCCCAGCTCGGGACGGCGGCCCGGCGGCCCGGACGCACGCCGTCCGCCTCGGCCTGGCGGTCGGTGGCGCCGATCAGCCGGTCGCGGTGGCTGCCGACGGAGCGCGGCATCAGGACGTCCGCGTAGGCGGACCCGGCCGACGCGGCGGGCGCGGGCGGCTCCTCCGCGGCCGGTTCGGCCGGCGGCTCCTCGGTGTCCGGCTCGGACGGGCGCTCCGGCACGACCAGGTCGCCGCGGAAGCTCGGCACCGCCTCCAGCAGGCTGGTCAGGGAGTCCCGCTCCTCCGTGATCTCCTCGGAGGGCTCGCTCGGCAGGGCGGGCAGGCTCGGCCGGGCGGTCTCCAGGGCGCGGTCCATCGAGCGCTCGCGCGGCAGCCGGGCGATCCGCGGCACGAACGGGAAGCTGGGCTCCGGCGCGGCGAGGTCGTCGGACTCGCCGATCAGCGAGCGCGCCTCGTCGTCGACGGCCTGGACGAGCCGCCGGGGCGGGTCGTACGTCCAGCTCGCCGAGTGGGGTTCGCCCGCCACCAGGTAGACCAGCAGCACCTCCCAGGTGCCGTCGTCGCGGCGCCAGGAGTCCCACTGGGCGGTGTCCTTGTCGGCGCCGCGCAGCAGCAGTCGCTCCTGGACGGCCTCGCCCAGCTGCGGACCCGCCGCGTTCTCGCCGGGGCGGCGGACGGGGGTCTTGCGGGCGCGCTCGGCCATGAAGGCGCGCTCGGCGAGGACGGGGCCCTCGAAACGGCGCACCCGGTCCACGGGGATTCCGGCGAGCTGGGCGACCTCTTCGGCCGACGCCCCCGCTCTTATACGCGCCTGGATGTCGCGGGGGCGGAGGTGGCTCTCCACCTCGATCTCGATCTGGCCGAGGCGCGGGCGGTCGCCGCGCACGGCCGCGCGCAGGCGTTCGTCGATCGGAAGGGTGTACTCCGTAGAGTCGGCAGCCTTCAGCACCAGCCGTGTGCCGTCATTGGAGACGGCCACGACACGCAGTTCGGGCATGGGGACCTCCCGGGTGGTGCCTGCCGACGTCACGTGCGTCGCTGCTTCCGCTAGTCGAGTGTGGCCTGCCCGGGTGCAGCCTGCCACAACCTTGCCGAGTTGCCCGGCGTGTCGGGCACGGGCCCTGGATCGCCGTTATGGCACGGTTACCTGTTCGCAACGCTAAGTGACCAACTCCGTCACCCTGTGCAACTAGCCCCCTCCCGGCGGTCCTTGAAGGCCACGGACACCCAGGCGGGAGACCGGACCCAGGGCTCGCCACAGTACTCCATTCGGGCCACCTGCGTGGATTGGCACGCCGCCCAAATTCCGGCAAGGAACGCGACTCGGCCGTCCGCCGCGCCGTTCCCGGATCTCGAACGTGGCGCACTTCACGCGATGCGCAGAAACGGAGCGAAACGTTTCGCGCGTACGTCCCTCCCCGCGCGGCGGGCCCTCCCCGGCCCCGCGACCGGTGCGGCCCTAGGAGCCCAACACCCTGCGCAGATAGTCGTTCTGGAAGAGGCGGCCGGGGTCGAGCCGGTCCCGCAGCGCCGTGAACTCGGCGAAGCGCGGATACACCCCGGAGAAGTACTCCGCGTCGCGCGTGTGGACCTTGCCCCAGTGCGGCCTGCCCTCGTGGGCGGTGAAGATCCGCTCCGCGGTGGTGAAGTACCGCTGGTACGGCGTGCCCTTGACCATGTGGACGGCGACGTAGGCGCTGTCGCGGCCGGACGCGGTGGACAGGGCGATGTCGTCGGCGGGCGCGGTGCGCACCTCCACGGGGAAGCTGACGCGAAGTCCCGAGCGCTCCACCGCCGTCCGCAGCTCGCGCAGCACCCCGGCGACCGCCTCGCGCGGGACGGCGTACTCCATCTCCACGAACCGCACCCGGCGCGGCGAGGTGAAGACCTTGTGCGGAATGTCGGTGTAGGTCCGCGCGGACAGGGCCCGGCTGGAGACACGGGCGATCGCGGGGACGGTCGCGGGCACCGCGCGCCCGACCCACTGCGCCACCTGGAAGACGCCGTTGGAGAGGAGTTCGTCCTCGACCCAGCCCGCGACCCGGCCCACCGGCCGCTCCGGACCCGCGCTGCGGTTGTTGCGCTTGGTGTTGGTGCTGCCCGTGTGCGGGAACCAGTAGAACTCGAAGTGCTCGTTCTCGGCCCACAGTTCGTCGAAGTCCGCCAGGACCCGGTCGAACGGCATCGGCTCCTCGCGCGCGCGGAGCAGGAAGAGCGGCTCCACCGCGAAGGTGATCGCGGTGACGACGCCGAGCCCGCCGAGGCCGATCCGGGCCGCCGCGAAGACCTCGGGGTTCTCCTCGCCGGAACAGGTGAGCACCGAGCCGTCCGCGGTGACCAGTTCCAGCGCCGTGATCTGGGCCGCGATCGAGGCCGACTCCCGGCCCGTGCCGTGGGTTCCGGTGCTCGTGGCGCCCGCGACCGTCTGCTCCATGATGTCGCCCATGTTCGTGAGCGACAGGCCCTCGCGCGCCAGGGCCAGGTTCAGCCGCTTGAGCGGGGTGCCGGCCTCGACCGTGACCGTCATGGCCGCGCGGTCGATGCGGCGGATGCCGGTCAGCAGATGCGGGCGGATCAGCACCCCGTCGGTCGCGGCGACCGACGTGAACGAGTGCCCGCTGCCCGCCGCCTTCACCTTCAGGCCGTCCTCGGCGGCCCGGCGTATCGCCTCGGCCAGCTCCTCGACGGACGCCGGAGCGACCTCGCGGGCGGGCCGGACCACGACATTGCCGCCCCAGTTACGCCATGTGCCGTTCTTCCCGCTCGCTGTGCTGCTCAACGGTGCCTCCCCGGCGCTGAGCCGGCCTGCTGAGCCGGCGGTACCCCAGGAAACCGACCACGACCGCGACGGCCCCGGCCACCGCCGGAACCCCGTACCCGGCACGCGCGCCGGCCGAGTCGATCACCCAGCCGGCCGCGGCGGAGCCGAGCGCGACCCCGACCGCGAGCCCGGTGCTCACCCAGGTCATGCCCTCGGTCAGCTGCGCGCGTGGTACGTGCTCCTCGATCAGGGACATGGTGGTGATCATCGTGGGAGCGACCGCCATGCCCGCTACGAACAGCGCCACGGCCAGAAACGGCAGGTTCCCGACCAGTAGGAGGGGGATCATACTCACGGCCATCGCGCATATGCCCAGCAGCCAGCGGGGTTCGGGCGCCCCCTTGAAGCGCAGCAGCCCGAAGACGAGCCCCGCGGCGCAGGACCCGGCCGCGTACAGGGCCAGCACCAGGCTGGCGGCGCCCTGCCGGCCGCGCTCGTCCGCGAAGGCCACGGTGACCACGTCGACGGCACCGAAGATCGCGCCGGTCGCCACGAACGTCGCCACCAGCACCTGGAGCCCGGGGGCGCGCAGGGCCGAGGGGGCGCGCCGGGCCGTGCGCGGGTGCGGCTCGGGCTCGGTGGCGCGCTGCGCGGTCAGCCAGAAGACGCCGACCGCGAGGAAGCAGCCCGCCAGCAGCGGACCCGCCTCCGGGAACCACGCCGTGGACAGGCCGATGGAGAGGATCGGCCCGAAGATGAAGCACACCTCGTCGATCACGGACTCGAAGGAGTACGCCGTGTGCAACTGCGGTGTGCCCCGGTACAGCGCCGCCCAGCGGGCCCGGATCATCGCCCCGACGCTGGGCACGCAGCCGATGCCCGCGCACGCCACGAACAGCACCCAGTCCGGCCAGCCGTAGTGCGCGGCGAGCAGCAGCAGGACCCCCGCCGCGAGCGAGATCGCGGTCGCCGGGCGCAGCACCCGGCGCTGCCCGTACTGGTCGACGAGGCGCGAGACCTGGGGGCCCGCCACCGCCGCCGCGAGCGCGATGGTGGCCGACAGCGCGCCCGCCAGGCCGTAGCGGCCGGTCAGCTGCGACACCATCGTGACCACGCCGATGCCCATCATCGACAGCGGCATCCGGCCGAGGAGACCCGCGGCGGAGAAGCCCTTGGTGCCGGGCAGGGCGAACAGGGCGCGGTAGGGGCTGGGCACGGCGGACTCCGGTCGGGCGGGAGCTGCGGGGGAGCGGCGGCTCTGGGCAGGCGAAGGACTCAGTAAGGCGCGCGCGGGGCCGGTACAACTTACGAGTTAGGTGACCCTAACGCACTCGTACGGGTGAAGGGGGAACCAGGGTGGTCACCCAGCCGTTTTCCGGCTGCCGACACCGGATGACAGGATCGACCCATGCCAGACGTGCGTGACGCGAGTCCCTACGACGCCCTGCTCCTGCTCTCGTTCGGCGGCCCCGAGGGCCCGGACGACGTGATCCCCTTCCTGGAGAACGTCACACGCGGGCGGGGCATCCCCAAGGAACGTCTGAAGGAAGTCGGCGAACACTACTTCCTGTTCGGCGGCGTCAGCCCCATCAACGACCAGAACCGCGCCCTGCTGGACGCCCTGCGCAAGGACTTCGCCGAGCACGGCCTGGACCTGCCGGTCTACTGGGGCAACCGCAACTGGGCGCCGTACCTGACGGACACCCTGCGCGAGATGGCCGCCGACGGCCGCCGCCGCGTCCTCGTCCTCGCCACCAGCGCCTACGCCTCCTACTCGGGCTGCCGCCAGTACCGCGAGAACCTCGCGGACTCCCTGGCCGCCCTGCGGGCCGAGGGCCTGGAGGCGCCGCGCGTCGACAAGCTCCGGCACTACTTCAACCACCCCGGGTTCCTGGAGCCGATGACCGACGGCGTCGTCGCCTCCCTCGCCGACCTGCCCGAGGAGGTCCGCGCCGGCGCGCACCTGGCCTTCTCCACCCACTCCATCCCCACGGCGGCGGCCGACACCTCCGGCCCGGCCGAGGGCCACGGCGACGGCGGCGCCTATGTCGCCGAGCACCTGGACGTCGCCCGTACCGTCGCCGACGCGGTCCGCGAGCGCACCGGCGTCGACCACCCCTGGCAGCTCGTCTACCAGTCCCGCTCCGGGGCCCCGCACATCCCGTGGCTGGAGCCCGACATCTGCGACCACCTGGAGGAGCGCCACGCGGCCGGCGTCCCCGCCGTCGTGATCGCCCCGATCGGCTTCGTCTCCGACCACATGGAGGTCCTCTACGACCTCGACACGGAGGCTCGGGCGAGGGCCGCCGAGCTGGGCCTGCCGGTGCGGCGCTCCGCCACCGTGGGCGACGATCCCCGCTTCGCCGCCGCCGTGCGCGACCTCGTCCTGGAGCGCGCCGCCGCCGAACGGGGCCAGGAGGTCACCCCCTGCGCCCTCGGCGCGCTCGGCGCCGGCCACGACGTCTGCCCGGTCGGCTGCTGCCCCGCCCGTGCCCCCCGGCCCGCCGCGGCCGGTGCCGACAGCCCCTACGCCTGAGGAGCCCCGTGCCCGACGCCCTGCCTGCGGAACTGCTCGCCCTGGCCCGGGAGGCCGCCCACCGCGCGGGCGAGCTGCTGCGCGACGGCCGGCCGGCCGACCTCGCGGTGGCCGCCACCAAGTCCAGCCCGATCGACGTCGTCACCGAGATGGACATCGCGGCCGAGAAGCTGATCACGGACCTGATCTCCGCACACCGCCCCGACGACGGGTTCCTCGGTGAGGAGGGCGCCGCCACCGAGGGCACCAGCGGCGTCCGCTGGGTGATCGACCCGCTCGACGGCACGGTCAACTACCTCTACGGACTGCCCACCTGGTCCGTCTCCATCGCCGCCGAGGTGGCCGGCGAGGCGGTGGCCGGGGTGGTCGCGGCCCCGATGCGCGGCGAGACCTTCCACGCCGTGCGCGGCGGCGGCGCCTGGGCCACCGGCTCCCGGACGGGCGAGCGCAGACTGGCCTGCCGTCCCACCGCCCCGCTCGACCAGGCCCTGGTCTCGACCGGCTTCAACTACGTCACCGAGGTCCGCACCCACCAGGCCGAGGTGGCCCGGCGGCTGATCCCGCTCCTGCGCGACATCCGCCGCGGCGGCTCGGCCGCGATCGACCTGTGCGACCTGGCGGCGGGCCGCCTCGACGGCTACTACGAGCGCGGCCTGAACGCCTGGGACGTGGCCGCGGGCGACCTCATCGCCCGTGAGGCGGGCGCCCTGACCGGCGGCCGCCCCGGTGAGCGCCCCTCACGCGACCTCGCGGTGGCGGCCACCCCGGGTGTCTTCGCGCCCCTCCAGCGGCTCCTGGAGGACTTCGGCGCCTGGCACGACTGACCCCGCGACCGCCCCCTGGCCGCGACAGCGCGAGGCGGGGCCCGGTGCTGGATTCACCGGACCCCGCCTCCCTGCACGTACTGCCGGGTCAGACGCTGGTCGCACCGACTTCCACACCGTGCTCGGCGGCGAGGCGGCGCAGGTCGTCGAGCTCGCCCTGCTCCACCTCGACGAGGAAGTCGTCGCCTTCGTCACGAGCCCGCGTCAGGTCGGACTCGGTCGTCCTTATGCGCTGCAGAAGTCCTGCGGTGAAAGCGTCCATGCTGCGCCCCCTCGTCCTGGGTCGTGGGTCGGTGGCACGGGGTGTGCCGTCGGAAGGGGCGATCACGTCTCCGAGTGGATGCCCAGCGCTGCCCAGGCCGGGCGGCGACGGTGCCGGACACCCACAACCGCTCTGCGCAACAGCGGATCCCCTGGTGCCGCATGGTGGTACGGCACAAGCAGAGCGTGATCGCGGGGTGTACCTGCGGTCCTCCCCCCGCTCCCTTCCGTGGAAACCTCAACCCGCGGAGAAAATCCCGCATTCCCGCGCCCGCGCACGACCTGCGCAGACCGCTCACCCGTCTTACCGCCGACTTATGGCCGAAAAGGGCAGGATGGAGCCCTACACACCCCAGCCGAACCCCTGCCCGCGCGCGCACCCAGCGCTACGCGGGTGGACACAGGAAGGACCAGCGACGTGCGCGTACTCGTCGTCGAGGACGAGCAGCTGCTCGCCGATGCGGTGGCCACCGGACTGCGCCGGGAGGCCATGGCCGTCGACGTCGTGTACGACGGCGCGGCCGCCCTGGAGCGCATCGGGGTCAACGACTACGACGTGGTCGTCCTCGACCGCGACCTCCCCCTGGTGCACGGGGACGACGTCTGCCGCAAGGTCGTCGAACTGGGCATGCCCACGCGCGTGCTGATGCTCACGGCCTCCGGCGACGTCAGCGACCGGGTGGAGGGCCTGGAGATCGGCGCCGACGACTATCTCCCCAAGCCCTTCGCCTTCAGCGAGCTCACCGCGCGCGTGCGGGCCCTCGGCCGCCGTACGAGCGTGCCGCTGCCCCCCGTCCTGGAGCGCGCCGGCATCAAGCTGGACCCCAACCGCCGCGAGGTCTTCCGCGACGGCAGGGAGGTGCAGCTCGCCCCGAAGGAGTTCGCCGTCCTGGAGGTGCTGATGCGCAGCGAGGGCGCGGTCGTCTCGGCCGAGCAACTGCTGGAGAAGGCATGGGACGAGAACACCGACCCGTTCACGAACGTGGTCCGCGTGACCGTCATGACCCTGCGCCGCAAGCTCGGTGAGCCGCCGGTCATCGTCACCGTGCCCGGCTCCGGCTACCGGATCTGACCCGTGGCCGCCACGCCCGCGCCCCCCCAGGCGCCGCCCAAGCCCACATGGGACCCCCGCCGGCACCAGCCGTCCTTCCCCTGGCTGCGCCCCACCATCCGCATACGGCTCACCCTGCTGTACGGCGGCATGTTCCTGATCGCCGGCATCCTGCTGCTGTCGATCATCTACCTGCTGGCCGCGCAGGCGATCAACACGGGCAACGAACCCCTGTTCAAGATCGTGGGAGCCAGGGAACTCCAGGTCACCAGCGACAACTGCCCGGCGATCAAGGCCGAGAACCTCACGTTCTCCCAGTTCAACGACTCGATCAGCGCCTGTATCGACCATCAGCGCCAGATCGCCCTGGACAACCTCCTCAGCCGCTCCCTGCTGGCCCTGCTGGGGCTGGCGGTCATCGCCTTCGCCTTCGGCTACGCCATGGCGGGCCGGGTGCTGTCGCCGCTCGGCCGGATCACCCGCACCGCCCGCGCGGTGGCGGGCTCGGACCTGTCCCGGCGCATCGAGCTGGACGGACCCGACGACGAGCTGAAGGAGCTGGCCGACACCTTCGACGAGATGCTGGAACGGCTGCAACGCGCGTTCACCGCCCAGCAGCGCTTCGTGGGCAACGCCTCGCACGAGCTGCGCACCCCGCTCGCGATCAACCGCACCCTGCTGGAGGTGCATCTGTCGGACCCGACCGCGCCGGTCGAACTCCAGCAGCTCGGCAAGACCCTGCTGGCCACCAACGAGCGCAGTGAGCAGCTCGTCGAAGGGCTGCTGCTGCTCGCCCGCAGCGACAACCAGGTCGTCGACCGCAAGCCCGTGGACCTCGCGGAGGTGGCCGGGCAGGCCGTCGACCAGGTGCACGCGGAGGCGGAGGCCAAGGGCGTCGTCATCCGCGGCCTGCAGAAACCCGCGGTCGTCCAGGGCAACGGCGTCCTGCTGGAGCGGATCGCCCTGAACCTGGTGCAGAACGCCGTCCGGTACAACGTCCCGGAGGGCGGCTGGGTCGAGGTCACCACCGATGTCGAGCACGGCCAGGCGGTCCTGGTGGTGTCGAACACCGGGCCGGTGGTCCCGGCGTACGAGATCGACAACCTCTTCGAGCCGTTCACCCGCCTGCGTACGGAGCGCACGGGCAGTGACAGGGGTGTGGGCCTCGGGCTGTCCATCGTGCGGTCCGTGGCGCGCGCCCACGGCGGGCACATCGCGGCACGGCCGCGCGAGGGAGGAGGTCTCGTGATGCGGGTCACCCTGCCCGTCTGAGATCATGTGCGCCGCCACATGACGGTCACACGGTCATGTTCGCTTTACGCGGAATTTTCAAGCCGCGTACGGAGTGAACTCATGTGTGATCGATCACAAAGGCGATTTCCTTACCCTCTACGCTCCGTGATCATTCGGGCTGCCGGAAAGCCGGGAAAATCCGGGTTTTCGGGGGTCCTGATCACGGGAAGTACACGGTGAGACGCCTTTGAACTGCGGCATTAGGACCGTGTACGGTCCCGTTCGCCATCCAAGCCGATCACTCTTGAGGAGTCCGGTTGGGTGTCGATTGAGTAACAGACCTTGATGTGAGGCAAAATCTCCGCCTCAGGTCGGGCACAAGTCCGGCCTCTCACGCGTTACGTGCGCTGGAGACACCGCAGACACCCAGGAGGGGGAGAGCGACATGGCCACGGATTACGACACCCCACGCAAGACCGACGACGACGTCGACTCGGACAGCCTTGAAGAGCTGAAGGCCCGGCGCAACGACAAGTCGACCTCGGCCGTCGACGTCGACGAGTTCGAGGCGGCGGAAGGACTCGAACTGCCCGGGGCGGACCTCTCCAACGAGGAGCTGGCCGTCCGGGTACTGCCCAAGCAGCAGGACGAGTTCACGTGCATGAGCTGCTTCCTGGTGCACCACCGCAGCCAGCTGGCCCGCGAGAAGAACGGCCAGCCGATCTGCCGCGACTGCGACTGAGGCCGGGTCGGGCATGACTGGCTCGACCCCACCTCGGAAGCGCCGCTTTCCCCTGCGGAAGGCGGACTCCGGGCCGTCCGACGGTCCGAACGGCGCGCGCGACGACGAGCGGGGCTCACTCGACGAGGGAGCCTCGCTCGAACCGGCCCCGGGACCGGCCGGCCTCCCGGCCCCGGCCGCGGTTCCCGAGCCCGTGAGCCGGCGGCGGGTCGCGGCCCTGCGGGAGAAGGCCCGGGAAGGCGTCCGCAAGGGCGGCAGCCGCGCCAGAGCCGGCCTCGGGTACCTGGCGGACCGGATCATCGAGATCGCCCCGCGTGTCCCCGTACGCGACCTCGCGACCCTGCGCCGGCAGTTCCCCGGTCTCGGCCCCGAGCAGCTCGCGGACAGACTCGTGGCGGGCGCGGCCAACGCGAGCTCCACGGTCGGTGCCGGCGTCGGCGCCGCCGCCATGCTTCCGGTGCCGCCCGCGATGCCCACCGAGCTGGCCGCGGAGATCACCGGCGTGGCCGCGATCGAGCTGAAGCTGATCGCCGAGCTCTACGAGGTCTACGGCGTACGCCCGCAGGGCGGGCTCAGGGAGCGCAGCACCGCGTATCTGTCCTCGTGGACCGAGGAGCGCGGGATCGACGCCGCCAAGCCCGCGACGATCAACGCCGCCCTCGGCGGGCAGATGAAACGCGAACTGCGCCAGCAGATCATGAAGCGCATGGTGCGCAACCTGCCGAACCTGATGCCGTTCATGGTCGGCGCGGCCGTGGGCGCGGTCATGAACCGCCGGGACACCAAGAAGCTGGCCGCCCGCATCCGCACCGACCTGCGCAGGATGCAGGTGCCCTGGGACGAGCTGGAGCGACTGCCGCCGCTGGAGCGCCCGGAGCGCCCGCTGGACCTGGGAGAGATCCTTCCCGGGCGCGACCGCGGGGAACTCGGGGGCGGCTGAGCCCCGGCGGCGCACCCCGGAAGGCCGGTCAAAAGGCGAACGGGCCCGTCCGGGTTCGTTCAGGTGTGCTGGTCCGCGCCCTGCACCGCCCCGACCTCCCCTCCTCGCCCCGGCGGTTCCCGGGCCGGCCGCAGGCGGGCGCCCCGGCTGCCCGGCCGGTGCCGCACGGCTGCCGGGCGAGCCGCGTGCACCCGCCGCCGCGGTGCC
>NZ_AGBF01000159.1 GCF_000225525.1 Streptomyces zinciresistens K42 | reverse complement strand
GTCCGACCCGGCCGCGTCCCGCTCCCGCCGCCCGGCGGTCCCGCCCCCGGTCGGCCCGCCCCGTCCGCCGCCGGGCGTTCCGTGGCTCACGGGTCACCGGTCCTGGTTTATAGGCCGTGCGGGCGGTTCTGGCGCCCGCGTGATGCGCTTCCCGGCGCGGGCGGGGAGACAACCTTTCATGGGTACCGCACGACGCCTCCCGGGCAGCCGCACCTGGCTGCGGGTCGTCGTGCTGCTGTTCGCGGTCCTGCTGCCCGGCACGCACGCGCAGGCGCACTCCCAGCACCTGGTGGTCGGCGCCCCGGCCGAGGTCGCCGAGCACGACCTCCTCGACGCGTCCCTGCGGGCCCCGGCCCGCACCGGGCGGCGCGGGGTCGTACGCGTCGCCGTACGGCCGCGCTCCGGACCGCCGCCCGCCGCCTCGCGCCGGGTCCCGGTGAGCCGTCGCGCGTGTGCGCCGCCGCGGGAGCCGTACCTCCCGCCCGTACCGCGCACGGTGGTCCTGCGCTGCTGACAGACCTCGTCACCCGGTCCGTCAGTACGACGAAGGAGCACTGCCATGCCCACCGACCACTACGCGGTGCTGCGCGCCCTGCTGCGCGCCGAGGCCGCCCGCCACACCCCGAAGCCGGTGTTGAAGAAGGACGAGCCGCAGCGGCCCGAGAAGGGCCGGGACCGCGGCTGACCCGGTCGCGGCGGAGGCGGCCTTCTCCGGGTCACCGCCTCCGCCGCGTCCGTCACCCGGCGGCACGCGGCCCCGACCGGCCCGGCGGGTGGTCCGCCGCCGGCGCGCGCCGGGACCGTTCCCGCGCCGGACGCCCGGAGCCTCCCGCGCGCCGGCCTCCGTCCACAGCCTGTGCACAGCTTTCGCGCGGCGCACAGGACACCGCCGTCCGGCGCCCGGCCTTGCTCACGAGATGCGACAGCAGTCGTCCACGACTTCGGTGGCAGGGGAACACCGAACGGTGCGCGGAGCGGGCAGGCGCCCCGTGGCGGGGTGACCGAGACCGGTGGGGCGGCTTCCCCGCGGGGGGCTCGTACGCCGTTCGCCTTCATTCCGCTGGACCGTCGAGCAGGTCGAGGGTCCAGGTCTGGCCGACGAGGTCATGGCCGAAGCCCCGGTGGGGTTTCTCGTCGGTGAGGATGAACCCGAAGCGCTGGTAGATCCTGCGCGCGGACGCCAGGTTGTCGGTGGTCCAGAGCGTCACGCTCCGGTAGCCGGCCCCGCGGGCGAATACCAGGGCCTCCTCGACCAGGCGGGTGCCCATGCCCAGACCGCGGGCGTGCGAAGTGACGAGCAGGACACGCAGTTTGGCCACTCCGGGCTGGTCGTCGCCGGCCACGAGCATGACGCAGCCCACCCGCTCACCGTCGGCCTCCGCGATCCAGGCCGCCTCCGCTGCCGAAGACCGCTTCGCCGCGTAGTCGGCGACGATCCGGGCGACCAGGGCCTCGAAATCCGCGTTCCAGCCGAACTGCTGCTCATACAGCTCGCCATGGGCCATCACCATCCAGCCCAGATCACCTGGGCGGTCGGCGCGGCGCACCAGGATCTGCCGCCGGCGGGCTCCCTCCAGCATGGACACTCTCCGAAACAAGTCGATGCATTTCTGTTACTGACACGATCGTGTCAGTAGTTCTAAGCTAGGCGCATGCCCCCAAGAACCGCAAGCCCGTCCGCGCGCCGGACCGAGCTTCTCGAAGCCGCCTACGAGTACGCCCTCCTCAACGGGCTGACCGATCTGTCGCTGCGTCCGCTCGCCGAGGCGATCGGCTCCAGCACCCGCGTGCTGATGTTCCTGTTCGGGAACAAGGACGGGCTCGTGAGGGCGTTGCTGGAGCGCGCCCGCGCGGAGGAACTGACACTGCTGGCCGGACTCCGCCGGCCCGAGAGGCCCGTCGGCCTCGCCACCGCGGCGCGCGGGGTGTGGGCATGGCTCGCCGCCGACGAGCACCGCCCGGTGCTGCGCCTGTGGGCCGAGACGTACGCCCGCTCCCTCGTCGATCCCGACGGTCCCTGGGCAGGGTTCGCCAGAAGCACCGTGGAGGACTGGCTCGACGTGCTCGCGGCCTGCCAGCCGCAAACCGAGCGGGACGCCGAGGAGGCCGCGGTCCGCCGCACCCTGACGCTGGCCGTACTGCGCGGCGCACTGCTCGACCTGCTCGCCACCGGCGACGAGAGCAGAGTGACCGCCGCCGTCCACCAGCACCTGGCACTTCTGCACGGCCCGGGACAGACCCGCGACTGACCGCCGGACCAGAAGCCGCCCGGAAGATCACGCCTCCCGGCGCCCGCCCCTCCGGCTCGACGGGGGCAAGTCGAACAAGACGCGGAGGTCACGGAGGTCACGCCTCCCGAAGTCGTGAACAACTGCTGTCACGGCTCGTGAACAGAGCCAGGCGCCCGTCCGCCTCACCCGGCCGGCCCCTCGGCGGAGCCCCCGGGCCGCCGCCTCGGCTTCCCCCGGGCCTCCCCGGGCTTCCTTTCGGGCCCCCGCGGTGTCCGCGCGGGCGGCCGATCTCCGGCTCTTCGCCCCTTCATCCCGTTTTGGTGGATCTTTTCCAGCGCCGTACTGCGTCGCCATGGCTGCGCCCGGAACGTCTTGACCGGTAGGCTTTCCGTGTGATCTTCAAGCGCATCGGAAACGGCCGGCCGTACCCCGACCACGGCCGGGAAAGCACCCGGCAGTGGGCGGACGTCGCGCCGCGCCCGGTCCGCCTCGATCAGCTCGTGACGACCAAGGGCCAGCTCGACCTGGAGACCCTGCTCGCCGAGGACTCGACGTTCTACGGCGATCTCTTCGCGCACGTCGTGAAGTGGCAGGGCGACCTGTACCTGGAGGACGGCCTGCACCGCGCGGTGCGCGCGGCGCTCCAGCAGCGCCAGGTGCTGCACGCGCGCGTGCTCGAACTCGACTGACAGGGCGCGGGCACCCCCGGTTGACCCTTTCGGGTAGGACCGCGCCCGCTCGAATGATCATCTAGTAGGCATTGCCGCTCAGGCGCACTACGCTGCGCTCATGAGCATGCTGACTCCCCCCGGCATGGGCGGCCAGTACCGCATCAGGGGGGACAAGTACCCCCGGATGAGGCGTCGTCGGCGCTACGGCCGGTTCGTCGGCCTCGGCGCGGCCTCCGCCGTCGTGCTGGGCACGGTCGGCTGGGGCACACTCCAGCTCATCGACGTCTTCACCGGCGGGGGCGGCAAGGCGTCCGCCGCCGGTCCGAGGGCCGGGTGCGCGACCCGGGCGACCCCGTCGCCGTCCGCCGCCGCGGAGGTCCCGAAGCCGGCCGGGATCACCGTCAACGTCCTCAACGCCACCACCCGCAGCGGACTGGCCAAGCAGACCGCCGACGAGCTGAAGAAGCGCGGCTTCAAGATCGGCGAGGTGGGCAACGCGCCCAAGGAGTACGACAAGAAGGTCAAGGGCGCCGGGATGCTGCTCGGCCCGGCCGCGTCGCTCGGCTCCTCGCTGCCGGTCCTCGCGACCCAGCTGGGCGGCGCGGAGCGGCGCACCGACGCCGCCCGCAAGGGCGCCGCCGTCGACCTGATCATCGGCGACCGCTTCAAGGAGCTCACGAAGAAGACGGACGCCGACCGGGCGCTGACCGCGCTGGCCGCGCCGAAGCCGGCGCCGACCGCCACGAAGAAGGGCTGCTGAACCGCGGGTACCGCCGGGCCGGACCCGCACGGTCCGCGGGGGGTGCCGTGCCGGTGTGCCGGTTCTCCGCTATTCGGCCGCGCCGTACAGGCGGTCTCCGGCGTCGCCCAGTCCCGGCACGATGTAGCCCAGCTCGTTCAGGTGGTCGTCCACGGCGGCCGTGACGACCGTCACCGGCGTGCCCGCCAGCTCGCGCTCCATCAGCTCCACACCCTCGGGCGCGGCGAGCAGCACCACCGCGGTGACGTCGTCGGCGCCCCGCTTGATCAGCTCCTGGATCGCCGCGACCAGCGTGCCGCCGGTGGCGAGCATCGGGTCCAGGACGTAGACCTGCCGCCCGGAGAGGTCCTCCGGCATCCGCGAGGCGTACGTGGACGCCTGGAGCGTCTCCTCGTCGCGGATCATGCCCAGGAAGCCCACCTCGGCGGTCGGCAGCAGCCGGACCATGCCGTCCAGCATGCCGAGCCCGGCCCGCAGGATCGGCACCACCAGCGGGCGGGGGTGGGAGAGCTTGACGCCGGTGGTGGCGGCGACCGGGGTCCGGACGTCGACCGCCTCGGTGCGCACGTCCCGCGTGGCCTCGTAGGCGAGCAGGGTGACCAGCTCGTCGGCGAGCCGGCGGAAGGTCGCGGAGTCGGTGCGCTGATCGCGCAGCGTGGTGAGCTTGTGGGCGACCAGGGGGTGGTCGACGACGTGGAGACGCATGTCCCCCACAGTAGCCGGGCCCGGTGGAGCGGGCGTCCCCACCTGCGGCAAGCCCACGGCGCGCGCTTCACCCGGGCGCTGGCATCAAACCGCCCGTCAGGGGGAAAGTGGGAGGGACCTACCGGGGGTGGTGAGCCGATGCCGAATCCTCAGTCCCCGGCGAGTCCCGGGGCGGACTCGCCGGACGACGGCGACGCGGCGCGCCGCCGGCGGCGCGCCCAGTTCCTGCGGGACCTCGCCGAGGCGCGCGAACTGCGGGACCGCGTCCAGCCGCGCCGCGCCAAGGCCGCGCGCCTGCGCCACGCCATGCGTATGCGCACGTTCCGCTGGTAGCGGCGGCCGGAGAAGATCCGTTTCCGCCGGGGGCGTCGGGACGGGGGGCGTGCGTGTGCGTTCACGAAATCCGCGTACGATCCGCACGTGGCGGCAACGAGTGCGCTGGTGAGTCCTTCGCGGACGGAGTCGCCGACCCCGTCGGCCCAACGCGATCGAAACTGCCGGACACAGGGTGCGGAAGACGTCCCCTGGACGCCTTGTTTCTGCCACGATTCCGAGTGGGTGGGCCTCGGACCCCAAGCCGTCCCGCCCACAGCCTCCGCCGGGGGGACCCCCAACCGGCACGCCTATGACCAGTGGGAGAGTCACGGTGTACTTCGCCGCACTGCTCGCGCGCACCGAAGACGGGTGGGAAGCGAGCGACACGGAGCTCGACGATGTGGAGACCCTGTCCGATCTGGCCGACCTGGCCCGTGAGGCCTCGCCCGAGGACGACACGGTGCTCGTGCTCATCGAGCAGGAGGACGCCTGGTTCGGCGTCGTCCGCGTCGACGGCGAGGACGACCCTCGCATCTACGTCTCGGACGCCGCCGCAGCAGCCCGCAGCAGCTACGGCGAGATCCTGCTCACCGACGAACTGCTCGGCCGGGAGCCCGGCGACGACGCCGCCGACCTGGACTCCCTGGACCTCGACGGCACCGAGGAGCCCGACGGCGACTCGGACGACGACGAGGAGGGCGGCGCCGACGCCGTCCCGCACAGCCCCGTGGGCGACGGCGGGATCCTCGACGACCTGGGCGTCGGCGAGAAGGAGCTGAAGTCCCTGGACGCCGAGGACGCGCTCGGCGCGATCGCCGAGGCGCTGGGTGCCTCGGAGGTCCTGGAGACCGTCCGCTGACCTCGTCCGGCCAGGGGAGGGCGCCCGCACCGCCCGACCCCGTACGCGACCGCTGGCGGGACGCGATGCGACTCGCCCTGGACGAGGCCGGGCTGGCTCTCCGGGGCGGGGACGTGCCCGTCGGCGCCGTCGTCCTGTCCGCCGACGGCACGACCGTGCTCGCCACCGGGCACAACGAACGCGAGGCGACCGGCGATCCGACCGCGCACGCCGAGGTCCTGGCGATCCGGCGGGCGGCGGCCCGGACCGGCGAGTGGCGGCTCACCGGCTGCACGCTCGTCGTGACGCTGGAGCCCTGCACGATGTGCGCGGGCGCGCTGGTGCAGGCCCGGGTGGACCGGGTCGTCTACGGCGCCCGGGACGAGAAGGCGGGCGCCGCGGGCTCCCTGTGGGACGTGGTGCGCGACCGGCGGCTCAACCACCGTCCGGAGGTCGTCGAGGGCGTGCTCGCCGAGGAGTGCGCGCGCCCGCTCACGGAGTTCTTCCGGTCCCGGTGAGCGGCGGCCAGGGCCCCGCCCTTATCGATTTCTGAGCAGGACCCGGCGTGCTGTAAGGTCTCCCTCGGTAGCGTGTCCGAGCGGCCGAAGGAGCTCGCCTCGAAAGCGAGTGTGGCGCAAGTCACCGAGGGTTCAAATCCCTCCGCTACCGCAGGTAGACGAAGGGTCCGGTTCATCGAGCCGGACCCTTCGCGCATCTCCGTCTCAGTTTCCGTCTCAGTTGGCAGGTACGAGCGCCCCGGCGGTCCCGTCGTCGTCCTCACCGGACCCGGGAGCGTCCGGCTTCCAGATCAGTCCGTCAACCTGCCGCGCCACGTCCGTCCGGACCGTGTCGACCATGTGTTGGTACCGCGCGGCCATGGCCGTAGTGGACCACCCCATGATCCCCATCACGGCTCGCTCGGAGACTCCGAGGATCAGTAGGACCGTCGCGGCGGTGTGTCGAGCGTCGTGCAACCGGCCGTCCCGAACCTTGGCGCCGGAAAGCAGCTCCTTCCAGTCGTCGTAGTCGGTGCGGGGCGGGGTGCCGCGTCCATCCGGAGTAGCGAACAGCCACCCCTCATCCGTCCACTTCTCTCCTGCCGCCGCGCGTTCGGCATCCTGCTTCGCGCGGTGAGCTCTCAGTAGGTCTACGAGCTGCGCAGGCAGGCCAACCGCCCGGCGTCCGGCGCGTGACTTCGTGTCCGCCGTCTCCGGGTTCGTACGCTGCCTCTGTGGGCAGTACCCGGCCTTACGACCGCAGGGGTTCCCGCATCCGTGGGCGTAGCGCGGGCGGCGACGGCTCCGACGCACCATCAGCACTCCGCGTTCAGCGTCCACATCGGTCCACTTCAGCCCAAGGGCCTCTCCCTGCCGGAGTCCGAGCGCCAGTGCCACGGCCCAGCGAGCGGAGTTGCGGCGGTCATCGGCGGTTCGCAGGAGCCGCTTCACCTCCTCAACGGTGTACGGCTCGATCTCCTCTTCGCTCACCCGGGGCGCCTTGGCGAGCTGTACAGGGTTGCGTGTGAGGTGGCCGCGTCGTACCGCCTCGTTGAGGGAGGTCCGGAAGGTGCGGTGGATCTGATGGATCGTCGCGGCCCTACGGCCGGCCGTCTGCATCTTCCCGTAGAAGCGCTCGATGTGTTCGGGCCCGAGCTTGTCGAGGCGATGGGCCCCAAGCGCGGGGATCAGGTGCTTCCGCACGGCAACGCCGTACCCGACCATCGTGTTCTCGTTGACCGCGAGCGGCGCGATGGTGTCGACCCAGTGCGTCAGCCACGCCTCCACGGTCCAGGCCCGACCCGCCTTGCGCATGGCTCCACTGTCGCGCTGCTTCTCCAGCTCACGCACGGCGGCCGTCACTTCGGCGCGGGTCTTGCGTTCGACGTGTCGGCGGTCCGGCTTGCCGTCGTCGCGGATGCCGACGGTCACGCGGCCGTGCCACTTGCCGTCTTTGCTCTGGTAGATGGACGACCGGCCGTTGGGCTGCCGAGTGCGCTTCTTGTCTTCCGCCACGGCGGACTCCTTCAGGGTGATGTGGAAACAGCCCGGGACGCCACCTCGCGGCGAGGTGGCGTCCCGGTGTGAGGCGATCAGGCAGCGCGCTGCTCAGCGCGTCGGCGTGCGAGGTAGGCGGCCGGAGCGTCGGCGGGGACGCGCCGGAGTCCACCGATGGTCAGGGACTCCAGCTCTCCGGTGCGGATGAGAGCGAAGCAGGTGGTGCGGCCGACGCGGAGGCATCGGGCGGCCTCTTCGACGGTCAGGAGAACCGGGGCCAGGTCGCCGGCCTCAGCGAGCGGTGCGATGTCCACAGCGGCGGTGCTCATCGAAAGGTCTCCTCCAGGGCTGTCCTTCGGGGGGTCCCTCTGAGGGGCGCTACTTCCGCTACCGCCGCTACCTCGCAGGTCAGGGGCCTGTTGGAGGTAGCGGGAAGGGGTAGCGGTAGCGGATGGGTAGCGGGGCGGTAGCGGCAACCGAGGGCGGTTGCCGCTACCGCGTTATCGCTGTTCAGACCGCGTTTTCCATGCCCGGTAGCGGAGGTAGCGGACTTTCCGGGGGTGGGGGGCAGTAGCGGGCCCACGCGTCCCACAGATCAGTGGCGTAGTAGCCCTTGAGGACGCTTCCGGCGGTCTTGATGTTGCGGGAGGTGATCGGCTCGTTGTCGTCGGTCATGTACTCCGCGAGCATCTTCGACAGTCGACGGTTGTCGAGTGGCTTGCCTTGCAGATCAGCCCACGGGGCATCGTCCAGAGCGTTGAGCCGGTCGAGGATGGCGATGGTGGGCAGGCGGTCGATGCCGACCATGACGTGATCGCGCAGGTCGGTCAGCAGCCGGACCCCGAGACTGCCTTTATCGTTGGCCCGTGAGGCGGTCACCAGCGTCACGCAAGCCTCGCGCGCCCGGTCGGGCCAGTCTCCGCCGGCGGCATCTGCGATGGCGAGCAAGGATTCCCACACGTCCGCCGGCCGGTCGGAGACGCCGTCGGGCATCTCCGGCCATGCCCCCATGACGAACCCGCGTGCGTGTTCGGCCCACTTGGCGAGCCGGTCCCGCAGCGCGTGCCCCTCCGCCTCGTGCAGGCGGGCGCGGAAGGCTTCCACGCGTTCGTTGCGGGCTCGCCGTCGCATCCGAATGACGATGGAGCGGGTCATGATCGTGTCCGGCAGGTTGCCGAGTCCGGCGACCGCGACCCCGCAGTACGAGGGGAAGGCCTGGACGGTCTGGTTGCCGCCGTCTCCGATGCACCGGTAGGTGACCCCGGTACGGCGGTGACCTGCGTTGAGGAACCCGCGCAGTTCCTCGTTCTCGCCTGCCTTCGGCCCGAAGACGGTGTCAATCTCGTCGAACAGGATCGTGGGCCGCCCGTTCGGGTTGGACACGGACCGGAACAAGGCGGCGGCGGACGCGTTCACGGCCGTCATCGGCTGCGGAACGAGGGTTTCCACCACTTCCAGCGCGCGGGACTTCCCCGACCCCGGCTCCGGGGAGAGGAAGGCGAGGCGGGGTGTGGAGTCGAAGCAGTCGAGCAGGTGGGCGTGCGCGTCCCACAACGCCACGGCGACGTAGGCGGCCTCGGTGGGGAAGACGTTGAAGCGGCGGTGGAAGGCTTCCACCTCGTTGAGCAGGGCGGCCCCGTCGATGGTGTCGGTCATGCGGCGGCCCTCCCTTCCTGGGGAGTGCGGAGCGGGCAGAGGTCGCGGTGCGCCTCGTGGTCTGCGATCAGGGCCAGCACGCGCGGGTGACCGACGGCGCTTCGGTCCCTGCCGCACAGGCACTTCGACGTGGCCGTAGGCGTGGCACCGCGCGGGGCGCAGATGGTCAGCCACCCGATGGGGTACGGACCGTCTCCGGTCTGCGGGTCAGAGAGAACAGCAGTGGGGACGCCTTCGGCGACGCCCTTCGGCTCGCCCACGGCCGGTGCGTCCACAGGCTGTGGAGCGTCCGCCGGGCCGGTCGGGGTGGTGGTGATGCTCTTCAGGAGGGGGCGGGGTGGGGTGTTCATGCCGCATTCCCCCTGCGCTGCTGGTTGTGGGCGATGGACCAGTTGAGGGCGCTGCGCAGGGTCGAGCGGCACTCGGCAACGGTGAGCCCGGTAGCCTCCCCCGCCTCCTGAAGAGCGTCCTCGACCACGTGCCGGGGGAGGTCGCCCCACGCGACGAAACGACCCAGGGCGCGCGCGGCCCGGAACAACGCGCCCTCGCGCAAGCCGAGTTGGGCCGCACGGACGTTCCGCGCCTCAGCGGCAAGCGCTACATCCGCATATCGGCGGGATTGCCCCGCTACGGCCACAGAGGGCGCCTGAGACGTCCTGGGGGCCGGTCGCAGGATGCTTTGCAGCCACAGAGGCAGAGAGGCCGCCACGGAGCCGCTCAGCGCTTCGTACGGTCCGGCGGGGGTGGTGCTGCCCGCAGCGACGACGTAGCCGCCCCATGCCCGGGTGTCGACCAACGGGGCGAGGGTGCCCGCCGTGTTGGCGAGCCGCACGCCTGCCGGAGCGGTGAAGTACAGGTGCGATCCGCCGCTCGCGGTCCGCGTCCGGTAGGTCTCCGGCGCCCGCTGCCCGGTGCGCTCGCAGAGCGCCTCAAAGGTCGCCACGCCGCTAGGCGTGCCCTCACTGCTGTTGCCCTTGGGCATGTCCAGGTCGATGACGACCAGCCCGGAGGGGCCGGTGGCGATGCCGACGTTGAACGGACCGCGCGCCCACGTCGCGCGGATACGGTCCGCGTCGATGGTGGCGCGCTGCTCCCACTTGCGGTGCCCACTCGCGCAGGGGCCGGTGCGGGGGCAGTCGGTTTCTCCGTGCAGGGCGGGGCGCTTGGTGCCGGGCCGGAGGGGGAAGACGTGCCAGCCGCGCTCAGCGGCGGTCAGGGCCGCGTTCAGCAGGTGCTCGCTCATGCCGCCACCTCCCACGCGGCCTGTGCGAGGAACGCGCGGCCGATGAACTCGGTGTAGGTGGGCGGGATGGCCTCGGTCAGTTCCTCGCGCACGTCCGTCCAGTCGATGCCCATCGCGGCCTGAAGCTCCGGCACGGACGGCTTGCCACCGCCGTTGCCGTACGCGGCGACGTACGGGCCGTCGAAGTACTGGCCGTGTCGGTAGCCGCGTACGCGGCCCCGGTGCGGGACGTGCGCCAGCTGCTCGATGGTCCAGCCGCCAAGCTCGAAGTTGCGGTGGCGGATGACTCCGAGTCCGAACATCTCGCCGCACAGGGTGAGGTCTTTTCGGATGTCCGCGCGGCCGTTGGGCTGCTCGATGATGTACGGCAGGCCGGTCTTGTCGAGCAGGGTTCGGGTGGACGCGACCAGGTCGACGTGGGTCCGGCCCCATCCCTGGGAGGCGTTGGTGCCCACGGTCAGTGCACATCCGTGCTGGCACGGCGGGGAGGCGTGCACGATCGCGTACCGCTCGATCTCGCCGGTGGCGATCAGGGCGGCGAGGTAGGCCAGTGCGTCACCGTGGTGGTAGGGGAAGGGGTAGTTGGGTCGGTGGGCGATGTCGCAGCCGTCCACGGCGAACCCTGCGCGCGCGTAGCCGGTACCGGCGCCGCCGGCGCACGAGAACAGATCCAGCAGTCGCGGCCGGTGGCCGCGCACTCGCCGGATGTCGGTGGGTTGCGTCATGCTGGGAGACCTCCAGTAGGTCTGTTGCTGACAGGTGGACAAGGGCGGCCCCGGTTCTTTGGCGAGAGAGGGGCCGCCCTTGGCGTAGCTAGAAGGGGGGTTCGTTGCTGTAGCCGTTGGTGGCCCACGGGTCGCGGCCGTGGTTGCGCCGTCGGCGCAGCCACCGGGGCCGACGCGGCAGCGGCAGGAGGACCACGCACCGGTTTTCGTCCCAGCAGGGGCAGGACAGCCATTCGGTTCCGGCGTACTCGCCGTTGTGGTCGCCGTAGTCGTGGTGGTGACCGCCCTCGCCCTGGCAGTCCGGGCAGCGGGGGCGAGGGGTGTCGGTCAGGGCCAGTGAGCGCCGTGTCGCGCAGACGACCTTGATGCGGAGTCGGATCACGGGTATCGGTCTCCTGTCAGCCGTGGAAGTGGTTGCGCTTGAAGATCGCTTTGCGGATGTGGACCGTGGTCCCGCCGTGGTGGCTGCTCGCGCCGAAGATCTGCACGGCGACCCAGCCACCGAAGATCACAGCCGCGAGGGTGATGAGCTGGGTGATGAACGCGGTCAACGCGGCGATGAACGACGTGAGCAGCAGCAGTCCGCCGCACACGGCGAGGAACCCGACGCCTCCGAGGGCGACGTTGACTGCCGCGCGGGACACGGCCGGTTTGGCGGCGAGGGGTTCGGGCTGCATGGGACTGATGGCGTAGCCGGTGACGACCCGTCCGTCGGGCAGGACGATGCTCGCGACGGCCGGCACCGTGCCCGGCTGGACCGGTGCCGGGGGCGCCGGGTGGATGACGGCCGGCGGGTGGATGGGGGTGGGCTGGTAGGCGGTCACGGCCTGTTCGGCGGGGGCGGGACCGGAGTGCTCGGGGTACATGTGGAATCCCTTCCGGTACAGGGTCAGGGAGGCGGAGACACCCCCATGGCGGGGCGCTGTGGAGGGGGTTTGGGGGGCTGACCTGGGGTGCCTCCCTGCCTCCCTGACGATCATTTATGCAGGTCAGGTGCAGGGAGGCGGGGCAGGGAGGGGGTCAGGGAGATCTCCCTGCCTCCCTGCCCCCGGGCGGGGTCGGCTCCCTGCACTATTCGACGGAAGCGGAACCCGTGTCGCTGTCGCGGTTGGCGAGGGCGCGCATCACCCGGTCGCGGGCCACGACCATGACCCCGTCGGACTTGTAGGGGCTGGCGTCGGCGGTGTCGAGTACGCGCTTGAGGTCGATGAACGACCACCCGCCGTAGGCGTCCGGGTTGCGGGTGGCGAGGCGCGCGAGGACGTCCTTGGTCCGCACCCGCGGCGCGTCCCCGATCACGGCGGCGATGTCCGCGAGCGGGTCGTGTTCGACGCTGCGGTCGATGGCGTGCAGGGTGGTCCCGCCGTCGCGCAGCGCCTTGGCCCGGTCGGTGATGGCTTCGGCGGCGTCGTCATCGACGTAGTGCGTGCGCACCGTGATGGAGGACTGTCCGGCCGGGACGGTGATGCCGTCGGAGGCGACGACCAGGGTTCCCCGGTCCAGGCCGGGACGCAGCAGGTTCGGTGCCGCGCCGCCGTCGACGGCCTTGTCCCCCAGTGCCATGCGGGCCTGGGACTCGGTGCCCAGGGCGAGGGAAGCGCGGGTGTGGGCGCCCTCGCGGACCAGCTTGGGCAGGTTCTCGTTGGTGGGGTCCTGGGTGCCCTGCCACATCAGGACGTTGACGGCACGCCCCTGGTTGTGGATCTTGCGGACGGCCATGAAGTAGCGGGAGTTGGCCTTCGACCCTCCGTAGGGCCGCTTGTCCTCGTCCTTGGCCGGGCACATGAACGCCACCTGCGCCTCGTCCACCAGCACGATCAGCGGGGGGAAGACGGTGCCGGGCGGGGCCTGGATACGGCGGTTCATCTCCTCCACCGCGCCCTCCACCATCTCTGTGACCTGCATGACGTGCTCGTCGGTCGGCCCCTGGATGAGGGTGCGGGCCAGGCCGTCGAACATGGCCCAGTCGCCCACGCCCTTGAGGTCACCCATGAGGAACTCCACCGACCGATCCAGCGCCAGCCACAGGGCCAGGGAGCGCAGGGCGACGGTCTTGCCCTGGTTGGACAGGCCCGTGATGAGGAGGTGGCGCTGGTAGAGCGACAGGGCGGCGGCGTCGCCGCGCAGGTCCTGCCCCCACGGCGCCCTGCCCTTGGTGTAGTCGGCGGTCATCGTCTCGTCGGTGACCAGCGGCGACGGCCCGATCGGCTCATCGAGCGCACCCGAGTCCGCCACCCACAGCCGCACCGTGCGCGCAGCCTGCGGGATCGTGATGAACACCTCGTGCTCATGCCGGGTCAGGTTCTCCGCCAGCTTGCGCCGGCGCTGCTGCACCTCGACCGTGGACACCCCGGAGGGAAGGGTGACGTCGACTTCCACCCCGCACCCGGCGAGGGTGATCGGTCCGAGCATGCTCGCGCCGGCGTCGCCCATCTCCTTGATGGCGTTGCGCAGCGCGGGCACTCCGAGGTCGCGCAGGGCCTTGACCACGATGGACGGGGTGACCGGCTCGCCCTCGCTGCTGCGGAGGTTCGCGGGCAGCGCCCACGCGGGGGCGGCGTGCTGCTTGCTGCCGACCGCCCACAGCGCGAGCAGGGCGAACAGCGGGCCGAGGACGAGTACGGGCCCCCAGACCACGCGCACGATCCGGATCAGCAGGGCGAGGAAGTCGATGGTGGCCGCGAGCGGGGTGACCACGTCCTTGACGTCGCCGTTGCTGATCGCCATGACGACCCCGAGCGCGACCAGCGCCCCGATCCCCATCCCCGTGCCGACGGCCGCTCCCTTGGCGGCCTCGACCGGGGAGTGCAGCAGGTCCATCCGGCGGTGGTGGCGGGCGGCGCGGAAACGCTGAAGGCGCTCCTCCCACTCCTCGGCCGCTTCGAGGTTCCCGGCGGCTTCGGCCGCGCGGATCATCCGCTCGTAGCGGGCCCCGGTACGGCCGTCCCAGGTGCGGCGGGCCACGATCCGCCCGCCGTTGAAGGTGTAGAGGCCGTGGCGGACCACCGCACGCGCCACGGACTTCGTGCTCTCATCGGTGACGACGGCCTTGACGGCGCGTCCGGAGCGCACCCACAACGGGCGCGGACGCTCAGGGGCCGGGTCGGGCACGACCGTCAGAACGGTCGGGACGCCGGCACCGGCCGGCGGGTCGGTGGGCTTGTGGAGGTGGATGACGTTCTCGGTCATGCTGGCAGTGCTCCTGACTGCCCCGCGAACTCGCGGGGCGGGAGGTTGGCAGGGAGTGCCGGGGTGGCCGGGTCCGTGGCAGGGGCGGCCACCCCGGAGTGACGCAAGGGCTGGTCAGAACCAGCGGGAAGACTTCCGCGCGGCCTTGGCGCGCGCGGCCTCGGTGATCAGACGCTGACGCTCACCGTGCAGCGCGGTCAGCTCCGCGTTCAGCCTCGTCTCGACGGCCGTGCCGATCGAGTCCATCCGGGTCTCGGCACCGGCCGTACTGCGGCTCTGGTGGACGCTGCGCGCGCCGGCGGCCAGGGCGCGGGTCATGGCGAGGCGTTCGCGGCTGGTCAGCGGCCACCACTCACCCCGGCGGACCGCCTCCAGCTTGTTCTGGGTCCGTCGGATCTCACGATCCAGGCGGCGGATCTCAACACTGGCCATGGTCAGCAACTCCCTTCCGGCCCATCGGGGCCGGGGTAGGCGCAGGGCACGCACATGCCGAGCGAGGCGGGGATGACGTAGCCGGCATCCCGCCGGCACTCGGGGCAGCGGCGGCGGGCGGCGTTCGCGCGGGCCAGTGCCGCCCACCTCGCCGGGGTCATCGGCCGGACCGGCAGGGCGAGGTCGACGCGGTACAGGTAGGCGACCAGCGGGGGCCGCCGCCGGCGGGGGCGTTCGAGCTGAGCGGCCACGTCCTGACCACCGGGCCGCAGGTCGCGCGCCCGGAGTTGGCGGCGGGTGGCGTATCCGTCCGGGGCAAGGTGCCACCGGAACACCGGCAGCGTGGCCATCAGGCCGCGACGCGCTTCCACGCGGCCCGAAGGCGGACCTCGGACGCGGCGTGGCCGGCGGTGCGGAAGCGGGTGGCCATCTCGCGGTAGGACAGCGGCGGGGTGCGGCTGTCGCGGATCTCTTCCACCAGCACGTCAAGCTGAGCATCCGTCAGCGCGGAAGCGGACTCCAGCGCGAGCGTGGACACCGGCTCGACGGGTCCCCAGACCGGGAGCTCCCACCGGGGCGTGACGCCCGGTGTGACGCCGGGCGTGACGGGGGTCGTCACGCTGGTCAGTGCCCTGCCCGTGCCCTCACCCTGCCGGGCGTCCTCCAGCGTCGACCACGCCCCCGCGAGGGTGGCGGCGGTCCGTGCCTGGACGCGGGCGACGCGCGCCCCGGCTGCCGTCACGGCCGTCAGCCGCGTCTCCTCGGTCGCCGCGTCGGCCCGCAGGCGGGCACGCGCGACGGCCGCGGTGTCGCGGGCGTCCTGCTGAATGCCGCGGATGGCACCCAGCGCGGACGGGGTGAGCGCGGTCCGCTCCCACATCCCGTGGACCAGCCACAGGGCCTTCGCGGCCAGGGGCAGCCACGCCACGGCCAGCCACGCACCCGTGTCCGCCTCGACGGTGAGCGCGTGCGCGACCAGAACGCCCGTGGCGACCAGGCCGAACGACCAGCCCACCACGGTCACCGCGGTGGAGTGGTCGCCCTGCGCGGCAAGGCGCCGTTCGTAGGCGAGGGTGGCCAGCCACCCCCCGTCGATGCCCAGACCGACCACGAGCGCGACCGGCCACGGCATCGCCGTGCCCAGCCACATCACGACCACGGCCAGAGTGAGAACCAGGGACACCGCCGTCACGGCGACGGCCGGCAGAGCGGTCGGGCGCGCCATCACGCCACCCCCGCCCCGGCAGGAACCTGCGAGTAGGCGATCAGCTCGATGTCCGCGCCGCCGTACCTGGTCCGCGCTTCCAGCACCCCGGTACGGCTGCCGCACTGCACGTGGAAGCCGACCGCGCCCGGGTCGACACCGAGCGCCGCACGCCACGCCTCGAACGCGGTGAACGT
>NZ_AGBF01000160.1 GCF_000225525.1 Streptomyces zinciresistens K42 | reverse complement strand
CCCCGTTCGCGCGGGGCGTGGACACGGGGCCGGCCCGCGCCGGGCACCCGCCCGGCCTCCCCGGCACTCTCAGGATCACCGCCGGATCGGCGGTGCGCGCCCCGGCCGCCGGGGTGGCGGGTGTGGCCCTCGCCTCACGCCGCCCCGTACCGCACCACCCCGTCCCCCGCCACCGCCTCCGCCCGCCCCAGCTTCACCAGGCGGCGCAGGTGGGCCTCGGCCTCGGCGACGGCGATGGTGCGGGAGGCGTGGGGGATGTCGGGCCAGGGGCGGTTCCACTCCATGCGTTCGGCGAGCTGCCAGGGGGTGAGGGGGGTGGCGAGGAGCGACAGCAGCCCGGTGAGGCGGGACTCGTGGTGGGCGAGCAACTCCCGTACGCGGGCGGGCGCGTCGGTGAAGGCGTGCTGGTGGGCCGGGAGGACCTCGGCGGGGGCGAGGGCGGCGACCCGCTCCAGGGAGGCCAGGTAGTCGCCGAGGGGGTCGGTGGCCGTCGCGTCGTCGGGGTCCTCGTACAGGCCGATGTGCGGGGTGATCCCGGGGAGCAGGTGGTCGCCGGAGAACAGGCGGCCGAGGCCGGGGAGCCGGCCGGGGTGCTCCTCCTCCAGGTGCAGGCAGACGTGGCCCGGCGTGTGGCCCGGGGTCCAGATCGCGCGCAGCCGGCGGCCGGGGAGGCCGAGGAGTTCGCCGGGGACGATCTCGCGGTCGGGGGCGGCGGGGGACAGGCCCGGCAGGCCGCTCGGGCGGCGTGCCGCGCGCAGCGGCGCCACATGGTCCTCGGGGGCGCCGGCGGCGGTGAGTTTGGCCGCCATGTAGCTGAACCAGCGCTCGGGGCGGGTGGTCCGGGTGCGCCGGACGATCGCGGCGTCCGCCGCGTGCATCGCGATCCAGGCGCCGGACGCCTCGCGGACCCGGCCGGACAGGCCGTGGTGGTCGGGGTGGTGATGGGTGATGACCACCCCGTGGATGCCGGAGGGGGCCGTGCCGCAGGCCGCCAGGCCCTCGGTGAGGGTGTCCCAGGAGGCCGGGTCGTCCCAGCCGGTGTCCACGAGCACCGGGCCCCGGTCGGTGTCCACCACGTACACCAGGGTGTGGCCGAGGGGGTTGTCCGGGATGGGGACCCGGAGGGAGCGGACGCCGCCGCCGTGGTCGTGCACCTGCGTCATGGGTTCCCCGATCGCCGCGCCGCGCTCCGGGCCCACTATAACTAGAACAGGTTCCGATGGGAGCCCGGGTCATCGATGTGCCCTCCGTGGACTCCTCCGGGCGGAACTGGTATCAGTGCGAGGAGATCTGATGGATCGTCAGAGCTGCCGCTCGGGGAGGCATTCGGCCATGACAGAGTTCGTGGAACACCGACAGCTGTTCATCGGCGGGGAGTTGACCGACCCCCTGGGCAAGGACGTCATCGAGGTGGTCTCGCCGCACACCGAACAGGTGCTGGGGCGCGTGCCGCACGCCTCGCCGGCGGACGTCGACCGGGCCGTCGCGGCGGCCCGCCGGGCCTTCGACGACGGGCCCTGGCCCCGGATGAGCCTCGACGAGCGGATCGAGGTCGTCACCCGCATCAAGGACGGGATCGCCCTGCGGCACGAGGAGATCGCCCGCGTCATCTCCAGCGAGAACGGCTCCCCCTACTCCTGGAGCGTCCTCGCGCAGGCCCTCGGCGCGATGATGGTGTGGGACGCGGCGATCACCGTCGCCCGCGGCTTCACCTGCGAGGAGACCCGCGACGGCGTCCTCGGCAGGATTCTCGTACGGCGCGAACCGGTGGGCGTCGTCGCGGCCGTGGTGCCCTGGAACGTCCCGCAGTTCGTCGCCGCCGCCAAGCTCGCGCCCGCGCTGCTGACCGGCTGCACGGCCGTCCTGAAGCCGTCGCCCGAATCGCCCCTGGACGCCTACCTCCTCGCCGAGATCGCGCGGGACGCCGGACTGCCGCCGGGCGTGCTGTCCGTACTCCCCGCCGACCGCGAGGTCAGCGAGTACCTGGTCGGGCACCCGGGGATCGACAAGGTCTCCTTCACCGGCTCGGTGGCCGCCGGCCGCCGCGTCATGGAGGTCGCCTCGCGCAACCTCACCCGCGTGACACTGGAACTCGGCGGCAAGTCCGCCGCCGTCGTCCTGCCGGACGCCGACGTGGAGCAGACCGTCGCCGGGGTCGTCCCGGCGGCGTGGATGAACAACGGCCAGGCGTGCGTGGCCCAGACCCGCATCCTGCTCCCGCGCTCGCGCTACGAGGAGTTCGCCGAGGCGTTCGCCGCGGCGGCGGGCGCGCTCGTGGTGGGCGACCCGCTGGACCCGGCGACCCAGGTGGGCCCGCTGGTGGCCGAGCGCCAGCGGCGCAGGAACCTCGACTACATCCGCGTCGGCCAGGAGGAGGGCGCCAAGATCCTCACCGGCGGCGGACGCCCCGCGGGCCTGGAGAAGGGCTGGTACGTCGAGCCGACCCTCTTCGGCGACGTCGACAACTCCATGCGGATCGCGCGCGAGGAGATCTTCGGCCCGGTGATCTGCCTGCTGCCCTACGGCGACGAGGCCGAGGCCGTGAAGATCGCCAACGACTCCGAGTACGGCCTGAGCGGCAGCGTCTGGACGGCCGACACCGCGCGCGGCGTCGACGTCGCCCGGCGGGTGCGCACCGGCACCTACTCGGTGAACACCTTCAGCCTGGACATGCTCGGCCCGTTCGGCGGCTACAAGAACTCCGGTCTGGGGCGGGAGTTCGGGCCCGAGGGCTACGGCGCGTACCTGGAGCACAAGATGATCCATCTGCCCGCCGGCTGGGAGGCGTAGGGGATGGGCGACCGCTGGCACGTGGAGGTCGACCGGTCGGTGTGCGTCGGCTCGGCCCAGTGCGTCCACCACGCCCCGGACGGCTTCCGCCTCGACAGCGCCCGCCAGTCCCGTCCGGCCGGCCCGGAGACCGACGCCGACGAGCGGGTGCTGGCCGCCGCGGAGAGCTGCCCCGTGGAGGCCATCGCGCTCACCGTGCTGGGCAGCGGCGAGCCGGTCTTCCCGCCCGAGGAGCGCGACTGACACCGCCCGCCGCGACTGACACCGCCCGCACGGCAGGGGGCGCGGCCGCCGGCGGCCCCGGCCCGCCGCCCACGGCTGCCCGGGTCCCGGCCGCGGTCCTACTCGGTACGCGCCTCCGCCGTCGTCAGGTCGATCAGCCGGCACACCGTCTCGATGTCGATCTTCACCTGGGCGATCGAGGCGCGGCCGGACAGCCAGGTGATCAGGGCCGAGTGCCAGGTGTGCTCGATGACGCGGACCGCGGAGAGCTGCTGGGCCGTCGGGTTCTCCAGGCCCATCGCGTCCAGGATGATCACCGTGGTCTGCCGGGAGACCTGGTCGACCTCGGGCGAGACGCTGCGGTCGGCGAAGGTCAGGGCGCGGACCATGGCGTCGGCGAGATGCGGCTCGCGCTGGAGGGCGCGGAAGGCGCGCATCAGGGTCTCCGCGACCCGCTGCGCCGCCGTGTCGCCCTGCGGCGGCTTCTTGCGCAGCGTGCCGTGCATGTGCTCCAACTGGGCCTGCATGGTGGCCACCAGCAGATGCACCTTGGAGGGGAAGTAGCGGTACAGCGTGCCCAGCGCCACCTGCGAGCTCTCCGCCACCTCGCGCATCTGCACGGCGTCGAAGCCACCCCGGCTGGCGAGCTGCGCGCTCGCGTGCAGGATGCGTCGGCGGCGGGCCTCCTGGCGCTCGGTGAGAGGCGGTGAGGAGGAGCTCGCGCTACTGGCTTCCGCAGGCATGGATCCCGTCCGTGACAGTCGGTGAGGGTGGGTGACCGGACAGAGCATGCCAGGAGCCGGTCGTGGCGTGAATCACCCGATCCCTCGCTCACAGCGGCCCTACCTGCCGGTAGATTCGGAGCCTCCTGAACGATCAAGTCTGCAACTTGTTCTAGATTAGCGTCCCGGCGTAACCTCGCGGGACATCGCAGGGAGAAGGGGGCCCGGAGTGACCGCTGAGGCCAGGGAGGCCGGGTCTCCGAAGGGCCTTGCCGCCGACGGCGGGCGACCGCTCGACATCGCGCTCCTCACCTACAAAGGGAACCCGTTCTGCGGCGGCCAGGGCGTCTACACACGCCACCTCTCGCGCGAACTGGCCCGCCTCGGCCACCGCGTCGAGGTCATCGGCTCCCAGCCCTACCCGGTCCTCGACGAGGACGCCGGGCACCCGGGCCGCCTCGGCCTCACCGAGCTGCCGAGCCTCGACCTGTACCGCCAGCCCGACCCCTTCCGCACCCCCGGCCGCGGCGAGTACCGCGACTGGATCGACGCGCTGGAAGTGGCGACCATGTGGACCGGCGGCTTCCCCGAGCCGCTGACGTTCTCGCTGCGCGCCCGCCGCCTGCTGCGCGCCCGCCGCGGCGACTTCGACGTCGTGCACGACAACCAGACCCTCGGCTACGGCCTGTTGGGCGACGTCGGTGCGCCCCTGGTCACCACGATCCACCACCCCATCACCGTGGACCGGCAGTTGGAGCTGGACGCCGCGCAGGGCCGGCAGCGGCGGATGTCGGTGCGGCGCTGGTACGCCTTCACCCGGATGCAGAAGCGCGTGGCCCGCCGGCTGCCGTCGGTGCTCACCGTCTCCGGCACCTCCCGCCAGGAGATCGTCGACCATCTCGGCGTACGCCGCGACCGGGTGCACGTCGTCCACATCGGCGCCGACACCGACCTGTTCTCGCCGGACCCCGCGGTGCGGCGCGTGCCCGGCCGCATCGTCACCACCTCCAGCGCGGACGTCCCGCTGAAGGGGCTCGTCTTCCTCGTCGAGGCGCTGGCCAAGGTCCGCGCCGAGCACCCCGGCGCCCATCTCGTCGTCGTCGGCAAGCGGCCCGAGGAGGGCCCGGTCGCCCGCGCGGTCGAGGAGTACGGCCTCACGGGTGCCGTCGAGTTCGTCAAGGGCATCTCCGACGCCGAACTCGTCGACCTCGTGCGCTCGGCGCAGGTGGCGTGCGTGCCGTCGCTGTACGAGGGCTTCTCGCTGCCCGCCGCCGAGGCCATGGCCACCGGCACCCCGCTGCTCGCCACGACCGGCGGCGCCATCCCCGAGGTCGCCGGGCGCGACGGCGAGACCTGCCTCGCGGTGCCGACCGGGGACGCGGGCGCGCTGGCCGCCGGGCTCGACCGGCTGCTGGGCGACCCCGCGCTGCGCGAGCGGCTCGGCGCGGCCGGACGCGCGCGCGTGCTGCGCCACTTCACCTGGGCGAAGGCCGCCGAGGGCACGGTGGCCCGCTACCGGGAGGCCATCGCCGCCTCCGCCGCCCCGGGCCGGGCCCCGGCCGGCACCCCCGCGCGGACACCCGCCGCACCCCTCCGAGAGCCCGCGGAGGACGCCGCACCCCTCCGGGAGCCCGCCGCCTCCCCCGCCGTTGAAAGCGCCGACTCCGAAAGCAGGGCCACGTGCTGACCGTCGACTTCTCCCGGTTCCCGCTCGCCCCCGGCGACCGTGTCCTGGACCTCGGATGCGGTGCCGGACGGCACGCCTTCGAGTGTTACCGGCGCGGCGCCCGGGTCGTGGCGCTGGACCGGAACGGCGAGGAGATCCGCGAGGTCGCGAAGTGGTTCGCGGCGATGAAGGAGGCCGGCGAGGCCCCCGAGGGCGCCACCGCCACCGCCATGGAGGGCGACGCGCTCGCGCTGCCCTTCCCCGACGAGTCCTTCGACGTCGTGATCGTCTCCGAGGTCATGGAGCACATCCCGGACGACAAGGGCGTCCTCGCCGAGATGGTGCGCGTGCTCAGGCCGGGCGGCCGGATCGCCGTCACCGTCCCGCGCCACGGCCCCGAGAAGGTGTGCTGGGCGCTGTCCGACGCCTACCACGAGGTCGAGGGCGGCCACATCCGCATCTACCGCGCGGACGAACTGCTCGCGAAGATGCGCGGCGCCGGCCTCAGGCCCTACGGCACCCACCACGCCCACGCCCTGCACGCGCCGTACTGGTGGCTGAAGTGCGCGTTCGGCGTCGACAACGACAGGGCGCTGCCGGTACGGGCGTACCACAAGCTGCTGGTCTGGGACATCATGAAGAAACCGCTGGCCACCCGGGTCGCCGAGCGGGCGCTGAACCCGCTCATCGGCAAGAGCTTCGTGGCCTACGCGACCAAGCCGCACCTGCCCCGGGTGGACGCCGCGTGACCACTCCCCGCACGGAGCACCTCGTCCTGCCCGGGGTCCTCACCGCCGAGCAGGCCGCCGCGACCGTGGCGGGCATCCTCGCCGTGCAGCGGGAGGACGGGGCGATCCCCTGGTTCCGCGGCCACCACCTCGACCCGTGGGACCACGTCGAGGCCGCGATGGCCCTGGACGCCGCCGGTGAACACACCGCCGCGGAACGGGCGTACACCTGGCTGGCCGACCACCAGAACGACGACGGCTCCTGGTACGCCGCCTACCGGGACGGCGCCCACGACGACGTCACCGACGCCGGATCGGAGACCAACTTCGTCGCCTACGTCGCCGTCGGCGTCTGGCACCACTACCTCTCCACCGGCGACGACACGTTCCTGGACCGCATGTGGCCCTGCGTGTACGCGGCGGTCGAGTGCGTGCTGCAACTCCAGCTGCCCGGCGGGCAGATCGGCTGGCGGCGCGACGAGGACGGCACCGCGTCCCCGGACGCCCTGCTCACCGGCTCCTCCTCGGTCCACCACGCCCTGCGCTGCGCGCTCGCCATCGCCGAACAGCGCGAAGAGGCCCAGCCGGACTGGGAGTTGGCGGCCGGGGCGCTGCGCCACGCGATCCGCAGGCACCCCGAGCGCTTCCTGGACAAGAACCGCTACTCGATGGACTGGTACTACCCCGTGCTGGGCGGGGCGTTGACGGGCGCCGAGGCCAAGTCCCGTATCGAGGAGTCCTGGGACCGCTTCGTCGTGCCGGGACTCGGCGTGCGCTGTGTCGTGCCGAACCCGTGGGTGACCGGCGGGGAGTCGGCCGAACTCGCCCTGGCCCTGTGGGCGATGGGCGAGTCCGACCGGGCGCTGGACATCCTCCAGTCCATCCGGCATCTGCGGGACGCGCAGAGCGGGCTGTACTGGACCGGGTACGTCTTCGAGGACGACGCCGTCTGGCCGCTGGAACTCACGACGTGGACGGCCGCGTCACTGCTGCTCGCCGTCGCCGCGCTCGGGGGACACGAGGCGACGTGCGCCGTGTTCGGCGGGGACCGCCTGCCGAGCGGACTCGACCCCGACTGCTGCGCCTGAGCGGCGCCTCAGTGCCGGACCCGGTTGGCGATCGCGTGGCCCACGAACAGGTAGACCAGCGCGGCCAGACCGTATCCGGAGACGACGCGCGCCCACTCCTCGTCGAACGTGAACAGGTCGTACGACCAGCCCGCGAGCCAGCGGGCGGCGCCGTGGATGAACTGGACGAACTCGTTCGCACGATTGGCGTCCAGCAGGTACATGAGGATCCACAGGCCCAGGATGAGGGCCATCACATCGGCGACGACGGCTACGGCCGTGCCCGCCTGACTGGCACCGTTGCGATTTCTAGGGGACATGTCCTGCGTGTGACCGGTGAACCCCCGGATAAACCCCTCGCCGTCGGCCCCGCCTACGCGTTGAGCTCCGCGAGCACCCGCAGGGTGTGCCGGTCCGGCGACAGGGCCAGCAGGTCGGTCACCGGGCCCCCGCGCCACGACTCCAGCCGCTCCGCGACCCGTTCGCGCGGTCCGACGAGGGAGATCTCGTCGGCGAAGGCGTCGGGGACGGCGAGGACGGCCTCCTCGCGCCGGCCCTCCAGGAACAGCCGCTGGACCCGCCGGGCCTCCTCCGGGTAGCCCATGCGCGCCATCAGGTCGGCGTGGAAGTTGCGGGCCGCGTGGCCCATGCCGCCGATGTAGAAGCCGAGCATCGTCTTGACGGGCAGCAGCCCTTCGGCGACGTCGTCGCAGATCCGCACATGGGCCATCGGCGCGACGAGGAAGCCCGCGGGGAGGCCTGCGACCGCCTCGCCGTACACCTCGGGCCGCTCCGGCGACCAGTACAGCGGCAGCCAGCCGTCCGCGATCCGCACGGTCTGGGCGACGTTCTTCGGCCCCTCGGCGCCCAGCAGCACCGGCAGGTCCGCGCGCAGGGGATGGGTGACGGGCCTGAGGGCCTTGCCGATGCCGGTGGCGTCCGGCCCGCGGTAGGGGTGGGAGTGGAAGCGCCCGTCGAGCGCCACCGGCCCCTCGCGCCGCAGGACCTGCCGTACGACGTCGACGTACTCCCGGGTCGCGGTCAGCGGCGACCTCGGGAACGGCCGCCCGTACCAGCCCTCCACCACCTGCGGCCCCGAGAGCCCCAGCCCCAGCATCACCCGCCCGCCCGAGAGGTGGTCGAGGGTCAGGGCGTGCATTGCCGTGGTCGTGGGGGAGCGGGCCGCCATCTGGGCAACCGCCGTACCCAGCTTGATCGTCGAGGTGTGCGCGGCGATCCAGGTGAGCGGGGTGAAGGCGTCCGAGCCCCAGGACTCGGCGGTCCACACCGAGCCGTAGCCGAGGCGCTCGGCCTCCTGGGCCAGGGGGACGTGGTCGGCGCGGGGGCCGCGGCCCCAGTAGCCGAGAGCGAGCCCGAGCCGCATGTCTGCCTCCTTCTGACGGTGTGTCAGCAGGGAGGAGACTGTACGACAACGGCCCCCCGCCGGGAAGGGCGAGGGGCCGTCGTGCGGCTCGGGGTGCCGGGTTCAGCCGCGCTGGATGCCCGAGGTGTCCTGGAGCACACCGCGGCGGCCGTCCTGCGTCTGCGCGATGAGCGCGGGACCGCGCTGCTCCACGGCCAGGTACCAGGTGCCGGGGGCGAGTTCGGCGATCGGCGAGGGCGAGCCGTCCTCCGGGAAGAGCGGACGCGCCACCGGAACGGCGAACCAGAACGGCGAGAAGTCCCCGGCCGGGGCGGGCGGCTGGGCCTGCGGCTGCCCGCCGCCGAAGGGCTGCCCGGCCGGCGGCTGACCGCCGAAGGACTGCTGCTGCGCGCCCGGGTAGCCGTAACCGCCGGGCGGCTGGGCGCCGTAGGGCTGCGGGGCGGCCGGTCCCGGGGCCGGGAGCAGCGCCGCCTGCAGCGCGGGGACCAGGGGGGTGGCGACGGCGCCGCCGGCCAGGACGAGGGCCGCGATGAAGCCGAGGACGACACCGGCGCCCATGTCCGCGCGGTCCGGGCCGTCCACCAGGTTCCAGAACTGGATCCAGGCGACGAGGACCGCGAAGGCCACGCCCGTGGCGCCGAGATCGAGGCCGGCCACCTTGCGCGGCCGGGGCACGAGCCGGTTCACGACGACGAGGGCGGCACCGACGACCCCGCCCATGTACACACCCATGCCGAGGCCCAGGGAGTCCCAGGCGTTGGCGTCCACGTTATAACCGGCGTACGAATAGAGGTCGAGGAACGACGCGATGAACAGCAGTACCGCTGCTCCGATCACCACGCCGTCGCCCCGAGTGAGAGAGCGGATATTCACTTCAGGTCCTTCGTCAGTCGTCTCAACATCGGCATCGCTGGAGGCGTCGCTGTCACCATGTCGCCGTCAGGCCCCTGAGTGAAGCGCGGGGGTGGCCCCTCATCGTACGAACGACCTTATCGTCCGACCGACGAGTCTGTCCGCCGGGATGCACCCGGAAACCACTACCCCCGCAGGAAGCTCACGATTCCCTCGGAGATGCCCTGCGCGGCCTTCTGCCGCCAGGCGCCACTGGTGAACAGTGCCGCGTCCTTGCTGTCGCGCATGTTGCCGCACTCGACGAACACCTTGGGAACCGTCGACAGATTGAGACCGCCCAGGTCCTTCCGCGTGACGAGTCCGCTCCCGCCGCCGGCGTAGTCGGAGGGCGCGCTGCCGGTGACGCGGGCGAAGGAGCCCGCGACGCGCTCGCCGAGCCGGCGCGACGGGCCGACGATCGGGCCGGTGTCGGCGTCGCCCTCGTCCACCGCGCCGGGCAGGATCACGTGGAAGCCGCGCTGCCCCGCGCCCGCGCCGTCGGCGTGCAGGGAGACCGCGGCGTCCGCCCGCGCCCGGTTGCCGATCCGCGCGCGCTCGTCGACGCACGGCCCCCACGGCCGGTCCCCGTCCTGGGTGAACGTGACGGTGGCGCCCTGCTCCTCCAGCAGCGCGCGCATCCGGCGGGCGACGTCGAGGGTGAACTCGGCTTCCGCGTAACCGGCGTTGGTGGCCGTCCCCGTCGTGTCGCACTCCTTGCGGTTCGTCCCGATGTCCACCTGCCGGCCGATCTCGGAGGTGCGGCGGAAGTTGCCGGGGTTGTGGCCCGGGTCGACCACGACGACCCTGCCCCGCAGCGGTCCGCCCGCGGCGGCGGAGGGCGTCGGGCTCGGCTTCGCACCGTCCCCGGCCGGGGAGCCGGCTGGCGGCTCCGACGGCCGCGCGCCCGACGGCGACGGACGCGCCGCCGCACCGCCGGAGCCGCTCCCACCACCCCCGCCGGCCGCGTCGAACACCAGCCGGCCGAGCAGGGCCGCGGGCACCAGGGCGGCGAGCGCCGCGGTCAGCGCGCGGCGACGGCCGCGACGGGGCGGGGGAGGACCGAAGTCCGGACCTGTGGACGACACGCCCGCCACCTTACGGGCGCCCGCCGGGGCGGGAAGGTCAGACGCCGCGTCCCGTGCGCCTGAGCACCCGCAGCGAGCCCGACTCCGACACCCGCGTGAACGCCCCGGATTCCAGGGCCCGGAGAAAGACGCGGTACGGGGCCTGCCCGGTGAACTCGTCCTCGGGGTCGGGGAAGACGTCGTGGATGACGAGGAGCCCGCCCTCGGCGAGATGCGGGGCCCAGCCCTCGTAGTCGGCGTTCGCGTGCTCGTCGGTGTGGCCGCCGTCGACGAAGACCAGGCCGAGCGGGGTGCCCCACACCTTCGCCACCTGCGGGGAGCGGCCGACCAGGGCGACGACGTGCTCCTCCAGCCCGGCCCGGTGCAGGGTGCGGCGGAACTCCGGCAGGGTGTCCATCAGCCCGGTCTCCGGGTCCACGGTCTTCGGGTCGTGGTACTCCCAGCCCGGCTGCTGCTCCTCGCTGCCGCGGTGGTGGTCGACGGTGAGGGCCGTCACGCCGGCCGCGCGGGCGGCGTCGGCGAGCAGGATCGTGGAGCGGCCGCAGTAGGTGCCGACCTCCAGCAGCGGCAGGCCGAGCCGGCCGGCGTCGACGGCCGCCGCGTACAGCGCCAGGCCCTCGCCCGCGGGCATGAAGCCCTTCGCCGCCTCGAAGGCGGCCAGGATCTCGGGTGCGGGGGCCGGGGCCATGCGGGTCCTCTCCGTCGTAGACCGTGTGGGCGCCCATCGTGCACCACACCCCCCGCCACCCGGGTGACGGGGGGTGCGCGCGCACCGGCGGGCGTCAGGCGGTGACCGCCTCGCCCGGCAGGGAGAGGTCCACGTCGACCGCGCCGTCGTGGCCGGCGTGGGTGGCGGACGAGGCGCGCGGGGCGTGGCCGTCGGCGCGGGCGGCCAGGACGTAGGCGCCCCGGGCGGGCACGGCGAGGACGTAGCTGCCGTCCTCGGACGACAGCGTGGCCCCGGCCTGGCGGCCCCGCCGGTCGATCAGGGTGACCCTGGCGCGGGCCACCGGGGTGCCGGAGGCGTCCAGGACCCGGCCGCGGAAGCCGCGCAGGGCCTCCTCCACCCGCTCCAGGTTGGCGTCCTCCTCGCTGCTGGCGCGCAGCCGCGGGTGGGCGGCGGGACGCTGGTTCGGCAGGAACAGGGCCAGCACCAGGCCGACGGCGACGGCCCCGGTCGCGATCAGGAACGACACCCGGAAGCCCTGCATGGTCGGGACGGCGACCCCGCCGACGTCGTTCGCGGTGTTGGCGAGGACCATGCCGATCACGGCGCTGGAGACGGACGTGCCGATGGAACGCATCAGCGTGTTGAGGCCGTTGGCGGCGCCCGTCTCCGAGGCGGGCACCGCGCCGATGATCAGCGCCGGGAGCGACGAGTACGCGAGGCCGATGCCGGCGCCGAGGATCACCGCGATGACCAGGCTCTGCCAGGCCGCGCTCATCAGGCCGAGGCCGGCGCCGTAGCCGATCCCGATGATCACCATGCCGAGGATCAGGGTGGTCTTCGGGCCGTACTTCGCCGAGAGGCGGGCGTAGACCGGGGCGGTGACCATCATCGTCAGACCGAGCGGCGCGACCAGCAGGCCGGCGACCACCATCGACTGGCCGAGGCCGTATCCGGTCTCCTTCGGGAGCTGGAGCAGCTGGGGCAGGACCAGGGAGACGACGAAGAAGCTGACGCCGACCATGATCGAGGCGAGGTTGGTGAAGAGCACGGCCGGGCGGGCGGTGGTGCGCAGGTCGACCAGGGGCGCCTTCGCGCGCAGCTCGTACCCGCCCCACAGCAGCAGGACGGCCGCCGAACCGGCGAAGAGGCCGAGCGTGGAGGCCGACGTCCAGCCCCAGTCGCTGCCCTTGGTGATGGGCAGCAGGAACAGGACGAGGCCCGCGGAGAGGCCGAGCGCGCCGGGGGCGTCGAAGGAGCCCCGCGCGCGGACGCCGGACTCCGGTACGACGAGGAGGGTCAGCGCGATGGCGAGGACGCCGAGCCCGGCGGCGCCGTAGAAGAGGGTGTGCCAGTTCGCGTTCTGGGCGACCAGGGCCGCCGCGGGCAGCGCGAGTCCGCCGCCGACGCCGATCGAGGAGCTCATCAGGGCCATCGCCGAGCCGAGCCGCTCACGGGGGAGCAGGTCGCGCATCAGGCCGATGCCGAGCGGGATCGCGCCCATGGCGAAGCCCTGGAGGGTGCGGCCGACGATCATGGGGAGCAGGGCGCTGGTGACCGCGCTGAGCAGCGCGCCGACGACCATCACGGCCAGGCTGGATATCAGCATGCGCCGCTTGCCGTACAGGTCGCCGAGCCGGCCCATGATCGGGGTCGCCACGGCGCCGGAGAGGAGGGTGGAGGTCAGGACCCAGGTGGCGTTGCTGGGCGAGGTGCCCAGCAGTTGCGGGAGGTCCTTGATGACCGGGACGAGCAGGGTCTGCATCACCGCGACCACGATGCCCGCGAAGGCGAGAACCGGGACGACGGCGCCGGAGGCCGCCCTGCCCGTGGGCTGGTCGCTGGTCGTTTGTGTCATGTGTAGTTCGAACTCCGTGTGCCGGGGCAACTATTCCGATGCTTTGGCACACTAACGAATTTTTGACCTTCTCTTGGGGCGGGGAACGCGGGCGGGTGGAGCGGGGGTGGAGCGTGGGTGGGGCATGGGCGGGTCCGGGGCGTGCGCGGGGCGCCGCCGGGCGACGCCGCGGGTCCGGGGCACCCCCCGAGCGCGCGGCCCGCGCCGGGCGCCTCCCGGCCACAGCACTAGGCCGAAATCCCGATGCCGGGGGCCGTCCGCGGTTGAGAGCATGACGCCCATGCTCGAAGCCGCCGATACCACCCGCGTCACCCCCCGCCCCCGCCGCTCCGCCCCGCCCGCCTGGCTCGTCGTGGCGCTCGCGTGCGCCGGCCAGTTCCTGGTCGTCCTGGACGTCTCCGTCGTGAACGTCGCGCTGCCGTCGATGCGCGCCGACCTGGGCCTCGGCGCACCGGGCCTGCAATGGGTCGTCAACGCCTACGCCATCGCCTTCGCCGGGTTCATGCTGCTCGGCGGACGGGCCGGCGACCTCTACGGCCGCAAGCGCATGTTCCTCCTCGGGCTCGGCCTGTTCACGCTGGCCTCCCTGGCCGGCGGCCTCGCCCAGCAGGACTGGCAGCTGCTGGCCGCACGGGCCGCGCAGGGCCTCGGCGCCGCCGTACTGGCCCCCGCGACCCTCACGATCGTCACCGCCGCCGTGCCCGAGGGGCAGGCGCGGGCGCGCGCGATAGCGACCTGGACCGCGGTCGGCGCGGGCGGCGGAGCCGCCGGCGGGCTCGTGGGCGGGGTGCTCGTGGACCTGCTGTCCTGGCGCTGGGTACTGCTGATCAACGTCCCCGTCGGGGCGGTCGTCCTGGTCGCGGCCGTGCTCTGGCTCACCGAGAGCGTCGCCGGCGGCCGGCGCCGCCCCGACCTGCCGGGCGCGGTGCTCGTGACGGCCGGACTGGCGACCCTCGCGTACGGCATCTCCCAGACCGAGGCCGCGGGCTGGACCGCGGGGGCCACCGTCGCGCCCCTGCTCGCCGGGGTCGCGCTGATCGGCGCGTTCCTGGTGGTCGAGGCGCGCACCGCGGCCCCGCTGATGCCGCTCGGCCTGTTCCGCTCGCGTGCGGTGTCCTCCGCGAACGTGGCGATGCTGATGAGCGGATCGGCCATGTTCTGCATGTGGTTCTTCATGACGCTGTACGCCCAGAACGTCCTTCGCTACACCCCGCTCGAAGCCGGTCTGGCCCTGGTTCCCACCTCGCTCGCCGTGATCGTCGGCTCCCAGTACGCGCCCCGGCTCATGCGGCGGCTCGGCGCCCGCACCGTCGCCGTGACCGGGACGCTCGTGGCGGCCACCGGATTCGCCTGGCAGTCGACCCTGAGCACCCGCGGCGAGTTCCTGACGGCGATCATGGTGCCGGGTGTCCTGATGATGCTGGGCGCGGGCCTCGCGGCGACCCCGCTGGCCGCCCTCGCCACGTCCGGGGCGCGCCCCGGTGAGGCCGGCCTCGTCTCCGGGCTGATCAACACCTCCCGCACGATGGGCGGTTCGCTCGGCCTCGCGATCATGTCCACCATCGCCGCCGCCCGCTCCGGGGGAAGCACCTCGCCCGCCGCCCTCACCGACGGCTACGCCCTGGTCTTCCGGACCTCCACGGGCATCCTCCTCGCGGGCGCGCTGCTGATGCTGCTGTGGCTGCCCCGCACGACGTCCGCGGACTGAGGCGGCGATCCGGGGCCTCCACGGACTCCCGCGCCGCCGAGGACACCCGGCGTCACGCCCCCGGTACGTACCCCTCGCACGGCTCCGCCGCACTCCCCGCCGACTCCGGGCCCCGACCTCGACTCCGGGCGCCGACCTCGACCCCGGGCCCCGACCTCGACTCCGGCCTCGTCCCGGCCCCGGGCCCCGGGCCCCGCGCCCGGCCGCCCGTCCGGGGGCACAGCCATGCCGGCCCCCGGGCCCCGCGCCCGGCCGTCCGGCCCGGGTCACAGCCATCCCCGGTGGCGGGCCTCCCGCAGTGCCTCCGTCCGGTTGCGGGTGCCGGTCCTGCCGATCGCGGAGGCGAGGCAGCCGCGGACGGCGGACTCCGGCAGACGCAGCTCCGCCGCGATGCCGGAGACGGTCGCGCCGCCGGAGGCGGCGTTCAGGACGTCGCGCTCGCGGGTGGTGAGCGGGCCGGGGCCGGCGCTCCGGGCGGCCGCGGCCAGGCCGGGGTCGATCACCGTCTCGCCGGTCAGCACCCGGCGGACGGCGCCCGCCAGTTCCGCCACGGGACCGTCCTTGACGAGGAAGCCGGCGGCCCCCGCCGCCATGGCCCGGCGCAGCTGGCCGGGGCGGCCGGAGGTGGTGAGGATCAGCACCCGGCAGTCGGGCACCTGGTCGCGCAGTTCGGCGGCGGCGTCGAGCCCGCTCAGGTCCGGGAGTCCGATGTCCAGGAGCGCCACGTCGGGCCGGTGCGCGAGGGCGGCGTCCACGATCGCGCCACCCGCCGGCACCTGCGCCACGACCGCGATGTCCGGCTCCATCCCGAGCAGGAGGGCCAGGGCCCCGTGCGTCATGCCCCGGTCCTCGGCGAGCAGCACCCGGATGGACTTGCCGGCCCGGTGATCCCGCGGCATCTCGTTCACGTCCCCAGCGTAGGCGCGTACGGCGGGCTCGGCTCCGGGCACGACCGGGCCGTCCCCGCGGAGAATCCGGCCCGTACGGCGGAGGCGGCCTTAGAGCGTGTTTCGAGAGTCCCGCCTGCCCGGCGCCCTGCGGGCGGACGACGCTACTTTCGAAACACGCCCTGGCGGCCCCGGCGGTGCGGATGTCACCGCCCACCGGATCTGACATGCCGTCAGGAGTCTTCCCAAGTGCCCGGTGCTGGGCTATACAGGGGGACGCCGTACTGGAACGCGTTCTAGAACGAGTGGGTTCCGGCGAGGGTGTTCCGCGGCCCGTGACGACCTCGGTGCGGCCGACGGTGCGGACGGCCGTGCCGAGGTCCTGCCCGCCCCCGCGCCGCCTCCCCGCTCCCGCGACACCGCCCCGCCCCCGCGCCCCCGCCCCGCCGCCTCCGACACCGCCCGCCGAAGCGCCCG
>NZ_AGBF01000161.1 GCF_000225525.1 Streptomyces zinciresistens K42 | reverse complement strand
CCCTGCGCGACCGCAGATGCTCGACGCGTTGGAGGCCGCTGCCCTGGACGGCGTCGCTCGCATCCGCGACCGAATCCTGGAGGGCGAGAAGCTGGCAGTCACTGGCCGCGACCAGCGCCAACACGGGTGGGGCCGGCTGGAGAACGTCCTCTGGTGCATCGCACACCACGGCCCGCTGACCGCCGACGACACCTCGTACAAGATCTGACGACGGCGTCCCCGAACGGGCACTCCCCGGACGGGAAGGACGAAGCCGGAGAAGACGCGAAAGCGTCCACGGCGCTTCTGCACCCAGGCGTACTCAACGACTGCTTCTACCAGGCGGAGACGGCCGTCTGCCGCAAGCGCGCCAAACCTGTGGGACGCCCCGTTCCCATGCTCGACATGTGCCTGCGCTGCCCCAACTCGCGTCGTTCCGCCGTCCATCTGCCTCGCCTGGAGCGAGCGCACGACTTGGCTGAGTCCGAACTCGGCGAGGCGACCGGCCTGCCACGACTCCAGCAGCTCGCCATCACCGAGCACCTGGCCACACTCACCCACCTGATCGCTCGCCGAAATCGACCACGAGGACTCCCGACGATGACCGACCCCACCGGCGAGACCCTCCAGGCCGTCCGCACCGCCTTCTTCCGTCTGGCCCGCGAGAACCCCGGCCTGACCGAAGTCGACCACGAGATCATGCGTGCCTTCGAGCAGCTCGTGTCCGGCCGCCCCGAGATCACCGACGGCCGGACCTCGGCGGTGAACATCTGCGCCGAGGGGGGCGTCTCGCGGGCTTCGTACTACCGCTCTCCCGTCGTGACGGTGATCAAAGAGACTCTCAGCTCTCCCGAGGCCAGACGCCCGGAGACCGACGAGCTCAGGCAGGAAGTCGCGCGTCTGAAACAGTCGGAGCGGGAAGTCCGTCGGGACAAGGCGACCGAGATTCGGGAACTACAGTGCCACCGTGGCGGCGTACGCGAACCAGATCCAGGTCCTGGTACTCAGGAACGCGGAGCTGGAGGCAGACACCCGGCGGCTTCAAGCCCAGCTCGGCGGAGGCCGGGAAGGCGTGATCGAACAACTCAGGCGATCCGAGGAGCCGGCTTCCACCTGACGTCTCAGGGCGCACGACGCGTTCAGGACCGTGGTCAGTCGGTGTCCGTCGCGGCCAACATTGCCAGCTGCCGACTGTCCGGCGAGACCGCGACCAGGCCGATGTCCCAGGCCACACGCTCGAACCACTTGGTGTTCGCGCTGAAGGCATACCAAGCGCACGCCCGTGCACGTGCCTCGACCTCCTCTGCAGGACTGTCGTACGCAGTACCGGAGAGGCCGGCCATGGACTGCCACGCGGCCAGACGACCGTAGGCACCACGAGCACCGGAGTTGTAGGCGCCGCCTGTGGACGCGGCGGCGAAGAGAACTCGCCATGCGTGCTCCGGCGGGCAGGCCGCGACCGACAAAGAGGTCTTCTTCGTCCCCGCCCCCTCCAGACACTTCAGCCCGAGTGCCATCAGCGTGCTCGGTACCGACTCAACTGCGAGAGAAGCGGCCAGATCGAAGGTTCGTGCTTCGATGCGGCCATTCGACTCGTCGGCCCAGTTCGTCACAGCAGCACCGATGCCCTTGGTAACGGCTTCGGTCGTCGTCTCCTCGGCTGACGGCACCTGCGCCCGCCCATCGCCCCGCACCTCTCGGTTCGCCAGCGGGCCGTAGGGCATCGAGTGGCTGCCTCCCCGCGCGTTGCAGCTCGGCAGATCAGGCTGGCCTTCCACCTCCGCCAGCGCCAACGGCAGCCGTCGCAGAGGATGATGACTCCAGTGCGGCGACGTCGCCCACCCGGCGATCCCCGGTGTCCCCGTGACGTCGACGCCTCTGAGCACCAGTTCATGGACCAGACACGCGCGCAGTTCCTCGGTGGCGTGTCCGGTGAACGCCACTGCGAGTTCCTCGGCCGGTTGGCTGGAGGCCAGCAGGGAGGCGGTATAGCGGTCCAGCTTCCGGCCGTAGACCTCCGCCGAAGAGACCAACCGCAGTGTTTGGGCAACGTTGCCGGGACCGGGCGTGGTGGCCATGAGCCGGAGCAGGTAGTCGAAAACACTCCTGTACTGCCATGTGCGCCCAGCGTCGGACACGTCAGCCCCGGCGAGGGCGATGGCGAGATCCGTGACGAAGGCAGCGTCCCCCCGCTCGAGACTGCGGTCAGCCGTCTTCCACACGTCGGTGACGCTCTTCAGGCCCGGCAGCTTCGTCACGATCTTCTGTATGCGGTCAGCCACGGCAACGAAGCGTATGCGTCCCACAGCGCGATAGCGACGGCATTTTACGCAGGTCACCGCAGCCGTCTCAGCCCCCGCACTGCTGGAGCATCTTTTCCTTGTCCGGGGCCGTCACCGAGAGTCCGTACTTCTCCGCCACCTGCGCGAACCGCACCGCGTACGAGCAGCGGATCGCCTTGTTCGGCGGCAGCCAGGACGCCGGGCCCGAATCCCGCTTGGCCGAGTTGTCGGAGCCAGAGACCGGCAGCAGGTTCAGCGCGTCGTTGGCCAGTTGCTCCCGCTTGCCCTTGCTCCAGCGGGAAGCCCCCATCTGCCAGGCGTACGACAGCGGCACCACGTGATCTATCTGGACCTCGGTGGCCTTCGCCTTCTTCCAGGCGATGTCCTTGCCGGTGTACGGGTCGTACAGGGTCATCGACACGACCACGCAGTCGGAGCCGGACCGGAAGGTGACCTTCTGGCCATCGCGTTTCAGCAAGTCGTTGCGGGTGTCGCAGCCGTTGCGGGAGAAGGGGACGCCGCCGGGGGCCGAGTCCGTCCAGGCGTAGCCGAACTCGTCGCGGTCGTAGCCGGTCCTGGGGCCGCGGCCCTTCGTGGTCACCTTCTCGATCAGGGCGCGTGCCTCGGCGCGGTCGGCGTCGGTGGTGACGGGCGCGAGGCCGGGAGCGGTGCCGTCGGGGTTGTCCAGGGGGCTCACGGCCCGGCCGGGCTCCGCGGCCGGGACGGCCGAACCGGAGGGCCCTCCCCCGGACAGATCGACGTTCTCGCAGCCCGCGAGCAGCAGCACCGTGCCGAGCACGGCCGCGGCGCCCGCCGTCCCGCCCCTCAGACGCCTCACGTACGCCCCTCCCCTGTCGCGCGGTCCACCCCGCACCCGGGGGTCTTCTTCCCCGCCCCCGGGGCGTGCACACGGTAGCGACCGGGCGCACGGAGGCATCCGAGAGGTACGGGGCGGTGCGGACTGGAACGGTGCGGAGCGGACTGGACGGTGCGGAGCGGACTGGAGCGGGGCGGAGGAACGGACTGGAACGGACCAGAACAGACTGGAACGGTTCTGGCTGATTCTGGCTGGTTCGGATCTGTTCGGATCACTCCGACTCGGACGCCAGTGCGCATACCTCGCAAGTCGGGCGTATCGTCGGGGTGAGTCACCTCCGGAAGGAGCTCTGGATGGGCATCTTCGACAAGTTCAAGAACCGCCAGGCGCAGGACAAGGCCAGGGACATGTCCGACGCGGCGGAGAAGAAGGTCAACGACAAGACGGGCAACAAGTACGAGGGCCAGGTCGACGACGCGCAGCAGCGGATGGAGCGCGGCATGGGCATGGACCGCGACAAGCCCGACCAGCCGTAGGGCCGGAACCCCACGGAGGACCCTGGCCGCCGGGCCGGGCGCCCGTGACCGCACCGGCGGGCGCGAGCCGCCCCGCCGTCCGGCACGGCCGGGCTTTCACGGACCACCCTGGAAAGAGCCGTCCGCGGAGACCCACCTCCCGCGGACGGCTTCCGGCTGCCCGGGGGCGGGGCCGGTTCTCCGCAGGCCGCGCGCCCGGATGGCCGGACGGCCGTGCGGGGGCACGCACCTCCCCGCCCGGGGCGCCTCTCCGATCCCGCTGCGCCGTCACGAGCCCAGGACGGATGCCAGGAACTCGCCCACCCAGCCCAGCAGTTCGCGTCCGACCAGCGGCTTGCCGCCGACCTTCGCGGTCTTCGGGCGCGGGACCAGGACCTGGTGGACGGCCGGTTTGATGACGCTGCCGGGGTACAGCCGCTTGAGGCGCAGTTCCTGGGACTCGCGCAACTCCACCGGGGCGAAGCGGATGTTGTTGCCCTGGAGGACGATCTCGCCGACGCCGCACGCGCGGGCCAGCATGCGCAGCCCCGCCACCAGCAGCAGGTTCTCCACGGGCTCGGGCACCTTGCCGTAGCGGTCGGACAGCTCCTCGCGGACGGCCCTGACGTCCTCCTCCGTGGTGGCCGAGGCGATGGCGCGGTAGGCCGCCAGGCGCAGCCGCTCCCCGGGGGCGTAGTCGTGCGGGACGTGCGCGTCGACCGGGAGCTCGACCTTGACCTCCAGCGGCGGCTCCTCCTCCACGCCGCCCTCCAGCGAGGCGCGGTAGTCCGCGACGGCCTCGCCGACCATGCGCACGTACAGGTCGAAGCCGACGCCGGCGATGTGGCCGGACTGCTCGCCGCCCAGGAGGTTGCCCGCGCCGCGGATCTCCAGGTCCTTCATCGCCACGTACATGCCCGCGCCCATCTCGGTGTGCTGGGCGATGGTGGCCAGCCGCTCGTGGGCGGTCTCCGTCAGCGGCTTCTCCGGCGGGTAGAGGAAGTACGCGTAGCCGCGCTCGCGGCCCCGGCCCACCCGGCCGCGCAGCTGGTGCAGCTGGGAGAGGCCGAAGTTGTCGCCGCGCTCGACGATCAGGGTGTTGGCGTTGGAGATGTCGATGCCGGACTCGACGATCGTCGTCGAGACGAGCACGTCGAACTTGTTCTCCCAGAAGTCGACGACCACCTGCTCCAGCGCCTGCTCCGACATCTGGCCGTGGGCCGTCGCGATGCGCGCCTCGGGGACGATCTCGCGCAGCCGGGCCGCCGCGCGGTCGATCGACTCGACGCGGTTGTGGATGTAGAAGACCTGGCCCTCGCGCAGCAGTTCGCGGCGGATGGCGGCGCCGATCTGCTTCTGCTCGTAGGGGCCGACGAAGGTCAGCACCGGGTGGCGCTCCTCCGGCGGCGTGGTGATCGTGGACATCTCGCGGATGCCGGTGACCGCCATCTCCAGGGTGCGGGGGATGGGGGTCGCGGACATCGTCAGCACGTCGACGTTGGCGCGCAGCTTCTTCAGCTGCTCCTTGTGCTCGACGCCGAAGCGCTGCTCCTCGTCGACGATGACCAGGCCGAGGTCCTTGAACTTGGTCTCCGAGGAGAACAGCCGGTGCGTGCCGATCACGATGTCGACCGCGCCCTCGCGCAGACCCTCCAGGACCGCCTTGGCCTCGGTGTCGGTCTGGAAGCGCGACAGGGCCCGCACGGCGACCGGGAACTGCGAGTAGCGCTCGGAGAACGTCCCGAAGTGCTGCTGCACCAGAAGGGTCGTGGGGACGAGGACGGCGACCTGCTTGCCGTCCTGGACCGCCTTGAACGCGGCCCGCACGGCGATCTCCGTCTTGCCGTAGCCGACGTCGCCGCAGATCAGCCGGTCCATCGGGACCGACTTCTCCATGTCCTCCTTGACCTCGGCGATGGTCGTGAGCTGGTCGGGGGTCTCGGCGTAGGGGAAGGCGTCCTCCAGCTCGCGCTGCCAGGGGGTGTCCGGGCCGAAGGCGTGCCCGGGGGCCGCCATGCGCGCGCTGTAGAGCTTGATCAGGTCGGCGGCGATCTCCTTGACGGCCTTCTTCGCGCGGGCCTTCGTCTTCGTCCAGTCGGCGCCGCCCAGCCGGTGCAGCGTGGGCGCCTCGCCGCCGACGTACTTGGTGATCTGCTCCAGCTGGTCGGTCGGGATGTACAGCCGGTCGCCGGGCTGGCCGCGCTTGGCGGGGGCGTACTCCACGACCAGGTACTCGCGGGTGGCGCCCTGGACGGTGCGCTGCACCATCTCGATGTAGCGGCCGACGCCGTGCTGCTCGTGGACGATGTAGTCGCCCGCCTCCAGGGTGAGCGGGTCGATGGTCTTGCGGCGGCGGGCCGGCATCCGGGCGCCGTCCTTGCCTGCGGCCTTCTGGCCCGAGAGGTCGGTCTCGGTCAGGACGGCCAGTCCGAGCACCGGGTCCACGAACCCGAAGTCGATCGAGCCGCAGGCGACGTGGACGACGGACGGGGAGATCTCCCCCAGCTCGGCCTCCAGGCGGGCCGGCACGCCCTCCCCGCCGAGCACCTCGACCGTGCGGGCCGCCGGGCCGTGGCCCTCGGTCACGAAGACCGTGCGCCAGCCGTCGGCGAGCCAGCCCTTGGTGTCGGCGAGGGCCTTGGCGGTGTCGCCGCGGTAGGACTCGGGAGCGTGCATGGCGAGCTTCAGGGTGTCCGCGTCGAGTTCGTCGTCGGCCGCGAACGGCGACACCGACCACCACATCATGTCCAGCTCGCGGGCGCGGTCGCGGACGCCTGCCAGGGACCGCAGGGAGGCCGCGCCGACGTCGATGGGAGCCTCGCCGCCGCCGGCGGTGGCGGCCCAGGACGCCTGGAGGAACTCCTGCGAGGTGGCCACGAGGTCGGCGGCCCGGGTGCGCACCCGCTCGGGGTCGCAGACGACGGCCATGGCGCCCTTCGGCAGGACGTCGAGCAGCAGTTCCATGTCGTCGACGAGGACCGGTGCCAGCGACTCCATGCCCTCCACGGCGATGCCCTCGGCGATCTTGCCGAGCAGCTCGCCGAGTTCGGGGTGCTTCTCGGCGAGGGCACGCGCGCGGGCGCGCACGTCGTCGGTGAGCAGCAGCTCGCGGCAGGGCGGGGCCCACAGGCCGTGTGCGGCGACTTCGAGGGAGCGCTGGTCGGCGACCTTGAAGTAGCGGATCTCCTCGATGTCGTCGCCCCAGAACTCCACGCGCAGCGGGTGTTCCTCGGTGGGCGGGAAGACGTCGAGGATGCCGCCGCGCACGGCGAACTCGCCGCGCTTCTCGACGAGCTCCACGCGTGCGTACGCGGCGGCCGCGAGGGCCTCCACCACCGCGTTCAGGTCGGCGGTGCCGCCGGTGCGCAGGGCGACCGGTTCCAGGTCGCCCAGTCCCTGGACCTGGGGCTGGAGCACGGAGCGCACGGGGGCGACGACCACGGAGACCGGGCCGGTGCCGGGGTCGTCGGAGCGGGGGTGGGCGAGCCGGCGCAGCACGGCGAGCCGGCGGCCCACGGTGTCGCTGCGCGGGCTGAGGCGCTCGTGCGGGAGCGTCTCCCAGGACGGGTACTCCACGACCCCCTCGGCGGGGAGCAGGGAGCGCAGGGCCGCGGCCAGGTCCTCGGCCTCGCGGCCCGTCGCCGTGACGGCGAGGACGGGGCGCTCGCTCTCGCGGGCGAGGGCGGCGATCGCCAGGGGGCGGGCCGCCGGGGGGCCGACCAGGTCGATGTGCATGCGGTTGCCGTCCGCGGCCGCCGTGATCGCTTCCGCGAGAGCGGTGTCCTTCACTACGGCGTCGAGCAGACCGTGCAGACTCATGGAGGGCGCTTTCCGTCCGAGGGGGTGGGCAACACGAAGGGCCCGACACGAGGAACGGGCCGGGGGTCTTCCAGCGTACGTCGCCGCGCGGACCGGCGCCGGTGGCTGTGGACAACCTCCGCGGTGCGCTCCCGCCTGGGCTGTGGACAACCTCTGCCGGGCGCTCCCCGTGCGCCCGCTTCCCCGGGCCGGTGTCCCCCTCCACCGCCGCCCGCCCCCTCCGCGTCACTCGAAGGAGCACCCCTTCGAGCCCCGGTCACCCGAAGGGCACCCTTGAGCCCGGCCGGGCGGAGCCGCACTGCGCTCCGCCCGGCCGGGCCGGTCCCCCACAACCCCCGTGTGCGGTGGCTATTCGGTCGCGATCGCGTTCAGGACGTTCATCCGGCCCGCCCGGAACGCCGGTACGAGGGCGGCGAACAGGCCGACGAAGGCCGAGCCGATGAAGACGCCGATGATCGTCGGCCAGGGGATGTCGAGGACGTTCAGGCCCTCCAGGGCGAGCAGCTTCTGGGCCGTCGCGCCCCAGCCCATGCCCAGCCCGAGGCCCAGCAGGGCGCCGAAGAGGGCGATCACCACGGACTCCATGCGGATCATGCGGCGCAGCTGGCGGCGGGAGAGGCCGATCGCCCGCATCAGGCCGATCTCACGGGTGCGCTCCACCACCGAGAGGGCCAGGGTGTTCACCACGCCCAGGACCGCGACGATGATCGCCAGCGCCAGGAGGCCGTAGACCATGTTGAGAAGCTGGCCGACCTGGTTCTTCAGCTCTTCCTTGTAGTCGGTCTGGTCGCGGACCTGGTACTGCGGGTAGTCGGCGAGCGCCTTCTTCAGCGCCGTGTAGGCCGCCGCCTCCTGGCCGTCCTCCGCCTTGGCGAACATGATCATGTTCTGCGGGATGCGGTCGGCCGGTACGTACCTGCGCAGGGTCTCGATGCTGAGGTAGCGGGCGCCCTGGTCGATGGAGGTCTCGTCGTCGGTGATCGCGGCGACCTTCAGCTTCGCCGTCCCGCCGCCCTTGAAGGCCACGGAGAGGGTGTCGCCGACCTTCACGCCGTACTTCTCGGCATAGTCGGAGCCGACCGACATGGCGTCCTTGCCGTAGGCGGCGGACAGGGTGCCCTGCGTCGTCGTACGGCGCAGGTCCTCGGCGTAGGTCGGGTCGGCCGCCGTCACCCCGGTGTCGTCGGTCCTGCCGTCGGGCGAGGTCAGGGTGGCGTCGACGACCTTGTAGCGGGTGACGTGGGCGAGGCCCGGTGTGCGCTCGATCGCCTTCTCGGCCTGTGGCACGATCCGCTGCTGCTGCGCCATGACGATGTAGTCCGCGCCCACCGACTTGTCGAGCTCGCTGGTGGCCGAGGCGACCATCGAGGAGCCGACCACCGACAGGCACGCCACCAGTGCGAGGCCGATCATCAGGGCCGCGCCCGTGGCGCCGGTACGGCGCGGGTTGCGCAGGGCGTTGCGCTCGGCCATGCGGCCGACGGGGCCGAAGGCCCGCAGCAGGACCGCGCTGATCACCCGGACCACGCCGCCCGCGAGCAGCGGGCCGATCACCACGAACCCGATCAGGGACAGCACCACTCCGGCGCCCAGCATCAGCGCGCCGTCGCTCGCCTTGTCGGCGCCGGCCGCCGCGAAGAGGGCGGCGCCGCCCGCGCCGGTCAGGACCAGCCCGATCAGGGCGCGCACCCAGCCGGCCCGGCCGTCGGCAGGGGTGCCGGCGTCGCGCAGGGCGGCCATCGGGGAGACCTTGCCGGCCCGCCGGGCGGGCAGGTAGGCGGCCAGGACGGTCACCACGACGCCGAGGACCATGCCCACGACGGGGGTCGTGGCCTTCACGGTGAGGTCGCCGGTGGAGAGGTTCATGCCGGCCAGCGACATGAGCTTCATCAGGCCGACGGCTATGCCGACACCGGCGCCCACTCCGAGCACCGATCCGATGATGCCGAGCAGCAGCGCCTCCGCCAGCACCGACCGGTTGACCTGCCGGCGCGAGGAGCCGATGGCCCGCATCAGGCCGATCTCCCGGGTGCGCTGGGCGACCAGCATCGAGAAGGTGTTGATGATCAGGAAGATGCCGACGAGGAACGCGATCCCGGCGAAACCGAGCATGGCGTACTTGATGACGTCCATGAAGGCGCCGACGTCCTGGCGGTTCTCGTCCGCGTTCTCCTTGGCCGTCTGGACCTTGTACGCGCCGCCCAGGGCCTGGGCGACGTCCTTCTTGAGGCGCGCGTCGCTCACACCGTCCGCCGCGGTGACGGAGACCTGGGTGAAGCGGCCGGTGGCGCCGAGCAGGGTGCGCTGGGCGGTCGCGGTGTCGAAGAAGACGACGGCCGCGCCCGGGTTGGTGACCTTCCAGGTGACGATGCCGACGATCCGCGCGCGGATGTCGCCGGTGGCCGCGATGGTGCGCAGCTCGTCGCCGAGGGCGAGGCCGTGCTTGTCGGCGGTGTCCGCGTCGACCATGACCTCGGTGGGACCGCGCGGGGCGCGCCCGGAGCCGATCTCCATGGACTTCAGGTCGCTGTCGGTCCAGTTGCCGGCGATGGTGGGGGCTCCGGTGGAGGAACCCACGTTCTTGTTCTCGGAGTTGACGACGGTCACGTTCATCGAGGAGACCGCGCCCTGCGCCTTGCGGACGCCGTCGACCGCGGCGACCTTCTCCACGGTGGCGGCGGGCAGCGCGGCCGGGCGGCCGGTTCCCGCGCCGTCGTCGTCGGCCCCGGCGGACTTGGGGCTGACCGTGACGTCCGAGGCGGTGACCGCGAACAGCTTGTCGAAGGTGGTGTTCATGGTGTCGGTGAACACGAGGGTGCCGCACACGAAGGCCACCGACAGCAGGACCGCCACGGCCGACAGGGCCATGCGCCCCTTGTGCGCGAAGAAGTTGCGCAGCGAGGTCTTCAGCACGGTCATGACGTACGCCCCCGGGCGTCGAAGTCCTTCATGCGGTCCAGGACGGCCTCGGCGGTCGGCCTGTGCATCTCGTCGACGATGCGTCCGTCGGCGAGGTACAGCACGCGGTCGGCGTAGGAGGCGGCGACGGGGTCGTGGGTGACCATCACGATGGTCTGCCCGAGCTCGTCGACGGAGCGGCGCAGGAAGCCGAGCACCTCGGCGCCGGCGCGGGAGTCGAGGTTGCCGGTCGGCTCGTCACCGAAGATGATCTCCGGCCGGGCGGCCAGGGCACGGGCGACGGCGACGCGCTGCTGCTGACCGCCGGAGAGCTGGGTCGGCCGGTGCTTCAGCCGCTCGGACAGGCCGACGGTGTCCACGACCCGCCCCAGCCACGCCTTGTCGGGCTTGCGGCCCGCGATGTCCATCGGCAGCGTGATGTTCTCGATGGCGTTGAGCGTGGGCAGCAGGTTGAACGCCTGGAAGATGAAGCCGATCCGGTCGCGGCGCAGCCGGGTGAGCTTCTTGTCCTTCAGGCCGGTGATCTCGGTCTCGTCGAGGTGTATCCGGCCGCTGGTGACGGTGTCGAGCCCGGCGAGGCAGTGCATCAGGGTGGACTTGCCGGACCCCGAGGGGCCCATGATCGCGGTGAACCGGCCGCGGGCGATGTCCACGTCGACGTGGTCGAGCGCGACGACGCGGGTCTCCCCCGATCCGTACGCCTTGACGACCTGCCGCGCCCGCGCGGCAACGGCCGTACGCTCTCCAGTGCCCCCGTGCCTGGGAATTGTCACAGCCGATGTCACGGTATGTCTCCTATGTCGTTCAGCGGCGGGAAAAGCCAGCCGGCGGATTCGATGGTGGGAACTTCTACGACGCTCAGTCTTGCGGCGGGACGAGGTCCGGCGCGCTGGTGCGCAGCCCCCTCTTGTGCGGGGGAAAACCCCACCCCCCGCGGTTCGGTCAGCCGCCCCCCAGCGGCGTAAAGCCAGGTTAAGGAAGGCACCCCCGGCGTCTCGTCCTCCGCCGGTACCACCCCTCCCCGAGACCTGGTACGGCGTTACCCCTAGGGGCTCTCCGCCCCGGGGCGGAGCGCGTCTCGGGGTCGCCCGCGCCCTTCGGCCCGACGACTCTCCACCCTCCCGCCGCGTCAGGGGCAAGTGCGAAGCTGTCCGTCGCGGACGCACGCGCGGACGGACCCGCGGACGGACGCACGGACGGACCCGCGGACGGACGCACGGACGGACGCAGGGGGAACACAACGACGGGGGGGCTTCGGTGGGCGGTACACGGCACGCGCTGCGCGGCACCGCGCGGCGTACGGGGACCGAGGGGCGCGCCGCGGTGGTCGCGGCCCTGATGCTCGCGATGGCGCTGGCCGCGCTCGACTCCACCGTCGTCGCCACGGCCGTCCCGCAGATCGTCGGCGACCTGGGCGGATTCTCCGTCTTCTCCTGGCTGTTCTCGGGCTATCTGCTGGCGGTGACGGTGACGCTGCCGCTCTACGGCAAGCTCTCCGACACCTTCGGCCGCAAACCGGTGCTGGTGGCGGGCGCGGCGGTGTTCCTGCTGGGGTCGCTGCTGTGCGCGCTGGCCTGGGACATGGGGTCGCTGATCGCGTTCCGGATCGTGCAGGGGCTGGGCGGCGGGGCGCTGCAGGGCACGGTGCAGACGCTGGCCGCGGACCTGTACCCGCTGAAGGAGCGCCCGAGGATCCAGGCGCGGCTGTCCACGGTGTGGGCGGTGTCGGCGGTGGCGGGCCCCGGACTCGGCGGCGTCCTGGCGGCGTACGCGGACTGGCGCTGGATCTTCCTGGTCAATCTGCCGGTCGGCGCGGTCGCCCTGTGGCTCGTCGTACGTCATCTGCACGAGCCCCCGCGCCCGGTGACGGGCACGCGCGCGCGTGTCGACTGGGCGGGCGCGCTCGCGGTGTTCGCGTGCGGGGGCGTGCTGCTGACGGCGCTGGTGCAGGGCGGGGTGGCCTGGCCGTGGCTGTCCGCGCCCTCGCTCGCCCTGTTCGGCACGGGACTCGCGCTGGTCGCGGTGGTGGTCCTGGTGGAGCGCCGGGCGGCGGAGCCGCTCATTCCGGGCTGGGTGTGGCGGCGGCCGACGATCGCGGCGGTGAACCTGGCGCTGGGCGCGCTGGGCCTGCTGATGGTGGCGCCTGCCGTGTTCCTGCCGACCTACGCCCAGGCGGTGCTCGGCCTCGCCCCGGTGGCGGCCGGATTCGTGCTGTCCGTCTGGACGTTGAGCTGGCCGGTGTCGGCGGCGCTGAGCCAGCACGTCTACCGCAGGATCGGCTTTCGCCACACGGCGATGCTGGGCATCGGCACGGCCGCGCTGATCCTGCTCGCGTTCCCCTTCCTGCCGTACCCGGGCCGCGCCTGGCAGCCGGCGCTGCTGATGCTCCTGCTGGGCGCGGCGCTCGGCCTGTTCCAACTGCCGCTGATCGTGGGCGTGCAGTCGACGGTGGGCTGGTCGGAGCGGGGCACGGCGACGGCGTCGGTGCTGTTCTGCCGGCAGACCGGGCAGACGGTGGGCGCGGCGCTGTTCGGCGCGGTGGCCAACGGCGTCCTGGCGTCCCGGCTCGGCGGCGCGGGCGACCTCGACTCGGTGACCCGCGCGCTGGACGCGGGCACCGCCGCCCCGGAGCCGACCCGCCGGGCCGTCGCCGACGCGGTGCACGCCGTCTATCTGGGCGCGTCGGCCGCTGCGGCGCTGGCGTTCCTGGCGCTGTTGCTGCTGGCGCCGAGGCGCTTCCCGGTCCTCACGGACGGCCCGGCGCTCACGGACGGCCCGGCGCTCAAGGACGGCTCGCCCTGATCCGGCCTCGCACGGCGGCCACAGGACGGGGGCCTCGCACGGCATCAGCGGGGCGGGGGCCTCGCACGGCATCAGCGGGGCGGGGGCCTCGCACGGCGTCCGCGGGGCGTCGAGCAGCGGCCACGGGGCGGGGGCGCCGACCGGCCACGGGGCCCGGCGGCCTCGCCGACGCTGTCCCCCCACGCCGATCCTGGAGCGCCCGCGCGCGCGGACCACGCGGACGCCCTCCTGGCCTTCGCGCGGGAGAACGGCGCCACCTCGCCCGTACGGCGCCCGATCGCGGCGCCGTGCCGGCCCGCCGGATGGCCCGCCGCGGCGTGCGCATCGCCGCGTGCCCGGTCCCGCCGGCCGCGCTGCTGCCGCTGATGCCGGTCCAGCTCGCCGGAACCGGGCAGCCGCCGGCGTACGTCCTCGGCTTCTCCTCCGGGCGCGCGGGGCGGGGCCGCACGCCGGCGGCCCGCGCCCTCAGTCCGTCGCCGCCTGCCCCGTCAGCGCGGTGAGGCTGTTGCGCATCTGCCCGATGTGGGCCCGTACGTCGTCCCAGGTGTCGCTGTGCTCCCGCAGCACCCGCTCCGTCTCACGGGCGATGTCCGCGGTCCTCGCGCGCGCCCGCTCCAGCAGGTCCGCGGCGTGCGCCGTCGACTCCTCCCGGAGCCGGCGCGCCAGGGCCTCGGCGTCCGCGCGCTCCTGCTCGGCGCGCGCCAGCGACGCCTCGGCCCGCGCCTGCCGCTCCCGCTCGGCGGCGGCCTGCGCGGCCGACTGCTCCTCGGCCGCCCGCTCGCTCTCCTCCCACAGCCCGGTCTGCTCCGCGCTCTGGTCGCTGAGGATCCCCACCGTGCGCTGCCGTGAGGCGCGCAGCGTGCCGAGCGCCCCCTTGCGCCCCTCCCGCACCTCGCGCCGCGCCCCGACCCGGATCCCGTCCGCCTCGGTCCGGGCCGCGAGCAGCCGGGCGACGGCGAACTCCTCGGCCTCGGCGGTGACGGCCTCGGCGTGCGCACGGGCCGCCTCGCGCACCTCGTCCGCCCAGGTCTGCGACTCCTCGATGAGCCGCCTGGTCTCGCGCCGCGCCCTGTCCCGTACGGCCGCGGCCTCCTCCCGCACCAGCTCGAAGACCTGCCGGGCGCGCTCGCCGAGCGCCTCGTACGTCTGCGGGGCGAGCCGGTCCACCTCCGCGCGCAGCCGCTCCGCCTCCGTCTCCATCTCCCGGGCGAGCACGGTGAGCCGGGCGGCCCGCTCCCAGGCGGCGTCGCGGTCGCGGGAGAGGGCGTCGACGAAGGTGTCGACCTGCCGGGGACGGTAGCCACGCTCACCCCGTACGACCACGAAGTCGTAGAGGGAGACCGATGCGCCGCTCATCGTGGAACCCCTTTCCGCCGGATGGAGACGAAAATGATGATTTAGCGCACATCTTGAGGTATCGGGCAGAACCGTTCATAACGCGACACTCCGCGCACGGGAGCGGGTCGGGGGGCGCGGGGACGGCGTCACCGGTCCACGGAAAAGGGGTCGTCCCCGGTCACACGACCGGGGACGACCCCTTCCCTCCCGCGCGCCGCCCCCGGCAGCGAACGGGTGACATCACCTCGGGCGGACAGCCCGAACGGCCCTCAGAGCAGCCCGTCCCACATCTGCTCCAGCAGCACCGACCACCAGCTCTCCGGCGAGGCGAGCGCCGCCGGGTCGAGCGCGGCGAGCTGGGCCTGGAAGTCGACGGTCCAGCGGCCCGCCTGCTCCTGGTTCAGCCCGAACCGCAGCCGCCACATCCGGCCCAGCAGCGCCAGGCAGCGCTGGAACTCGGGCAGCCCGGTGTTCACGAACTGCGGCGCCGCGGGCGCACCGCCCGGCCCCCCCTCCACCGGCACGGCCACCATGTGCGCCGTGCCGTACTGCACACAGACCGCCTTGCCAAAGTCGCTGCCCATCACGAGGTACGACCCCGAGTCCGACGCCGGCTGCACCCCGCGCTCCTGCGCCAGCTCCGCCAGCGTCGGCACCGGCCGGCCCGGCTGCGCCTGCGCCCAGAAGAACGGGCCCATGTCCATCGGCAGCCCGCCGACGATCAGGCTGTGCGCCACGATCGGCGGCACGCCCTGCCGGGAGACCGCGGCCTGTTCGAACCGGAACAGCCCCGGCCCGAACGCCGCCGCCAGCTCCTGTGCCACGCCCTCCGGCGGGATCGGCGGCGCCGCCGGCACCGGCGGCAGCGGCGCGCGCACCGGTGCCGGACGGGCGGGCCCGTCCGCGACCTGGTGCAACTCGCCCTGGTGCGCGATGAGCTGGTGCATGCCCTGCTGCCGGCTCGCGTGATCCGTGCCGTACGGGGCGATGGAGGCGATCCGCGCCTGGGGCCACTGCTCGCGGATCATCCGCGCGCAGTACGCGCCCGGCAGCTCGCACGACTCCAGCTCGGTGTGCAGCTCCAGCACCTGGTCCGGCGGTACGCCCATGCCGCGCAGCTCGTGGAAGATCTGCCACTCCGGATGCGGTGTGCCCGGCGCCGAACGCCGGATCAGCTGCTGCTCGGAGCCGTCCTGCGCGCGGTAGCGCAGCACGGCCTGGTAGCCGGGGCCGACCGTCGGCTGCCCGGTGGGCTGCGGCGGATAGCCGTACGCCGGCGGCCCGCCCGCACCCGGCGGCACCGGGCCGGGCGGCATCGGCTGCGGCATCCCGGGGACACCCGCCGGCTGCGGGACGCCCGGCGCCGGGGGCGGCGGCGGGGGCGGCGGAGGCACACCGGGACCGCTGACCGGAGGCCCGGACAGCACGGTCTCCGCGTGATGGACCGCGCCCCGCACGCCACCGGGAGCACCGGGCACGCCGGGCGGCTGGGGCGCGCCGGGCGGAACCGGCGGACCGGACGGACGCGGCGCCGCGCCGGGAGCCCCGGGAGCGCCCGGCAGGCCGGGAGGGCCCGGAGGCTGCGGCGCGCCGCCCGGCCGATACGGGTCGGCGAACATGGTGGCGGCGTGGTCCACCCCGCCGGGGG
>NZ_AGBF01000162.1 GCF_000225525.1 Streptomyces zinciresistens K42 | reverse complement strand
GGTGGCGGCCGCGGACGGCCTGTACGCCCTGCTGGCCGCGCTCGGCGGCGCCGCGTCGGCCGCCGCGCCGCGTCCGGTGCTGGTGCCGCTGCGCCGGGTAAGTGCCCTGGTGCTGACGGCCCTCGCGGTGCGCGGTGCGGTCACGGCCGTACGGCGGCACCGCGCCGGCCGGTCCGACGCCCCGTCCGCTCCCCCGCCGCCCGGCCCGTGGCGGGCCTTCGCGACGGTGCCGGGCATCACGCTGCTCAATCCGGCGACCGTGGTCTACTTCGCGGCCCTCGTCCTGGGCATCCGGGCCGCGCAGCCCGTGTCGGCGGCGGAGCAGGGCGTGTTCGTGCCGGCCGCGTTCGCCGCGTCGGCCGGCTGGCAGCTGCTGCTCGCGGCGGGCGGGGCGCTGCTCGGGCGGCTGCTGACGGGCCGTCGGGGCCGGCTGGTGACGGCGCTCGTGTCGAGCGCCGTGATCCTCGCGCCGGCGGCGGGGATGCTGATGTAGTGGCTGACCGAATTCCGCGCCCGCGTGACGGATGAATCCCGCAGGTGCCGGTGTTGCAGCAAACTGTCAGTGAGTGCCAGAACACGACGATGGGAACGATGACATGCCTCTTGAGGGCGAGTACGAACCCAGCCCGACCAAGTGGGTGCGCGACCAGGTGGAGTTGTACGAGAGCTCCGGCGGCACCGAGGGCACGACCCTCATGGACACGGGGAGGCCCGTGATCCTGCTGACCACCCGCGGCGCCAGGAGCGGCAAGATCCGCAAGACGCCCCTGATGCGCGTGGAGCACGACGGGCACTACGCGGCGGTGGCGTCGCTGGGCGGGGCGCCCCAGCACCCCGTCTGGTACCACAACGTGAAGGCCGATCCGCAGGTGGAGCTGCGCGACCGCACGCAGCGGTGGGACATGCGGGCCCGTGAGGTGACGGGCGCGGAGCGGGAGCAGTGGTGGGAGCGGGCGGTCGCGGCGTTCCCGCAGTACGCCGCCTACCAGAAGAAGACCGACCGGGTCATCCCGGTGTTCGTCCTGGAGCCCGTCGACCAGGGCTGACGGGAGGGGCCGGGTGCCGGGGACGTCGTCCGTCCCGCGAGGCATGAACACCCGGCCCCCGGGCACCCGAGGACCGGGCCCCGCCGCGTTCCCCCGTCGCGGCGGGGCCTTCGCGTGCCGTCCGTGCCCGGTTTCCCGGTCACGGCCGGGCCGCCGGACGCGACGGCCCTCCCGGCCGCGCGCCGGTCGCCCGGCCCGATCCGGCTCACCCCGTGCGACCGGCGGAAATCGGGGGACTCGGTGACCTCGGGCACGCGGCGCGCCCGCGGCCGGGACGGGCCGCGGGCAACGGGAAGGAGCACGGTCATGAGCGGCGGCGACTCCGCCTGCGGACGCGGGCCGTTCCAGCGGCCGAGGGCCCGCTCCACCGGCCGGATCACGGCGGTCGGCCGCGACGGCCGGCCGGTGGCGGCGGGCCGCTGCCGGCCGACGGAGAACCGCGTGCCGTGGGCGTACTTCCGCGGTCTCCACCGGACCCCCGGGTTCGGTGACACCGTCGGCTTCGACCACATCGAGCGGCACCACTCCGAGGTGCACAGCGGCATCAGCCCGACCGGTGCCGTCCACCTCGGGCCGGACCTGTCTAGCCGGCCGACGCCGCACCACCGCGCGGAGCCGGGCGGCGGGCCGTTCGGCGGCGGCACCCCGCCCGTACCGGTCGCCACGGCCGAACGGGTACCGGCGCACGGGCGGCCCCGAACGACGAAGGAGGCACAGGCACATGGCCAGGAAGAAGCTGAAGAAGGCGAAGAAGGCGAAACTCCCCCTCGCCTACAAGCCGTTGGGATTCGCGCTGGGCTGGGCGAGCGGCGCGCTGGCGGGGCTCGCCTTCCGCAAGACCTGGATGGCGGTCCGGCACGAGGAGGACGCGCCCGACGCGCTGGACCGGGACCGCGGCTGGGGGGAGATCCTGCTCGCGGCGGCGGTGCAGGGCGCGCTGTTCGCGATGGCCCGCAGCCTCGCCGACCGCACGGGCGCCAAGGCCGTCGAGCGGTCGACGGGCGTGTGGCCCTCCGCGGACAAGGGCGGCCGGGACTGACCGGGGCCCGTGACGGCTCCGCGCCGGACGAACCCCGGGTCCCGGCCGGCCCCGGGGTTCAGCCCTGTTTGGGCGCCGAGGCGGTGACCCGGCGCAGGGTGAAGGAGTGACCGGACGGGTCGGCGTAGCCGCGCTCCTCGTAGGGGCCCGGCGCCTCCTTCGCCTCCAGCGGACGGCCGCCGAGGCCGACGATGCGGCGCTCGACCGCGTCCAGGTCGTCGACCACGAAGTCGATGTGGGCCTGGAGCGAGTTCTCCGGCCGCGGCCAGCTCGGCGGCGTGGCGTTCATGTCGCGGCGGAAGGCGAGCCGGGTGCCGTCGGCGCCCTGGATCTCGACGCGGTTGGCGGTGGCCTCGGTCTGCTCTCCCTCCAGCAGTTCCTTGTAGAACACGGCGAGCTTCTCGGGTTCGGCGCAGTCGAGCACGACATAGCCGGCTTTCACCAGCGGCATGGCCCCTCCGAAGGGTCGCGGGCGCGGCCTGCCCCGCTGCCCTGTGACTGCCGTCTATCCCGGCCGGGCCGTTTCAGTCCGCGCCCGGCCGGGCGTCCCCCCGCCCCCCGCCCGGCCCGCGGTGGTGAACGGCCGCGGGCGGAGCGGGTGCCGGGGGTGCCGGTCAGGAGCGGGAGGCGGGCGCCGCCGCCGCGAGCCGCGCGGCGGCGGCGTCGAGCAGCAGGTCCAGGGCGGCCGGATAGGAGCTGTGCGCCATGTCCGCCACGAGGTGCCGGGCGGTGGCCGCGATGTGCGGATGGGTGTCGCCGGGCAGCCGCGCGTAGGTCGCCCGCCAGACGGCCGCCTCGGCGTCCCGCGCGGCCCTCGGCATCGCCGCGCTCGCCGAGTCCAGGGCGCCGTGGGCGAGGGCCTGGTCGACGAAGGCGTGGTAGATCCGCACCGCCTCCGGGTCGGGGAACCCGGCGCCGCGCAGCACGCCGAGGATGGCCTCGACGGCCCGGATCTCATGGACGCGCCCGGTCACCCGGTAGGAGCCGAGCACCGCCGCCCTGGGGTGCGCGAGGGCGCCCGCGTGCATCCGCAGACCGAGGTCCCGCAGGTCGGCGCGCCAGTCCCCGGTGGGGTGCCAGGCGTGCAGCGTACGGCCGATGAGTTCGTCGGCGACGGCGAGCAGCAGGTCGTCGGCGGTGCGGAAGTACCGGTAGAGCGAGCTGGGGTCGGCGCCGAGGGCACGGCCGAGGCGGCGCACGGACAGGGCGTCGGCGCCGTGCTCCTCGATGAGCCGCAGGGCGGTCCCCACGATCAGCTCCTCGGACAGGACGACGCCCTGCTTGGTGGGGCGCCTGCGCCGCCTGGCGGCGGGCGGGACGACGCGCTCGTTCATGGGTGACCCCCTCGGTCCGTGCCCCGCACCTTATGACAACACGGTTGACCTGTTAGGGGCGCGGTCGGTTTCATGTCCGCTCACCGGGGCCGCCCGGTCCCCCGACGCGAGCGGAGATCCGGCCATGTCCGATAAGCACTCCCCCGGCGCCGCCGTCCCTCCCGCGCGGCCCGCGCCGCGCGCCTCGCTCGGTGTGCTCGTCGGCGTCGCCATCGCCGCCTCCAGCACGGCCGCGACCGCCGTCATCGGCCTCGGCATCGGCCTCGGCATCGGGGGGACCGCCGGAGCCGTCGGGCGGAGCCTGCCGTCCGTGATGCTGCCGGTGCTCCTGCCGGTGCTCGGTATCGCGGGCGCCTTCGCGCGGCTCGGCAAGGTGGAGCCGATCACGGGCAACGGCCTTGCGCGGGCGGGCCGTTCGCCGTACGTCCGCACCGGCAGGGGCACCGACGCGCCCCGCCCGCCCACCCCGTCCTCCCGATGACCCCCGGCCCCCGAGGGCCCGGCTCCCCGATCCCCGACTCCCCACCAGGAACGGACCATGTACGCAGACCTCCTCTTCACCGGCGGCCCCGTCCTCACCCCGCGGGGCCGCACCGCGACGGCGGTGGCCGTCACCGGCGACCGCGTCACCGCCGTGGGCCGCGAGGAGGTGCACGACCTCGCCGGACCCCGCACCGAGGTGGTGGACCTCGCCGGGCGGCTGCTGCTGCCGGGCTTCCAGGACGCGCATGTGCACCCCGTGCCCGCCGGGCTGGAGCTCACCCGGTGCGACCTGACCGGCGCGCGGACGGCCGACGAGACCCTCGCCGCGGTGCGCGCCTACGCCGCGGCGCACCCGGAGCAGGAGTGGATCACCGGGGGCGGCTGGTCGATGGAGGCGTTCGAGGGCGGGACGCCGACGAGGGACCTGCTGGACGCGGTGGTGCCGGACCGGCCGGTGTACCTGCCCAACCGCGACCATCACGGGGCCTGGGTCAACAGCCGCGCCCTCGCGCTCGCGGGCGTCACGCGCGACACGCCCGATCCGGCCGACGGGCGGATCGACCGGGACGCCGCCGGTGAACCGCGCGGCACCCTCCAGGAGGGCGCGATGCAGCTCGTGGGACGGCTCACTCCGCCCGCCACGGCGGCCGACCGGGTCGCCGCCCTGCTGCACGCCCAGCGGCATCTGCACGCGCTCGGCGTCACCGCCTGGCAGGACGCGCTGGTCGGGGAGTTCCTCGGCATGGACGATCCCGCGCAGGCGTATCTCACGGCGGCGCGGGACGGCTCGCTCACCGCCCGCGTGGTGGGGGCGCTGTGGTGGGACCGCGAGCGCGGCGCCGAGCAGATCCCCGAACTGGTCGAGCGCCGGGCCCGGTTGAGCCAGGGCAGGTTCCGGGCGGGCAGCGTGAAGCTGATGCTGGACGGGGTCGCCGAGACCGGGACGGCCGCGCTCCTGGAGCCGTATCTCGACGGTTGCGGCTGCGCCACCGCCAACCGCGGCACCAGCTTCATCGACGCGGGCCGACTGCCCCGGTACGTCACCGAACTGGACGCGCTCGGCTTCCAGTGCCACTTCCACGCGCTGGGCGACCGGGCCGTACGGGACGCGCTGGACGCGATCGAGGCGGCGCGGGCCGCCAACGGGCCGAGCGACACCCGGCCGCAGCTGGCCCATCTCCAGGTCGTGCACCCCGACGACGTGCCGCGCTTCGCCCGGCTCGGCGCCGTCGCGAACATCCAGCCGCTGTGGGCCGCGCACGAGCCGCAGATGGACGAGCTGACGATCCCTTTCCTGGGGGCCGAACGAGCGGCGTGGCAGTACCCGTTCGGCGCGCTGCTGCGCTCCGGGGCCCGGCTCGCGGCGGGCAGCGACTGGCCGGTGAGCAGCCCGGACCCGCTGCACGGCATCCATGTGGCGGTCAACCGGACGGCACCGGAGAACGGCGGCTCGCCGGTGTTCCTGCCCGCCGAACGCCTGCGGCCCGCCGAGGCGTTCGCCGCCTACACGGCCGGGTCGGCGTACGCCAACCACCTGGACGACACGGGCGAGGTGCGCGCCGGGGCCCTCGCGGATCTCGTGGTCCTGGACCGCGACCCGTTCGCGGGGCCGCCCGAGGAGATCGCCGCCACCCGGGTGGCGCAGACATACGTGGGAGGTGTGCGCGTCCACGCGGCCGACGAGGGGTGAACCGGCGCACACCCGGCGGCCCGGACGGCGCAGCGCGGGCCCGGAAGCGCTGGGCGACACGGGCCGTACCGCGGGCAAGCCGGGCCTCACCGCCGGCCGAGCCCCCGGGCGCCGGGCGGGGCGGCTGCCACGCGCCCCCGCCCCCGCCGCAGCACCGGGTGCCGGTCTCGTGCGGTGCCGCGCCGGGACCGGCACCCGTCGCGTTCCCGACACCCGGGCGAGCACTTCCGCCATCGTGGCGCGGGCGGTCCCGGCCCGGTGTGCGCCCCCGGGGGCGCCCCGCGCGCGCGGTGACCAGCACCGCGCTCCGGTCACCTCCCGAACATCGCGCGAAACCTCTGCCGCAATTCAAAGACATATGTCAATCGAACATGCTCAGATTCGCTCGATCGAGGGTAACTTGCAGTGCGGGGAACGGAATTGAGCGCCCCGCCATCGATGGCCGGGTTGGAGGCGACGTCGTCGTGCAGCAGGAACCCGCGCCGCTCGGCCGGCATCTGCGGATCCACCGGCACCGGGACCACACGGTGGTGGAGTTGCTGGGCGAGATCGACATCGCGGCGGCCGTGGAGATCGGGCCGTTCCTGGACCGGGTGACCACGGAACCCGGCGGACGGCTCGTGATCGACCTGCGCGGCGTGGAGTTCTTCGACTGCTCGGGGCTGCGGCTGCTCTACCGGGCACGCCTGCGGGTGTACGAGAGCGGCGGCCGGCTGCACCTGGTGTGCACCCATCCGCTGACCCTGCGCATGCTGCGGATCACCGGCCTGTCCCGGCTGCTGCCGCCGCACCCGACGCCGCAAGCGGCGCTCGACCCGTCCGGGACGACGTCCGGCACGTCCTGACGGACCCTGCCGCGGGGCACGGACGGACCCCTGCCGCAGGGCACGTCCGCCGCGCCTCCTGACGGGCCCGGCCGCCGCCGTCCTCGCACCCTCTGCCCCCACCCTCTGGCCCCGCACCCTCGGCTACTCGGCGCCCGGCGCGTCGAACAGGGCGCTGACCGACTCCCCGTTGTGGATGCGCCGCACGGCCTCGGCGAGCGCGGGGGCGATGGAGAGGACGTGGAGCTTGTCGGTGCGCTCCTCCTCCGGCACCGGCACGGTGTTGGTGCACACGATCTCCAGTACGTCCGGCTGCTCCCCGATCCGCTTGAGCGCCCCGGCCGCGAACAGCCCGTGCGTGCACGCGACCCGAATGGACCGCGGCCCCAACTCCCTCAACCGGTCGAGGAGTTCGAGGACCGTGCTGCCCTTGGCGATCTCGTCGTCGAGGATGATGACGTCCCGCCCGGCGACCTCGCCGATCACCGAGTTGATGCTGACCCGGTCGTCCGCGAAGCGCTGCTTGGCCCCGGCAGCCACCTGGGCGCCGATCATCCGGGCGAACGCGGCGGCCTCCTTGGCGTTGCCGAGGTCCGGCGAGACGACGGTCGTGCGCGAGAGGTCGTAGCGCCGGAAGTGCGCGGCGAGTTCGCGCAGCGCGTGCAGGTGGTCGACCGGCACCGTGAAGAAGCCGTGCACCTGCGGCGAGTGCAGGGTCATGGCCAGCACCCGGCTCGCCCCGGCCGCCACCATCAGGTCGGCGACGAGCCGGCCGCCCAGCGAGATGCGGGGCGCGTCCTTCTTGTCCGAGCGGGCGTAGGAGTAGTGCGGCATCACGACGGTGATCCGGCCGGCCGACGCCCCGCGCGCGGCGTCGCACATCAGCAGCAGTTCCACGAGGTGTTCCTGGACCGGCCGCACCAGCGGCTGGATGAGGAAGACGTCCCGCTCGCGGCAGTTCGCCTGGAGCTGCACCTCCAGGCAGTCGTTGGCGAACCTGCTGAGCCGGGTGGGGCTCAGGGGCACCCCGAGGTGCGCGCAGACCTCCGCGGCCAGCTCGGGGTGGGCACTGCCGCTGAACACGGCGATCTCTCGCACGATCGGCTCCTCGCATGATCACTCCAGGGGGCGGACTCATGCTACGGACGACTGCGGAAACGTTGCAGCTCAGGCGCCGACGGACGGGTGTGGCGATCGCCTCGTCCCGTGGCGCGGCGCCCTCGCGGGGCCCGGTACCGGCGGATTCGCCGCAGCCGCGTCCCGGCGGGTCCGTCCCGGGGACAGCCGCAGGGCCAACGGCCGGGTCGGCCAACGGATTTGGGGGTATGCGCACGGCAGAAAGGAGGGACGCCGACATGACGACTCCCCTCAAGCGGATCAACCGGCGCATGCCCGGATGGGCGAAGGCCGTGAGCGCTCTCGTACTGGTGCTCGTCGTCTTCTTCGCCGGTATCCGGCTGAGCGTGCTGCCCGGACTGAAGGACCTCTTCGGCACCGAGACCAAAGACCGCTCGGGTCCCGCGCTGCTCCAGTCCATCCAGGACATGAGCCGTTACGACGCCGCCTCCGGCAACTTCCAGATCGTGGTGGATCTGGAGAAGGACGCCAAGTTCCTGCCCGACGCGATCCGCGGCTCGCGCACGCTGTACGTGGGCGCGGGCACCGTGGACGCCTTCGTCGACCTCGGAAAGGTCGGCAAGGACGACATCACGGTCGACAAGAACCGTACGTCCGCGACGCTGCGGCTGCCGAAGGCGGCCCTCGGCAGGCCGGCCCTGGACCCCGAGCGCTCCTACGCCGTCTCCAAGCAGCGCGGTCTGCTCGACCGGATCGGCGACCTGTTCTCGGACAACCCGAACAGCGAACAGGCCGTGCAGAAACTGGCCGTCAAGCGCATCGGCGACGCGGCGAAGGACAGCGGACTGACCGCGCGGGCCGAGAGCAACACCACCGGGATGCTGAAGGGCCTGCTGCAGAGCCTCGGGTTCAAGGAGGTGACGGTGACGTACGGGACCTGATTCCCGCAGTGCGCGGGGACGGACCCGGCGGGGCACGCGAGCGCGGTGCCCCGCCGGGAGAGGGACACCGCACGGGGCGGCGGCCGGCCGGAAGGCGGCGCCGCATCCCGGGGCGGTACGGGGGTAAGCGCGTAGCAACGAACGGATGTTGAAGACTGGAGGACCGCATGGCCCGTGGAACCGCACGGTCGCGTGTCGCGTCGCAGCTGGGCACCCCGAAGTCCGCAGGCGCCGCCAAGGCCACAGGCGGCGCGAAGGCCGCGGGCGGCGGGAAGCAGGCGAAGGGGGGCGGGAAGCCGGCGAAGGGCGGCAGGACGTCCGAGGGCGCCGCCGCCACGTCGAAGGACTCGGGCAGATTCTGGAACCGCGGGGCGGCGCAGCGCCGCGCCGCGGGCGAGCCGAAGGCCGCCCCTGCCGGGCGCTCCGCTCCCGGGCGCTCCGCCAAGGCCGCGAAGCCGGTCGAGGAGCGGCCCCCGCGCAGTCCCCTGCGCTTCCTGGCGCGTCTGGTGACCATGGCGTGCGCCTTCGCCTTCATGGTCGCCTTCGCCGTGGTCCTGGCGAAGCTCACGCTGCAACCGTCGCCCGCGTCGGAGGCGCTGACCTACACCAACCTGCGGCCCGGCCGCTCCCTGAGGGCGTATCTGGACCAGCCCGAACTGCGCGACGCCTTCCGCCAGATCGGCGGCAACATCGTGCTGGGCGTTCCGTTCGGCGTCCTGGTCCCGATCATCGCGCCGCGCACGCGCGGGGTGCTGCGGGTGCTGCTGCTGACCGCGACCGTGATGCTGATGGTGGAGTTCGCCCAGGGGGCGATGGTGCAGGGACGCGCGTTCGACATCGACGACGTCATCCTCAACTCCAGCGGCGCACTGATCGGTTACCTGCTGGCGGGCCGGCGCCTGAGCCGCGCGGTGCACAAACGCCCGGCGCGCACCCAGGAGTAGGGGCGCGGCCGGGACGCAGGCGGGCACCGGCGGCGCGGCAGGAGGCCGCGGTGGTGGTGCCGGCCGAGTGAGGGGGGTGGGGTTTCGCCTCAGCGGTCCTGGGGCTCACGCCCGGGGATCGCTGCCACCCCCCTTGGTCGCGGCATCCCTGTCGGGGTCTCGGACCGACCTCAAGGAGACCAGCCTAACCGCCGCCACTGACAAGGCGGGCGCGAGGCTGCCCCCGCACCGATCCGCACCACCTCACCACCGCACCCGAGACACGCGCCGGAACACCGGCCACCGGGCCACCAGCGACCAGCGACTGGCGACTGGCGACTGGCGACTCTCCTAGCGAAGGACGAGTTGCGCGATGGCGACCGAGCCGACCACGACGATGACGGCGCGCAGCACGCCGGGGCGCAGTCGGCGGCCCAGGGTGGCACCCAGGTGGCCGCCGGCCGCCGAACCCGCGGCGAGCAGGGCCACGGCCGTCCAGTCGAACGTGGCGGCGGCCAGGAAGAACAGCGCGGCGACGGAGTTGACGAGGGCGACCAGGACGTTCTTGGCGGCGGTCAGGCGGTGCAGCCCGTCGTCGAGGAGCATGCCCATCAGTGCGACGTAGATGATGCCCTGGGCGGCCGCGAAGTAGCCGCCGTAGACGCTCGCCAGGGTCAGCCCCGCGAGCAGCAGGGGGCCGCCGTCGGGGCGGGCGGTCCGGCCGCCGCGGGCGCGGCGTTCGCGCAGCCGGCGGCTGATCCTCGGCTGGAGGACGACCAGGACGAGGGCGAGCCCGACCAGGACCGGCACGATCGTCTCGAACGCCGTGGCGGGCAGGGCGAGCAGGAGCGAGGCGCCGGTCAGGCCGCCGAGCACGGCCCCCGCACCCCATTTCATCAACCTCCGTCGCTGGCCGCGCAGTTCGCGCCGGTATCCGAGGGCGCCGCTGATCGAGCCGGGGATCAGGCCGAGGGCGTTGGAGACGGTGGCGGTGACGGGCGGCAGCCCGGTCGCGAGCAGGACCGGGAACGTGATCAGCGTCCCCGAGCCGACGACGGCGTTGACGGCCCCGGCGGCGACCCCGGCCCCGAGCACGGCGAGCAGTTCCCCGATGTGTGCGGCGTTCATGACGACAAGGGTAGGAACCCGGTGGTTCGGCCCCGGACGAACGGTGCCCGTGTGGCGCCCTTGCGACTCGTGGTCTGTACCAGGGTATTGACGGCCTCTTATCTCACTTCTTAAATCAAGTGGCGACACCTTCACCCCCCACCATGGTCGGCGCCCCCTCTCCGGGCGCCGCAAGGAAGGGAGCACGATGGCTTCCCCACGGCTGCTCCGCACCGCACTGCTCACCGCCCTCTCGGGCGTCCTGCTCGCCTCCGCCGCCATCGGCCCCGCTCAGGCCGAGACCCCGCGGGCCCCCACCCCCCGGGCGGTGACGTTCTCGGACGACTTCAACGGGCCCGCGGGCTCGGCGGTCGACTCCTCGAAGTGGCAGACCGAGACCGGCGACAACGTCAACAACAACGAGCGGCAGTACTACACCTCGGGCAACAAGAACGCGGCCCTCGACGGCCAGGGCAACCTGGTGATCACGGCCCGCCGGGAGAACCCGGCCAACTACCAGTGCTGGTACGGCACCTGCCAGTACACCTCGGCCCGGCTGAACACCTCCGGGAAGTTCACCGCCCAGTACGGGCGCGTCGAGGCGCGGATGAAGGTGCCGCGCGGGCAGGGGATGTGGCCCGCGTTCTGGATGCTGGGCACCCCGGTCGACTGGCCGGCCTCGGGCGAGATCGACATCATGGAGAACGTCGGTTTCGAGCCGTCCAGCGTGTACGGCACCATTCACGGTCCCGGCTACTCCGGTTCGGGCAGCATCGGCGCCCGCTACACCCTGCCGAACGGCCAGGCGTTCGCGGACGGCTTCCACACCTTCGCGGTGGACTGGGCACCGGACTCCATCACCTGGTCCGTGGACGGCAACGTCTACCAGCGCCGCACCCCGGCCGACCTCGGCGGCCGGCAGTGGGTCTTCAACAAGCCGTTCTTCCTGATCCTGAACCTGGCGGTCGGCGGCTTCTGGCCCGGCGACCCGGACAGCTCCACCGTCTTCCCCCAGCAACTGGTCGTGGACCGGGTCTCGGTGACCACCGGGGACACCGCTCTCGGCGGCGCGATCAAGGGCCTCGGGGGCAAGTGCGCGGACGTGGCGGGCGCGAACCCCGCCAACGGGACGCCGGTGCAGCTCTACGACTGCAACGGCAGTGCCGCCCAGCAGTGGACGGCCGCCTCGGACGGCACCCTGCGGGCGCTCGGCAAGTGCCTCGACGCCACCGGCAACGGCACGGCGGACGGTACGCCCGCGCAGTTGTGGGACTGCACCGGAGGGCCCAATCAGAAGTGGACCGTCTCCGGGGCCCGCGACATCGTCAATCCACAGGCGGACAAGTGCCTGGACGTCACCGGGAACAGCCCGGCCAACGGCAGCAGGCTCCAGCTGTGGACCTGCACCGGCGGCGCCAACCAGAAGTGGACCGTCGGCTGACCGCCCGGCGTCCCGGTCAGCGGTGGTGCCAGGTGAACTTGTCGCCGCCCACCCAGCGGATCACGTCCGGGTCGTCCAGGTCGTGGACGGTGATGCCGTAGACGGCGGCGTACTGGAGGACGTCGGTGACCGTCCTGGCCTGCCCGACGACCTCGCCGTCGATCTCCATGATCCGGAACGGGGGCGTGCCCGGCTGGACCCCGAGCACCAGGATGCGCGGCTGTGAGATGTGCGGGCTCGCGATTTCGGTCATGCATCGAGCGTAGAGCGCAACCCGCGCCGACGGGTCCTCGAAGGCCGTCCGGGAGCCCGGTCCGTCAACGGGGCGCCCGGACGGTCCCGGGCCGCGTCGCCGTGCGCGCGCCCCGGGGCCGGGCAACCCTGGAGGAGGAGGTGGCGATGGATCCCGTGCAGGCGCTGAACCGGATCGCCTTCCTGCTGGAGCGCTCCCAGGAGCCGACGTACCGCGTACGGGCCTTCCGTACGGCCGCCCGGGTGCTCGCCGCCCTGCCCGAGCGGGAGGTGCGGGAGCGGGCCGCCGCCGGGACGCTGGAGTCGCTCAAGGGGGTCGGCCCGAAGACGGCCCGGGTGGTGCGCGAGGCGCTGGCCGGCGACGTGCCCGTCTACCTCGCGGATCTGGAGGCGCGGCCCGCCGCCGGGCCGCCCGAGGGGGGCCGGCGGCTGTGGGAGCTGCTGCGCGGGGACTGCCATCTGCACTCCGACTGGTCCGACGGGGGCAGCCCGATCGAGGAGATGGGCCGCACCGCCGCCGGGCTGGGGCACGAGTGGGCGGTGCTCACCGACCACTCACCGCGCCTCACGGTGGCCCGCGGACTGTCGGCCGACCGGCTGCGCGAGCAACTGGACGCGGTGGCGGAACTGAACGCGACGTGGGCGCCGTTCCGGCTGCTCACCGGGATCGAGTGCGACATCCTCGACGACGGCTCGCTGGACCAGGAGCCGGAATTGCTGGCGCGGCTGGACGTGGTGGTCGTCTCGGTCCACTCCAGGCTGCGCATGGACGCCCGCGCCATGACCCGGCGCATGGTCACCGCCGTGCGCGATCCGCACGCCGACATCCTGGGCCACTGCACCGGACGGCTGATCACCGGGCGGGGGCGGCCGGAGTCGGAGTTCGACGCGGAGGAGGTGTTCGCCGCCTGCGCCGCCTCCGGCACCGCCGTGGAGATCAACAGCCGGCCCGAGCGGCTCGACCCGCCCCGGCGGCTGCTGCGGCGGGCCGTGGCGGCCGGGACGCTGTTCTCCGTCGACACCGACGCGCACGCCCCCGGGCAGCTCGACTGGCAGCGGTACGGCTGTGCGCGGGCCGAGGAGTGCGCGGTGCCGCCCGAGCGCGTGGTCACGACCTGGAGCGCGGACGAACTCCTGGCCTGGACGCACGGCGAACCCTCCGCCTGAGGCGTGACGCGGATCACTGGCGGGGCGGGACGGGCCCGGGAACACCCCCAGGTGGTTCGCCGTTGAACGAGTCGTGGGTGCGGACGGGACGGTGTCCCCGGGCCTCGACTCCCGCCCGCGGGGAAGATCGTTCGGCTGAAGCCCTGCGGAGCCTTTCGCCGCGAGGCGACCGCCGCCCGTGCCCACCTCTGATCGCCCCGACCGGAATCCCCCGTCCGGCCGGGGCTTTGTCCCCTCCCCCGCGGTCCCCCGCGGCCGCTTCTTCTCCCCGATCCGCTGGGACGACGTCCGGTGGCGCCGGGGCCGCGACACGTGGCAGGCGTACGGCCGGGCGCGGCGCGCCCGTGGGCCCTGTCGGCGGAGCTGACCGGCGTCGACGCCTTCGGCGGCCAGGGCCGCGGCGGCAGCGCGTACCCGCCCGCGGCACGAGCGGCCCGAAAACCACTTCCGGGCCGACCGCCGCCCGGCACCGGGTGGGCGGCGGTCGGCCGACCTCTGCCGGGCCCGGCGCGGCCGCGTCGTCCCTCCGGCGTGGGCGCTGCGGTCGCCGCACGGTCCGGAGGCGATCTGGGGCGCGAACGCGTCCGGCGGCGCCCGTCTCAGCCCGTCGGCTCCTCGGGGGCCGGATGCTCGGGGTGGACGGTGCCGGACTGCCGCTCCCCGCGCCGCCCGGTGCCCGCCTCGTCCGTGTCGGGTACGTCGTCGGCGTCGCCGTCCGTGTCGTCGGGGCCGGCCTCGCTCTCTCCGTGCCCTCCCGACCGCCCCGGCCGCCCTGATCGCACCGGCACCTCCCACGGGTCCTCCCCGCCGTCCGCCTGCTGGTCCGGCAGGTCCCGCGGGATCGGATCCGCGTTCCCACCCGGCGCCTCGCCACGGTGGTCGTCCACGGCGCACCTCCTCGACGTCCTGGGATCGAAGACCGCGAGTACCGTCCGGGGCCGGGGCCGAAACCTCAGCGGGGCACGCGCTGGGCCGGTGCGGTCCGCCGGGCGGGCACGGGGTCGGGGCGCCGGCCGCCGTGCGCGAAGAAGTCGGCGAGCGGCAGGATCGCGGCACCCACGGTGACCGCGTCCGGGCCGAGCCGCCCGAGTTCGACGGCGACCTTCTGCGCGGGGTGGCGCAGGGCGTAGGCCGCGGCGTACCGGCGGACCGCGGGCAGGAAACGGGTGCCGAGCTGGAGTCCCGCCCAGCCGCCGATCAGGATGCGCTCCGGCTGGAAGAGGTTGATCAGGTCGGACAGGCCCGCGCCGACGTACTCGGCGGTCTCCTCCAGGACCGCGAGCGCCACCGGGTCGGCCTCACCGCCGTCGGCAGGGTAGGCGCCGGCCAGCATCACCGCCAGCGCGGTCTCCTCGTCGGCGCCCTCCGGGGCCGTGCCGCCCGCCTCGAACCAGCGCGCCAGCAGCGACTCGGCGCCCGCGTACGCCTCCAGGCAGCCCAGGGCGCCGCAGCGGCAGCGGCGGCCGCGGACCCGTACCGTCAGATGGCCCCACTCGACGGCCCGCCCGTGGTCCACGTCGGGGCTGACCAGGCAGGCGCCGACGCCGGAGCCGAAGAGCACGACGACCGCGTTGCCCGCGCCGCGGCCGGCCCCGAACCACATCTCGGCCTGGCCGAGGGTGCGGGCGCCGTTGTCGATGAAGTACGGGACGGACTCCGGGAGTTCGGAGCCCTCGCGCAGCAGCCGCTCCAGCGGGACCGCGTCCCAGCCGATGGTCTGGCCGTGCACCACGGAGCCGAGCTGGGGCACTCTCTCCACGATGCCGGGGACCCCTATGCCGACGCCCAGCAGGCGTTCGGGGCCGATGCCGGCGCCGGAGAGCACCTCGGCGATGCCGTCGCGGACATGCCCGACGATGCCGTCGACCTCGTAGCGCTGCTGCTCCAACGGGTGTTCGGCACGGGCGAGTTCGGTGAGAGTGAGGTCGAACAGGCCGATCCGCACCCGGGTCTCGCCGACGTCGACGCCGATCATGTGCCCGCTGCCCGGGGCGACCCGCAGCAGGATGCGGGGCCGGCCGCCGTCGGAGTCGACGCTGCCGGCCTCCTCGACCAGCCCGTCGGAGATCAGCTCGGCGACGACGTTGCTCACCGAGCCGGAGCTCAGGCCCGTCGCCGGACCGAGCTCGAAGCGGCTGAGCGGCCCGTCGAAGTAGAGGCGCTGCAGCACGGCCGTACGGTTGCCCCGTCTGAGGTCCCGTACCGTGCGCCCGTTCCGCCCCGCCATCTGGCTCCCTTCCGACCCCGCCCCGGTGCCCGCCCCGTCACGTCCGACTCCATTGTGAACCACGACGTCAGGTGCTCGGTCCCGGCCCGCGCCGCGGCGGGCTCCGGGGCGGCCGGGTCCCGCCGCGGCCCGTACGCCGGAGTCCCGGTGGACCGACGCCGCCGGCGGATGTCACGGGGTGAAGTGGACGTGGTCGACGGGGAGTCGAGGCGGCGGCCCCTCGCCGTGGCGTGCCGGCCCGTGCCGGGCGGGCGCCCGCGCTCATGTGCGGGCCGCGCTCGCCCCGGTGCGGCGCCGCCGCGG
>NZ_AGBF01000163.1 GCF_000225525.1 Streptomyces zinciresistens K42 | reverse complement strand
GGGGTGATCGCGGCCGGGGCGCTGCTCTGCGCGCGCGGCTCCGCCGCCGCGGCGGACGACGTGATCGCCACGCACCGGGCGGCGGTGGGCTGCGAGGCCCGCACCCTGCTGGCGGAGGCGCGGCGGCTGCTCGGCACCGCGGCCACCGGGGCGGCGCCCCGCGCGCACCTCGCCGCGCTCGTCACCGCCGACACCCTGGCCCGGCGGGCCCGCGAACGGGCCGAGCAGGACGTCCGGCTGTACGGCCATCCCGTCGCGGACACCGGCGCGGACCTGACGGGCCGCGGCGGAGCCGTGCTGGGCGGCATCCTGCTGGACGGCGCCGCGGCGCAGGACACCCCGGCCGCGTTCGGCGGGCCCCGGACGCGGGCCCGCAGGGCGGTCCCGCCCGACGCCTGAGGGACGCGGCGCGGCGCGGGTCAGAACAGGCTGAGCAGGGCCGCCGCCGGGTCCGTCAGGCCGTTCTCGCCGTCGGGGAGGGGCAGTTCGAACCAGACCGTCTTGCCGCGCGGGGTGCGGCGCGAGCCCCAGGCCGCGCTGAGCAGGCCCACCAGTTGCAGCCCGCGGCCGCCCTCGTCGGTGTCGCGGGCGCGGCGGCGCCGGGGCTGGACCAGTCCGGCGTCCCAGACCTCGCACACCAGCGTGCGGTCCAGCAGCAGCCGGAGCCTGATCTCCCCCTCGCCGTAGCGCAGGGCGTTGGTGACCAGTTCGCTGACGAGGAGTTCCGTGGTGTCCACCAGCGGCTCCAGGCCCCACGACAGCAGCCGGCCGCGGGCGTGCTCGCGGGCGCGGCCCACGCTGCGCGGCTCGCGCGGCAGGGTCCAGTCGCCGACCGAGCCGGCGGGCAGGCCCTGGACGCGGGCCATCAGCAGGGCGATGTCGTCCTCGCCGTGATGGGTGTCGAGGGTGTTCAGGACGTGGTCGCACACGTCCTCAAGGGGGAGTGAGGGGTCGGTGAGCGCGCCGACGAAGGCTTGCAGGCCCTCGTCCAGCGGATGGTCGCGGGACTCCACCAGTCCGTCCGTGTACAGCGCCAGCAGGGCGCCCTCCGGCAGTTCGACCTCCACCTCCTCGAAGGGCTCCCCGCCGACGCCGAGCGGCATGCCCGGCGGCACGTCCAGCATCAGCGCGTCCTCGCCCGGCTCGACGAGGACCGGCGGGAGATGGCCGGCGTTGGCGAAGGTGCAGCGGCGGGTGACGGAGTCGTAGACGGCGTAGACGCAGGTCGCCAGGTACACCTCGGACAAGTCCGCCTCGCGGGGGCGGCGGGCGGCACGGGTGGCCTGCTGGACCCCGCCGGGCGCGCCGAGGCCGCGCGCGATCTCGTCCAGCGCCGAGAGGACCTCGGCCGGTTCGAGGTCCAGCAGGGCCAGGGTGCGTACGGCGGAGCGCAGTTCGCCCATGGCGACGGCGGCGCGCAGCCCGCGGCCCATCACGTCGCCCACCACCAGCGCGGTGCGGTGGCCGGGCAGTTCGATGACGTCGAACCAGTCGCCGCCCACCTCGCTGTGCCGGTCGGCGGAGGCGTTGCCCGGCAGATAGCGGCAGGCGATGTCGAGGCCGGAGGCGACCGGGTCGCCGGGCGGCAGCAGCGAGCGCTGGAGTATCAGGGCGCGTTCGTGCTCGCGCCGGTACAGGCGGGCGTTGTCGATGCAGACGGCGGCGCGGGCGGCGAGTTCCACGGCCAGTTCGCGGTCGCGGTCGCCGAACGGCTCGCTGCCCTTGGTGCGGGCGAACTGCGCGAGTCCGACGACCGTGTCGTGGGCGACCATCGGCACGGCGAGCGTGGACTGCACGAGGCCGCCCTCCGCGCCGGGCACGTACTGCGGGCGGGAGGTGCGCAGGGCTTCCGCGCAGGGCGAGTTGAACGGGTAGTGGTGGACGGCGCCCACCGAGACCTGGGTGCCGCCGCCGATGAACGGGGCGTCGGAGACCGCGCTGGAGAAGGCGACGCGGCGCAGTTCCGCGCTGCCGTCGGCGAGGCCGGGCGGGGTCTCGTCGCCGGCCAGCAGGCCCTGGTGGAGGTCGACCGTGGCCAGGTCGCAGAATCCGGGGACCACGACGTCGAGGAGCTCGCGGGCCGTGGTCTCCAGGTCGAGGGAGTTGCCGATGCGGGCGCCCGCCTCGTTCAGGAGGGCGAGATTGCGCCGGGCGGCGGCGGCTTCCCGGGCGGCGGCCCGGCGGGCCGTGATGTCGATGCCGAGCCAGGCGACGCCGATGGGGCGACCGCTGCCGCTGTGCACCCGGTAGAGGTTGATGGACCAGTGGCGGCGTTCATCGGAGCCGGGCACGAAGCCGGTGACGTGCATGTCCGTGATCGAGTCGCCGCTCTCCAGGACGCGGCGCAGGGTGGCGGAGACCCGGTCGGCCTCGGGGCGCGCGAGGTAGTCGTGGACGCCCCGGCCGCGGTGGTCGTCGGGGGTGCCGCCGAACAGGGACGCGAACCGCTCGTTGGCGCGGCGTACCCGCAGGTCGGGGTCGATCAGCAGGAAGCCGAAGGGAGATTGACCGAAAATGGCCTGAGAAGCGGCGAGGTCGGTCTCCATCCGCCGGAGCGTGCGCACGTCGACGACGATGCAGACGGCGGCCTTCTCCCCCTCCTCGGTGCGCGTCGGCATGACGTACACCTCGGCGAGCCCGTCGCGTCCGGGGCCGCCTTCCGTGCCCTCGGGCGCCCGGAAGGGGACCACTCCGGTCCACTCCCGCCCGTCCAGGATCTCGGCCATCTTGCGCTGGCCGCGCTCGTGCAGGTCGGGGTCGATGAACGCCTCGACGGGGTCCATGCCGACGGCCCGCTCGGCGGGGACGCCGAAGATCTGCTCGGCGCGCAGGCTCCACTGGTCGACCAGGCCGTCGGGGCCGATGGAGAAGGACGCGACCTTGATGTAGTCGTAGATGGAGCCGGGCGGGCTGCTCTGCCAGACGGCTTCGCCGGGACGGGAGTCGCCGGGACGGGAGTCGCCGGAACCGGACCCGGTCGTAGGGCCGACCGCTGTCCCGGTGCCGGTACCAGTACCAGTGCCGGTGCCGGTGCGGGCGTCCTGGGCGGACGCTCCGGCGTCGGTCGCCCCGGCGGCGCTCCCTCGCCCGCCCGCCGGGCCGGGAGTGTCCTGCGGGGCTCGTGAGGTGTGCACGGGGTACGGGCCCCGCCGGTCGTGGGCCCGCGCGCCCGCGGCCCTGGCCCTCGCGCCGCCCGACGGGTCCTCGGACTCCGTCGCCTTCGCTGGTATCTCGCTCACGCGAACCGTCCCCTCCAGCTCACCGCGTCCGGCACCGGTCACCGGCGGCGGCTGCCCGCAGTATCCAGCACTACGGCGCCGCACGACACGGTGTTCACGATCACAGCACGGTCCCGATGGTTTTCGGTCCCGGCCGCGGAAACACTTCCAGTCTTCTAACCAGCGGACACGCCGTCGAACCACCTCGTTCGACAACCGCCACCGGCCTGAACCACTCGGTCGACAGGGCGGTGGGGTACGTACAGGCCCGCGGGCGGGCGCTGACGGACCGTGAGGACCGGCCGGGGCTCACTTCGGCACCGCGAGTTCGAACCACACCGTCTTGCCTGTGCCGCGTCCTGGCCGGGTTCCCCATCGGCGCGAGGAGTGCGCGACGAGCTGGAGTCCGCGTCCGTTCTCGTCCTCCGGACGGGCGACCCGCTCGCGGGGCGGGTCGGGCAGCGGGTCGGAGACCTCGACGAGCAGCACGCCGCCGTGGGCGGGCCGCACCAGGCGCAGACCGATCGGGCCGGTGGCGTGCCGCAGGGAGTTGGTCACCAGCTCACTGACCAGCAGGGCCGTGACGTCCGCGAGGGAGTCCAGGCCCCAGGCGCCCAGCCGGCCGCGCACGGCGGTGCGGGCCGCGCGCACGGCGCCCGCCTCGGCGGGGAAGGTCCAGTCGGCGCAGTCGCCGTCGGTGTCGATCACGCCGCTCACTTCCCGGGCCGGCGAGTTCCCCCATGTCCGGTTTCGTGGGGTTAATGGGCCCATACCCGATATCCGGGCGGCAGTACCGTGCGGGGGCGCATCAACGGCGGGCGCGGCGCTCAGGGCAGCAGATGCCGGGACGCCTCACGGACCGCCGGGACGTCCTGGTCCAGCCAGTCCACGTCCCAGAGTTCCCCGGCCGTCAGCCAGCGCAGCGCGTCGTGGTCCTGGAGCGGTGCGGGTCCGGCGGTGCCGGGCTTCAGCCGGGCGGTCCAGACCTGGAGGACGTACGGGGACCGGAGGGGCCACGTGCCCGGTACGCGCTCCACCACCTCGGCGTCCACGCCGAGTTCCTCGCGCAGTTCCCGCACGAGCGCCGCCTCGGGCCGCTCGCCGGGTTCGACCTTTCCGCCGGGCAGTTCCCAGCGTCCGGCCAGTTCCTCGGGGGCGCTGCGGCGGGCCGCGAGCAGGCGGTCGCCGTCCAGCAGGGCGGCACCGACCACGATCCGTTCCGTCATGCGCCGGAGCCTACTGGGGCGGGCCGGGGAAGATCCTGACCGCGTCAGCCGGCGGTCGGGTCGGACCCCCGGGCGACGCCGTGGTCGATCCTCACCGTCAGCGGTCGGCGCCGTCGGCGTGCGGGGGGATCCGCTCGACCCAGTAGAGCTGCCTGTGCCCGCGGCCGTCGAGGCTGTCCGCGATCTTCTCGGCCTCCGCCCGGGTCGCGTACCGGCCGACGCGGTAGCGGTTGCCGTTGTCGTCCTGCCGGACGACGAGCCAGGGAAGCGTGATCGTGCTGTCGTTCATCGCGCCCCACTTCTCCTTCCCGCCCACGGCCGCCCACGTCCCGCACGCGGCCCGTGCCGTGTCCCACCCGCCGAGGAAACCGCGATCCGCATATGCCCGAGCGTACGCCTAACCTTTACTCAGCGAATACGGATTTTCACAAAGAGGTACGCAACCAGCCATCTCGCAGGGGGCGCACGGCGCCGAACGCGCCGTGCGGGGAGGTCGACGCGTCCGGTCACGGGCATGGCGGGCACGCCTGCGGCGACCTGCGAGAACGGCCAGATTCCAGCGGCCTCGGAAAGAAGGGGAGTTGAGACCTTCGCGGTGTCAACTCCCCTGACGGTGTGCGCTACTTCACCACTGGGTGCGCTACTTCACCGGGAGGTGGTACGCGACCCGGTAGCGGTCCGCGGGGATCACCACGTCCGCCGTCTCCACGGGCCGGCCCGAGGCGTAGTAGGTGCGCTGGATGACCAGGACGACATGACCGGGGACTCCGCCGAGGGCGTGCAGCTCCTCCGCGAGCCCCGGGCGCGCGCCCACCTCCTCCGTGACGTTGTCCACGACGACGTCGATGGCGGCCATGCGCTCGACGACCCCCATGCCGCCGAGCGGGCCCTCCTCGGGGAGCATCACGGGGCTGCGGCCGGTGACGGCGAGGGGCTCCCAGGAGGTGGAGAGCATCATCGCCTCGCCCGCCTCGCGGAACACGTACCGCGTGCACATCACGCGCTCGCCGGGGCGGATGCCGAGCCGCTCGGCGACGGCGCCGCTCGCGTCGGTCTGCTCGCTGCGCGACTCCCAGGTGCCGCGCGCCTCGCCGTCCGCCTGCTCCTGGCGAAAGGGGGTGGCGCCGCTCGGCGGGCGGAAGCCGGAGCGGGAGACCCTGCGGGGCACGGGGCGCTCGCGGACGTAGGTGCCCGAGCCGGAGCGGCCCTCGACCAGGCCCTCGGCCATCAGCACCTTGCGCGCCTCCAGGGCGACGGTGTCCGAGACGCCGTACTCCTCGCGGATCCTGGCCTGGGACGGCAGGCGGGTGTGCGGTGGCAGCGAACCGTCGGCGATCTTCTTGCGAAGGTCGCCCGCGACGCGCAGGTACGCCGGCTGCTCACCGAAAGTCACTGGCCGCTCCCATCAGGTTGTACAGACAGCAACAGCCTGGCAACCATGAGTTGTCCCGTGCAAGCAAAGGCCAGAGAATCACTCGATGTGATGACTTGTGGGGGGCGGGGGCTTTACGCAGGCACTTTCTCCCCGCTATGGCCGCGTTCACACATTGAGGCCGCCCGCTCCCCCGCCCCCGCCGCCGCCGTCGAAGTCCTCCTCGTAGTCGGGGACATCGGTGTTCAGGCCCAGAGCCTTGCGTGCGGTGACGGTCGTGGGGCCGTCGACGTACACGTAGCCCTCCTCGTAACGCTTCATGTACGTGTCCGCGTCGCGGGCCCCGCCCGCCCGCGCCCAGGCCGCGCGCGCGTCGCGCATCTCCCCCACGAGCCGGGTGACCGGGCGTGCGGCCGCCCCCTGCCACTCGCGCCCGCTCAACGCCTTGATCTGCTCGGTGAGTTCGCGCTCCACGTCCTTCGCCCAGGCCCGGTTGGCCGCCAGGTCGTCCTCCGGCAGGTCCTCGGGCTCCTCGGACAGCACGGTGTCGACGGCGTTCAGGGCGGTGAGGAGGGCCACCTGGTCGGGGCCGAGTGTGGCGGCGTCGTTGCGCAGCGTGCCGGTCAGTGTGCCGCCCTCACGGGCGCTGCCGAAGAGGCAGAGCGCCGTGCGGTCGCCCTGCCGCCAGCTCTCGGGTGAGGGCATCAGGTAGGAGAGGGCGACGTCCTCGGGCATCGCCCAGGTGTCCATGGCGTAGCCGTCCTTGAGCGCGAAGCACTTGTCCTCCGCGGCCGTCGCGACCCGGTCCTCACCGGGGTAGGGGGCGGCGGTGTCCGCCAGGGACACCCGGCCGAAGACCTCGGCGTCGTGCCCGCCCGCGCACGGGACCTCCTCCACGCCGTACGCATCCCCCGTGAGGTCGCCCGTCGGGGAGTCGAAGCACGCGCCCACGGCCAGCGAGAACGGGGCGTCGGCCTCGCGCGCGGCGCCGTTGAAGCCGTCCCGGAAGTCGGAGACCGCGCCGGTGGACAGCAACGCCGCCCACAGCACCAGCCCCACCGCGGACAGCGCCGATCCGGCGATCGCCATGCCCCTGCCGCGCTCGCCCCGCCGGCGGATCTGCGCCAGCGCGATCAGTCCCAGTACCAGGCCCACGGCCGGGAGGAAGCAGAGGAGTCCGAGGACCAGGGAGCCGATGGCCACGCCGTTGACGGGGGCGGTCGCGATGAGGGGCGGCGCGGCCCAGGGCGGGGTGTACGGGTACGCGTACGGTCCTGGGGCGCCGTGGGCGCCGGGTGCGCCGTGGGCGCCATGGGGGTGTTCCGGTGGGGCGAACGGATTCTGCGCGGGCGGCACTTGGGGCTGCTCGGGACTCCCTTGGGGCTCGTGGGGTCCGGGGGGCGGGGGTATGGACAACGGTTACCGTGCTCCTGGTTCGGCCGGCGGTCGCCGGGCGGGGAGGGGACCGGCGTGGCACTGGGCGAATCGTAAGCGCGGGGGGCCGGGGGGCGTCATGCGGGTTTCCGGGGGCTCGGTCCTCGCGGCCCGTGCGGTACGGGTGGTACGGGGGCGGGTGGTGCGGGTGCGGTCGGGCCCGGGGCCCCAGGGGCTGGGGGGCTGGGGGCTGGGGGCGCGTTCGGTCGGTGGAGTGCCTGCGCCTGCGGCGCCTGTGCGGGGGTGCGGGGGCTTGGGTCGCGCCTGTGCGCGGTGGGTGGTGCGGGGCCGCGCCGGGGGGTGTCCGTCCTCGGTCCGGCGGGGACCCGGGTCGGAGCGTGCAGCCCCTCTTGACGCCGGACACTGCGGGCGGGCACCCCCCGGCACGTCCCCTCCTCGCCGTACGCGGCCTCCCCCGCATCCGCGGCACGCCCGTTCCCGTCGTACGCGGGCGCCTGCGCCTGCGCCTGCGCCTCCCGGGCGGGTTCCCTTCCGCCGTACGCGGCCTCCCGCGTCCTCCGGCGGTCTCCTCCTCGCCGTACGCGGCCTCCCCCGCATCCGCGGCACGCCCGTACCCGTCGTACGCGGGCGCCTGCGCCTGCGCCTCCCGGGCGGGTTCCCTCCCGCCGTACGCGGCCTCCCCCGTATTCCCAGGGCCGTTCCCTCCCGCCGTACGCGGTCTCCCGCGCCTGCCGGGCGGGTTTCTTCCCGCCGTACGCGGGCTTCGGCCTGGTTCCTTCTCGCCGGGCACGTGCCGCGCCCCCGCGGTGGGCGGTCCGGTTTCGGGACCGCTCCTGCCGCGGGGGCGGGATTGGCGTCCGGCTCGGGAGCCCTCAGCCGTCAACTGCGTGCCGGTCGGGCCGTCAGAACTGAAGCGCCCAGGAGTCGATGCGGCCGGTGTCCTGCGCCGCGTTGTCGCTGACCCTCAGCTTCCATGTGCCGTTGGCCGCCTCGGAGGAGGCGTTCACCGTGTACGTGGTGTCGATGTTGTCCGTGCTGCCGCCGGTGCCGTACGCCTTGAGCGTGTACGCCGTGCCGTCCGGGGCGATCAGCTGGACCTGGAGGTCACCGATGTACGTGTGGACGATCTTGACCGGTACGGCCAGGGAGGAGGGCGCGTTGCCCGACACTCCGGAGACCGTCACCGGGGACTCGACCGTGGCGTTGTCGTTGATCGCGTAGTCCGCGGTGTTCTCGAAGCGCGGTCCGGGCGGGTTGGTCGTGCCGCCGCCGACGTTGAGCAGCCGGTTGGGCGAGCCCGTGCCGGGGTTGGTGACGACGCCGGGGGTGGCGGCGGACGTCAGGGCCGTGGAGACCTGCGCCGGGGTGGCCGTGGGGTTGGCGGCCAGGTACAGCGCGGCGGCGCCGGCGACGTGCGGGGCCGCCATCGACGTACCGGAGATCGTGTTGGTGGCCGAGTCGCTGGTGTTCCAGGCCGAGGTGATGGACGATCCCGGTGCGAACAGGTCCACTGCGGAGCCGTAGTTGGAGTAGCTGGCCCGCGCGTCGGTCGACGTCGTCGCGCCGACCGTGATCGCCTCCGCGACCCGGGCAGGGGACCTGGTGGAGGCGTTGGTGGACTCGTTGCCCGCCGCCAGGGCGAAGGTGACGCCGGAGGCGATGGCGTTGCGGACGGCCGTGTCCAGGGCGGTGTCCGCGGGGCCGCCGAGGGACATGTTGGCCACGGCAGGCTTGACCGCGTTCCGCGCCACCCAGTCGATGCCCGCGACGACCTGGGCGGTCGTACCGGAACCGGAGTTGTCCAGCACCCGCACGCCGACGATCTTCGCCTTCTTGGCGACGCCGTACGACGAGCCGCCGACGGTGGCCGCGACGTGGGTGCCGTGGCCGTTGCCGTCCTGGGCGGTGTTGTCGTTGTCGATGGCGTCGTAGCCGTAGGAGGCGCGGCCGCCGAAGTCGCCGTGGCTGATGCGGACACCGGTGTCGATGATGTACGCCGTCACGCCCTGGCCGGCGGAGTCCGGGTAGGTGTACGAGCTGTCGAGCGGCAGATTGCGCTGGTCGATGCGGTCCAGGCCCCAGGAGGGCGGGTTGGTCTGGGTCGCCGCGGTGGTGAACTTGCGGTCCTGCACGACGGAGGCCACCGCCGGGTCGGCGGCGAGCCGCTCGGCCTCGGCCTCGGACGCCTCGATCGCGTAGCCGTTCAGGGCCTTCGTGTAGGTGCGCTCGATGCCGGCGCCGTACTTCTCGACGAGGTCGCGCCCCGCCTTGGAGCCCGAACGGGCCTGGTCGGCCTTGAGGGTGACGATGTAGCTGTCGGCCACCGCGTTCGCCGCGCCCTCGTACTGGACGCGGCCCTCGGGCGCGGCCGAGGCGGGGAGGGCGGAGACGAGGCCCGCGGCGAGGACCGCGGAGGCCGCCGTGCTGAGCAGAGCCAGTCTTCGGCGGGTCGTGCGGTGGGGGATACGCATCACTGCCATCTGAGGGTTCCTCCTCAATCGGTGGTGCGCTGGTGGGGTGCGCGGCGGAACGGCGGGACATGAGGCCGCTGTTACGGCAGGGGCATGTCAATTCGAAATGCCGAACCGGTGCGCCAGCCGAAAGATTGAGGCACCTACAGGAATTACACAAGGGCCCTGCGTCGGCCATCCACCCCACACATCCGGTCACGCCGAGGGCGGCTGCGTCACGGCTGTGTCGTGGTCGTGCCGCGATTGCGTCGCGGAGCTGTGCCTCGGCTGTGTTCGGACGGTCCGTGGACGGTCCACGGCGAGCCTGCGGAGGGGGGTGGGGGGCAACCCCGTACAACTCGGTCTGACAGGGCTGTCGTTGCCCTACCGTGGGCGCATGGTGCTGCATCACCACAGTGACGCTCCGTGGCGGGTGAGGGTGGACGACGCGCAGGGCACGCCCTGCGGCGCCGGCGTGCTGCTCGACGACCGTCACGTGCTGACCTGCGCGCATGTCGTGCGGGACGCCGGTTCGGGGCCGGAGGAGGACGCGCCCGCCGTGCGGATCAGCAGCGTGGCGTGCCGGCCGGAGTGGCGGCGCGACGCCCGTGTCGCCCCGGGGACGTGGGTGCACACGAACGGCACGCAGCGCGGCGACGTGGCGCTGCTCGAACTCGACGAGTCTCCGGGCTGCGACGTGCGGACCACGCTGTGGAAGGCACCCATCTCGGGCGGCGCGGTGCGCGCGTACGGCTTTCCGCGCAGCGAGCCGTTCGGCATGGGGACGGACGCGCGGCTCGCGGGGTCCGGCGGCCGGCAGGGCGAGTGGGGGCTGCTGAAGCGGGTGCGGCTGGGCGACCCGTGGATCGAGCGCGGCTACTCGGGCGCCGGGGTGATGGCGGTCGGCGGCGCCTTCGACGGGCGCGTCATCGGCATCGTGGTGGCCGACTTCGTGGACGGCGACGCGCAGGCGGCCTGGATGCTGCCGACCGAGACGGTGCTGTCGTACCTGCCGCGCGTCGAGAAGCTGGGATTCGCCGGGGGCGACCGGGCGTTCCGGCTGGGCCCGGCCCGCGCGGAGCCGGCCGAGGACGTGCTGGGCGATCCGCTGCGGCTGGCCCTCACCCAGGAGCTGACCCGGCTGCTCGACGGCGGCTGGGCGGGGACGGCGGTGGTCGGCACCGGCGGCACGAGCGCGGTCGGCGACTCCTGGCTCGTACGGCTGGTGCGCACGGCCGATCCGGCGGCGCGGGCCGGGGTCAGCGACGCGGAGCTCACGAGCCAGCCCGGTGACACGGTGCTCGGGCTGGGCTCGGTCGACGCGGCCTACGACGCGCGCGGCCGGTCGGTCGACGAGGTGTGCGGCTACCTCGCGCGCCGGTTCGGGCTGCCCGGCGGCGACGCCACCGAGGTGGCCTGGCAGCTGCTGCGGCGCAGACCGCCCGCCTGCCTGGTGCTGGGCGGTGTCGACCGGGCCCGCGATCCCGCGGCGCTCGAACGGGAGTTGCTGACGGAACTGGCCGGGCGGGCCCGCTCGCGCGGCATCCGGCTGGTCCTCGGTTTCGAGGGCGGCCCGCCCCGCGGCCTTGCCCACGACGTGTCCCTCGACCCGGAGCCGGTGCGGGGCACTGCCCTCGGGAAGGTGACCGCCGACCGGGTCCGGCGGACGGTGGGCCTGCTGGCCGCCGAGGAGGAGGCCGCGGACGCGCTCGAACGGGACTGGGGCCTGCGGTTCTTCGCCGCGCCCCGGCTGCCGCCGCGGGCCGCGCCCCGGCTGCGGGTGCGGCTGGCCGTGGCCCGGACGGCCGGGCCCGACCCGGAGCTCGCCGCGGTCCACGACCGTGCCGTGGCGGCGCGCGCGGCCGTGGCCGGTTTCGACCGCGCCCTGCGCCGGCTGATCGGGGCGCACGAGGACCTCACCGCGGCCCTGGAGCTGCACCGGGTGCGCGCGGCACGGTACTTCGGCGACGAGGACACCCCGCTCGCCGAACTCCACGCCCCGGCCGCCCGCGCCCTGCACACCGCGCCGATCGACCTCGCCGCGGCCCGCCGGGCGGTCGTCCGGTACGCAGACGAGGTCGCCCGCCGTATCGAGGAGAGGTGATTCCCGGCCATGGTGAGCCCCCGCCCGGGACCCCGACTCCGACCCCGACTCCGACCCCGACTCCGACCCCGGCTCCGGCTCCGCCCCCGGCTCCGCCCCCGGCTCCGGCTCCGGCTCCGGCTCCGGCTCCGGCTCCGGCTCCGGCTCCGGCTCCGGCTCCGGGCATCCCGAAACGGTCCGGCCCCAGCACCGGTTCCGGCGCCAGCCCCGGTTCCGGCCCCGCTTCCGGCGCCAGCCCCAGCCCCGGTTCCGGTTCCGGTTCCGGCCCCGCTTCCGGCGCCAGCCCCAGCCCCGGTTCCGGCCTCAGTTCCAGTTCCAGCCCTCGAAGGATGGTCGCCATGACCCGGTGCAACCGTCCCGACTGCGGTGGCGGCGCGATCGACGAGCAGGGTTTCTGCGAGACCTGCGACCGGCGGCCGGCCGAGCGGCCGCGCGCCGAGCCGCCCGCCCCGGTCCCGCGGCCGGGCCGGGGCGCCGGGGTCGGGGTGGCGCAGGTGCGCCCGGACCCCTGGTACGGGCTCGGGCTGGTGGAGTCCGACCAGGGCCCGCCCGTCCCCGAGGTGCCGCCGCGCTCGGCGGAGCCCGTCGCGGAGGAGCACCGCTTCTGCCCGAACCCGGCCTGCCGGCAGCCCGTCGGCCGCGGCCGGGGCGGCGGTCCCGGACGGGCGGCGGGCTTCTGCGCGGAGTGCGGCACCGGCTTCGACTTCACCCAGCTCGACGGCCTGACCATCGCCGGCCGCTACGACGTCGAACGCGTCCTCGGCTCGGGCGCGTACGGCGCCGCCTATCTGGCCCACGACCGCAACCTCGCCACCCACGTCGTCCTCAAGGCCCTGCACTCCTCGGTCGCCCGGACCGCCCTGCACGAGCGGGACGCGCTGGTGGAGCTGCGGCACGACAGCATCGTGCGCATCCTGGGCTACGAGCCCGAGGGACCGCACCTGGTGCTGGAGTACGTCCCGGGCGTGCCCCTCTCGGCGGGTGACGGCGACCGGCTGGAGACGCTCCTCGCGCACGGCGTGCGCGTCCTCCAGGCGCTCGACTACCTGCACGCCCGGGGCCTGCTGCACTGCGACGTCAAACCGCTGAACATCATGCGCTTCAGGGAGCTGAGCCCGGCGGGCCCGCAGGACCGGGTGCGGCTGATCGACTTCGGCGCGGTGCGCCGGCACAAGGACGAGGGCCCGCTCGTGGCGTACACCCCGCGGTTCGCGCCGCCGGAGGGCGACCCCGAACACCGGCGCCCCACACCGGGGTTCGACCTGTTCTCGCTCGGCAGGACGCTGCACGAGGTGTGCCGCTCGCGGCTCGACGGATCGGCGCCGGGTACCGAGTCGCTGGCGCTGCTGCTGGAGCGGGCCACGGACACCGAGCGGCCGGCGCGGCGGTTCGTCTCGGCGCGCCAGTTCGCCGAACAACTCAGCGGTGTCATCCGGCAGGTGGTGGCGGCGGCACCCGCGCACCGTCAAGTGGCGCGTCCCTCCGCCCTGTTCGGCTCGATGCCGGACGCCCTGCACGGCGGGCTAGGCACGGCACGGCCGCTGGCCCACTGGGTCGAGGCGCGGCCCGGCGAGGACGGGACGCTCACCATGCCGGCGCCGTTCTCCTCGCCCGGCCCGGGTGACATCGCGGCGGCGCTGCCCGCGCCGCTGTCCGACCCCGACGCCCCGGACATGGCGGGCTCGACCCGGCGGGCGCTGGCGGAGAGCCGGCTCGCGGTGCGACGCCGGGACCCGCAGCTCGCGGAGCGGGCGCTCGCGGCGGCCGGACTGCCCGACTGGCACTGGCTGCACGCCTGGTACCGCGGTCTGATCGCGCTTGCGGACGAGGACCCGGCGTCGGCCGCGACGGCCTTCACCGCGGTGCGCGAGGCGGTGCCCGGCGAGTTGATACCGCAACTCGCCCTCGGTCTGTGCGCGGAGCTGCGGGGCCTGCGCGACACCGCCCGCGCGCACTACGGCGCCGTCTTCGACACGACGCCCGCGGTCGGCGCGGCCGGCTTCGGCCTGGCCCGGGTGCGGCTGCTGGCGGGCGACCGCACCGGGGCGGTGGCCGCCGCCGTACGCCTCGCCCAGGAGTTCCGCCACGAACGCGAGGCCCGGGTGGCGGCCGTGCGGCTGAGCGTGACGGTGCTGGACGGGCCCGCCCTCGCGGTGCCCGGCGGCGACGACCTGGAGCGCGCGGGCGCGGGCCTGGACGGTCTCGGCCTGGACGGCGCGGCGGCCGCGGGGCTGCGCGCGGAGATCCGGTACGCCCATTTCCTGCACCACCGCGACCGGGAGCGGCTGTCGGAGGCGATCCGCGGACTCGGGCCGCACGCGCCGACGGAGCGCGAGTACGTCGCCCTGGTGGACCTGGCCAACCGGCTGCGTCCCCCGCTGCGGTGGGGATGGCGTGCAGGGCGGGACGGAACAGGTCGTTCCCGTGCCGGGGGCGCATCCCGGCCGCTAAGCTCCTGACACGCCAGGTGCAGGAGCGCCCACGCTCCGTAGGGGACACGCAGTGACGCGATCGGGTGGTGCCGGTGGGGGACAGCTCGCCCTGGGGGCTCAGCTTCGCCGTGGAAGTGGACGCGCCCGCGGATCTCGCCTCCGACGACCGGCGTGCGGACGCCCTCGTCACGGTCACGGCACGCGCCGCCCAGGAGGCGTCCGCGGGAGCGCCGCCCGCCGAAGTCCTCATCATGGACCGGTCGTTGTCGATGTACGGGCGCAAGCTGGACGAGGCCAAGCGCGCGCTGTGCGCGGCGGTCGACACCCTGCGCGACGGCACCCTGCTGGGGATCGTCGCGGGCAACCACCGGGCCGAGGTGGTCTACCCGCCCGGAGGGGGCCTCGCCCGGATCGACGCCCACACCCGCGAGGACGCCAAGCTGCACGTCGTCCGCCAGCTCGCCGAGGGCGGTACGGCGATCGGCGCGTGGCTGCGCTGCGCGCGGGAGCTGTTCGCGGCGGCGGACTCCCCCGGCACCGTGCGCCACGCCGTGCTGTACACCGACGGCAAGGACGAGCACGAGACGCCGCAGGAGCTCGGCGACGCGCTGAGCGCCTGCGCGGACGCGTTCGTGTGCGACGCCCGCGGGCTGGGTGACGACTGGCACTACGCGGAACTGCTGCGGATCACCGAGGCGTTGCACGGCACCGCCTCGGCGGTCGTCGCCGTCTCCGACCTCACCGAGGACTTCACCCGCCTGATGCGCCAGGCGCAGCGCATCGTCGTGCCCCGGGTGTATCTGGGGCTGCGGCTCAACGACCGCTTCCGGCTGGCGTTCGTACGGCAGACCCGTCCCGTGGCCGCCGAACTGACGGCGCGCCGGCGGCAGGGCGCCGAGACGCTCGTCCCGCTGGGCTCCTGGCCACCGGAGACCCGGCAGTACCAGATCAGCCTGCAGTTCGAGCCCGAATCCCTCACCGTGGAGGAGGAGTTGCGCGCCGCCCGCATCACCCTGCACGCCGAACGCCCCGACGGCACCCGCGGGCCGTGCTCCGCGGCGGCGGCCATGGTCGTACGCCGTCGCGCGACGCCCGGCCTCGGCGTCCCCCGCTCGGCGGGCCTCACCCGGGTCGAGGACGAACGCGCGCTCGGCATGGCGATGCGCGCCTGCGCCGACGCCCGCCTGCGCGGCGACACCGACGCCGCCGACCGCGAACTGCGCCTGGCGACGGGCCTCGCGGAACGGCTGGGCGACCTGGCGCGGCTGGGGCTCCTGCGGGCGGTGGGCACCATCGGGCCCGACGGGGTGCTGCGGGTGCGGGCCGACGCCGGCGGGGCGGAGATCCAGCGGATCGGGGTCGACTCGACGAAGACCGTGCTGCCGCCCGACGCGGCCGTCCTCCCGGCCCGCGGCACGGCAGGGCGGCCGTCGGGCGGCGCGCGACCGGCGCCCCCGCGCTGCCCGCGCTGCGGTACGGCGGCGGCGTCCGCGTCGGCCAGGTTCTGCGAGGACTGCGGGCTGCGGTTCGACGCCCCGGAGAGCGGGGACAGCCCGAAGGACGGCCCCGACGGCGGGGGCGGGTCTGACTGCGGGCGCGGGCAGGACGGGGAGCGCCAACCGGACGGCGGGGATGGGCTCGACGG
>NZ_AGBF01000164.1 GCF_000225525.1 Streptomyces zinciresistens K42 | reverse complement strand
TCTTGTGCCAGCAAGCGTTGTTCAGGTCGTACTCACGCATCGTCTGTGGTCCTCTGCTGCCGACTCGATCAGGGCCAGGGATGCCTCCGGTGACAACGCGGCTGCCCTGATCAGATCGTATGACGCCCGTACCCGCTTCACCACAGCTGTTTCGTCCAGGAGGCGGCCCGAAAACACCGCTTCTGCATAGACAGTTGGCGGGGCGTCCTCGAACTCCATGAGCTTCATCATCTTGCCCATGTCCGGGTGCGCTCCCGCCGCGAACGGCAGCACCTGCAACACCAGCTTGCGCTCCCGCACCAGTTGCGCGATGTGGTCCAGCTGATGCGCCATGACCATGGGGCCGCCCACGGGAACGCGTAAGACCGCCTCGTGCAGCACCGCCCAGTACACGGGCCGTGTGGCATCCGCAAGGAGCCGGGTCCGGTCCATCCGGCCCTTGAGCAGCTCCTCGACGTACTCATCGGCGGCCAGCGGCTGGTTGGCGAGGAAGATGGCCCGTGCGTACGTCCGCGTCTGGAGGAGCCCCGGGATCACCATGGGAGCGAACTCGCAGATCTCCGTCGCGAGCCTCTCCAGTTCCGCCGCGTGCGCGAAGTACTCGGTGTACGGCTGCTCCTTGATGAGCTTTCGCCACAGTCGTTCGAAAATACCGTCGGTTTGCAGCGCTTCGTCGATCCGCTGGGCCACGTCCAGTTGTGGTTTGCGAATCGCCTGTTCGAACTGGCCGATGTAGCCGCCGGACACGAATACCCGCGAACCCAACTCCGCCTGGGTGATTCCGGCGTTCTCGCGGCGCCTCTTCAGCTCCGCGCCGAAGAACTCCCACGCCGCGTGACGTGAACCGTTGGCCATGGTCAAACCCCCTGTACAGCGCCGCACTTGTAGGGCGCGAATTGCTGCCGAGTCTAGGCCGTGCGGGTCACCATGGAGTCGCAAAGCGTGAAACGCGAAGGGGAGGGAACAACGTGACGGCACGGCACTCGGCGCACTGCGCCGAAGAAGCGGAGGAAGTGGTGGAGGAATTGCGGGCGGCACTGGCGAAAGCGGGAATCACGCTCCCGACGCTCCGGGTCGATCCGGTGGGTCTCGCGCGTGAGGCACCGTGCCCGCTCGTGGAATTGGGACGGTGCTCGACGGAGACCGCGCGCCGGCTCGCCGCGGCCCTGCGATGAGGCGGGCGGTCGGGTCGTACGTCTTCGACGCCCGCTCGGGCCGGCTCGGCGTGGTGATGGGGCACGAGGGGCCGTACGTCCAGCTGCGGCCCTACGGCGGCGGCCGGGAGTGGGACGCCGACCCGGCGGAGCTGCGCACCGCCACGCCCGCGGAGCGGCTGCGCGCGGCGACGGCGTACGCGAACGCCCGCAGCCGGGGGGAGGTTCCCTGACACGGGGGCGGGCGCATAGGGTGCGGCGGCATGGTGTGGTGGAGAGGGAGACGGCGGGGCCCGAAGGCGGTCCGCCGCTACCCCGTGCCGCTCACCGCGCACCAGCTGTGGATGGTCTCGCTCAGCGCGCCGGTGGGCCGTGACCGGGGTGTCTCGCGCACCACGCTCTACCCCTACGCGCGCGTCGACGACGACGGCGCCCGGCGCAGGCTGGCCGAGCAGTGGGGGATCACCTCGCGCGGGGAGCTGGTCGCCCGGCTCGACGAGCTGTCGCGCGTCGGCTACCGGGCCCGCGCGCGCCGGCTCACCGGCGTCGCCCCGCTCGCCTGGGACGCCGCACTGTACACGGACATCGCCCGCCGCGGCTTCGCCTGCGGACTGATCGGCGAGGGCGACGCCTGGACCGCGCTGAAGAACATCGTGCCGTCGGTGGCGGGGACGTACGGCTCCTGGCGCGAGTACGCCGATCACTACCTGCTGGGACGGCAGGTGTGGCGGGACGGCCTGCGGGGCACCGACGACGAGGCCGCCGCCGCCCCGCAGGCCGTCGCCGACGCGCATCTGCGCTCCCTGCTCGACCCGGCGAACCGGGCCAGCCCGTGGAACCTGGCCCCCTGGGACGCCATACGCGACCCCGACCACACACCGTCGCCGTCCCCGTCCCGGCGTACGCGACAATGAGGCCATGAGCCTGTTCCGCGACGACGGCATCGTGCTGCGCACCCAGAAGCTGGGGGAGGCGGACCGGATCATCACGCTGCTCACCCGCAAGTACGGGCGGGTGCGGGCGGTGGCCCGGGGCGTGCGGCGCACGAAGTCCAAGTTCGGCGCCCGGCTCGAACCGTTCTCCCACGTCGACGTGCAGTTCTTCGCCCGGGGGAGCGAGCTGGTGGGGCGCGGGCTGCCGCTGTGCACCCAGAGCGAGACCATCGCTCCGTACGGCGGCGGCATCGTCACCGACTACGCCCGCTACACCGCCGGGACGGCCATGCTGGAGACCGCGGAGCGGTTCACCGACCACGAGGGGGAGCCCGCCGTCCAGCAGTACCTGCTCCTGGTCGGCGCCCTGCGCACGCTCGCCCGCGGCGAGCACGAGCCGCACCTGGTGCTCGACGCGTTCCTGCTGCGCTCCCTCGCCGTCAACGGCTACGCGCCGAGCTTCGGCGACTGCGCGAAGTGCGGTATGCCGGGCCCGAACCGCTTCTTCTCGGTGGCCTCCGGGGGTTCGGTCTGCGCCGACTGCCGGGCGCCCGGTAGCGTCGTACCGTCGCCGCGGACCCTGGAGCTGCTGGGGGCCCTGCTCACGGGGGACTGGGAGACGGCGGACGGCTGCGAGCCGCGGTACGTCCGGGAGGGCAGCGGACTGGTGTCCGCGTATCTGCACTGGCACCTGGAGCGCGGACTGCGCTCCCTGCGGTACGTCGAGAAGTAGGCGCGCCGCGAGCACGAGCGGGGAAGCAAGGGAGACGAGAGGTACATGGCCGTGAGTGGGTTCCTCGGGCGGCGGCGCCGCGAGTACAGGACGCCGGAGCCGCATCCGTCCGGCGCCCGCGCGCCGAAGCTGCCCGGCGAGCTGGTCCCGAAGCACGTGGCGATCGTCATGGACGGGAACGGCCGCTGGGCCAAGGAGCGGGGCCTGCCGCGCACCGAGGGCCACAAGGTGGGCGCGGAGCGGGTGCTGGACGTCCTCCAGGGCGCCGTCGAGATGGGCGTCGGGTCCATCTCGCTCTACGCCTTCTCCACCGAGAACTGGAAGCGCTCGCCGGACGAGGTGCGCTTCCTGATGAACTTCAACCGCGACTTCATCCGCAAGACGCGCGACCAGCTCGACGCGCTCGGCATCCGGGTGCGCTGGGTCGGCCGGATGCCCAAGCTGTGGAAGTCGGTCGCCAAGGAGCTCCAGATCGCCCAGGAGCAGACCAAGGACAACGACCGGCTCACGCTGTACTTCTGCATGAACTACGGCGGGCGGGCCGAGATCGCGGACGCCGCGCAGGCGATGGCCGAGGACGTGCGCGCCGGGCGGCTCGACCCGTCCAAGGTCAGCGAGAAGACCTTCGCGAAGTACCTGTACTACCCGGACATGCCGGACGTCGACCTGTTCCTGCGCCCCAGCGGCGAGCAGCGCACCTCCAACTACCTGCTGTGGCAGAGCGCCTACGCGGAGATGGTCTTCCAGGACGTGCTGTGGCCGGACTTCGACCGGCGTGACCTGTGGCGCGCCTGCGTGGAGTTCGCCTCGCGCGACCGGCGCTTCGGCGGGGCCGTCCCGAACGAGGTGCTCCGGGCGTTGGAGGGCCGCCCGCACGAGGGCTGACCCCGCACACCATGCGGCGGGCCCCGCGCCACGAGGTGGAGCGGGGCCCGCCGGGCGCTGTGCGGGGGGTCAGTCGTCGGCCGCCGCGCAGTCCGCGCAGGTGCCGAAGATCTCCACGGTGTGCGCCACGTTCACATAGCCGTGCTCGGCGGCGATGGTGTCGGCCCACTTCTCCACGGCCGGCCCCTCGACCTCGACGGCCTTGCCGCAGACCCGGCAGACGAGGTGGTGGTGGTGCTCGCCGGACGAGCAGCGCCGGTAGACCGACTCGCCGTCGGAGGTGCGCAGGACGTCCACCTCGCCGGCCTCGGCGAGGGACTGGAGGGTGCGGTAGACCGTGGTGAGCCCGACCGAGTCGCCCTTGTGCTTGAGCATGTCGTGGAGCTCCTGCGCGCTGCGGAACTCGTCGACCTCGTCAAGGGCCGCCGCCACGGCCGCACGCTGCCGGGTGGATCGGCCCTTCACGGGCGGTCCTGCGGTAGTCACCGTTGCCTCCTCGCGTCTGCGCCTTGCCGGGCCATTGTGCCAGCCCGGCCCGTGGCCGGTCGGCCCCCGACCTCGCCCGTCTTCCCCGTACCGGCCGGAACAGCGCATTCCGGGGGATCGTCCGCCGACCGGGCCGCCGCCAGGGCGCGGGCCCTGCGCCGGGCGAGCGGTGCGGCCAGCGCGGTGAGCGCGAGGAACGCGCCGATGGTCAGCAGCACGATCGTCGCGCCCGGCGGGACGTCCTGGTAGTACGAGGTGACCGTGCCGCCGATCGACACCGTCACCCCGATCGCCACGGCCAGCGCGAACGTGGCCGCGAAACCGCGGGTCAGCTGCTGGGCCGCCGCCACCGGCACCACCATGAGCGCGCTCACCAGCAGCAGCCCCACCACCCGCATCGCGACGGTCACCGTCACCGCCGCCGTGACCGCCGTCAGCAGGTTCAGCGCCCGCACCGGAAGGCCGGTGACCCGGGCGAACTCCTCGTCCTGGCTCACCGCGAACAGCTGCCGGCGCAGCCCCAGGGTGACCAGCACCACGAAGGCGGCGAGCAGCAGGATCGCGGTGACGTCGGACTCGCTCACCGTGGACAGCGAGCCGAAGAGGTACGAGATCAGGCCGGCGTTGGAGCCGCCCGGCGCGAGGTTGGTGAACAGGACGCCGCCGGCCATGCCGCCGTAGAAGAGCATCGCGAGGGCGATGTCGCCGCGGGTGCGGCCGTACCAGCGGATCAGCTCCATGAGGACCGCGCCCAGCACGGAGACCGCCGTCGCCATCCACACCGGTGACCAGGACAGCAGGAAGCCCAGGCCGACGCCGGTCATCGCGACGTGCCCGATCCCGTCGCCCATGAGCGCCTGGCGCCGCTGGACCAGGTAGATGCCGATGGCGGGCGCGGTGACGCCGACCAGGACGGCGGCGAGCAGGGCCCGCTGCATGAAGGCGTAGTTCAGGAGTTCCATCGGCTCAGCGGCCCCGTCCGGTTCTGCGCCGCGCCGTCGGGGTCGTCGGGCGCGTGCGGGTGTACGTGGTCGTGGCCGGGCAGCGCGTGCCGGCCGACGGCGGCGGGCGGCGGGCCGTCGTGCAGCACGCGGCCGTCCCGCAGGACGACCGCCCGGTCGATCAGGGGCTCCAGGGGCCCCGGTTCGTGCAGGACGAGCAGGACCGTCGTACCGTCCGCGACCTGCTCGCGGAGGGTGCGGGCGAGCACGTCCTGGCTGGCCAGGTCGACGCCCGCCATCGGCTCGTCCATGATCAGCAGTTCGGGTTCGCCGGCCAGCGCGCGGGCGATCAGCACCCGCTGGTGCTGGCCGCCGGACAGCTCGTTCACGGAGTCCTTCGCCCGGTCGGCCAGGCCGACCAGCTCCAGGGCGCGGGTCACGGCCGCGCGGTCGGCCCGGCGCAGGACGCCGAGGCGGGCGCGGGAGAGCCGGCCGGAGGAGACGACCTCGCCGACCGTGGCGGGCACCCCGCTCGCGGCCGTCGTGCGCTGGGGCACGTAGCCCACCCGCGCCCAGTCGCGGAAGCGGGACCGCGGGGTGCCGAACAGCTCGATCCCGCCCGCGCTGACGGGCACCTGCCCGATCAGGGCGCGTACGGCCGTGGACTTGCCGGAGCCGTTCGCGCCGAGCAGCGCCACCACCTCGCCGCGGCGCACGGCCAGGTCGACGCCGCGCAGCACGGGGCGCGCCCCCCGTTCGGCGTGCACGCCGCGCAGGGCGGCGACGGTCTCGGTCACGGTGTCCGCCACGGGGCCGCTCACCTCGCCCCCAGGGCGGACCGCAGGGCGGTGAGGTTGGCCTCCATGACGGCGAAGTAGTCCCTGCCGCGGGAGGCGCCGGTGATGCCCTCGACCGGGTCCAGGACGGCGGTCCGCAGGCCGGCCTCGGAGGCGAGGGTCTTCGCCGCCCTGTCCGACACCAGCGTCTCGTGGAACACGGTGGTCACCGCGTCGGTCCGGGCCTCGTCGCGCAGTTCCCTGATCCGGGCCGGGCTCGGCTCGCCCTCCGGGTCGGTGCCGGCGACCGCCTCCTGGCGCAGGCCGTAGCGGTCGGCGAGATAGCCGAAGGAGGCGTGCTGGGTGAGGACGACCTTGGTCCGGGTGTGCTTCAGCCCCTCGGCGAACCGCCTGTCCAGCGCCTTGAGGCGCAGCGTCAGCGCCTCGGCGTTCCTGCGGTAGTCGGCGGCGTGCGCCGGGTCGCCCTTCTCGAAGGCGCGGGCGACGCCCTCGGCGATCTGGGCGTACTTGACCGGGTCGAGCCAGACGTGCGGGTCGGGGGCGTGCGCGCCGGAGCGGCCGCCCCCGTCCGCGTGCCCGGTGCCGCGCTGGTCCCTCAGCCGGGTCAGCGAGGCCGCGTCGATCTTCGTCCTCAGGTCCGTCTGCCCGACGGCGTCGTCGACGGACGGCTGGAGTCCCTTGAGGTAGAGGGCCGCGTCGGAGACCTCCAGCCGGGCCCGCTGCCGGGCGCTGATCTCCAGGTCGTGCGGTTCCTGGCCGGGCTCGGTCAGCGTGGTCACGTTCACGTGGTCCCCGCCTATCCGCTCGGCGAGGAACGCCATCGGGTAGAACGACGCGACGACGTCGAACTTCTCCGTGCCGGCCGGGGTCGCGCCGGCGGTGGAACAGGCGGTGAGCAGGCCGGCACCGAGGGTGGCGACGGCCGCCAGGGCCGCCCCCGACAGGAGGGATCGTCGTACGTTCATGACAGTCATTTTCAGGTTCGATGGAAACCGTTGTCAACAAGTGCTGGTCACGGTCCGCGGAGCGCCACCGATTTGATTGAGAGGGAGCCCCCGCCGGTACGCTGAGGCATTCGCTGTGAAGCGCCTCGCTTCGTCGCCCGTCGTCGTAATGAAGAGAGCACCGTGGCCGCCGACAAGATCGACACCATCGTCAGCCTGAGCAAGCGCCGTGGCTTCGTATTCCCGTGCAGTGAGATCTACGGCGGCCAGCGCGCCGCCTGGGACTACGGACCGCTGGGTGTCGAGCTCAAGGAGAACCTGAAGCGCCAGTGGTGGCGCTACATGGTGACCTCGCGCGAGGACGTCGTCGGTATCGACTCGTCCGTGATCCTGGCCCCCGAGGTCTGGGTCGCCTCCGGTCACGTCGCCACGTTCACGGACCCGCTGACCGAATGCACCTCCTGCCACAAGCGGTTCCGCGCCGACCACCTGGAGGAGGCGTACGAGGCCAAGCACGGCCGCCTCCCGGAGAACGGCCTCGCCGACGTCAACTGCCCCAACTGCGGCAACAAGGGCCAGTTCACCGAGCCCAAGCAGTTCTCGGGCCTGCTGTCGACGCACCTCGGCCCGACGCAGGACTCCGGCTCCGTCGCCTACCTGCGCCCCGAGACCGCGCAGGGCATCTTCACCAACTTCGGCCAGGTGCAGACCACTTCGCGGCGCAAGCCCCCGTTCGGCATCGCCCAGATGGGCAAGTCCTTCCGCAACGAGATCACGCCCGGCAACTTCATCTTCCGCACCCGCGAGTTCGAGCAGATGGAGATGGAGTTCTTCGTCAAGCCGGGCGAGGACGAGCAGTGGCAGGAGTACTGGATGGAGCAGCGCTGGAACTGGTACACGGGACTGGGCCTGCGCGAGGAGAACATGCGCTGGTACGAGCACCCGAAGGAGAAGCTCTCCCACTACTCCAAGCGCACCGCGGACATCGAGTACCGCTTCCGCTTCGGCGGCAGTGAGTGGGGCGAGCTGGAGGGTGTCGCCAACCGCACCGACTACGACCTGAGCGCCCACTCCAAGGCGTCGGGCACGGACCTGTCGTACTTCGACCAGGAGGCCGGCGAGCGCTGGACGCCGTACGTCATCGAGCCCGCGGCCGGTGTCGGCCGCGCGATGCTGGCGTTCCTGCTCGACGCCTACGTCGAGGACGAGGCGCCCAACGCCAAGGGCAAGATGGAGAAGCGGACCGTGCTGCGCCTCGACCACCGCCTCGCCCCGGTGAAGGTGGCCGTCCTCCCGCTGTCGCGCAACCCCGAGCTCTCCCCGAAGGCCAAGGGCCTCGCCCAGGCGCTGCGGCAGAACTGGAACATCGAGTTCGACGACGCGGGCGCGATCGGCCGCCGCTACCGCCGCCAGGACGAGATCGGCACCCCGTTCTGCGTGACCGTCGACTTCGACACGCTTGAGGACAACGCCGTGACGGTGCGCGAGCGCGACACGATGAAGCAGGAGCGGATCTCCCTCGACCAGATCGAGGGCTACCTGGCCGCGCGGCTCGTCGGCTGCTGACCGGCCCGGACCCCGCCGAGTCCCCGCGCCCTCCTCGGAGGGCGCGGGGACTCGGTCGTTTTCGCCGCGGGGGCGTGCGGGGTCGCGAAGAGGCCGCGCACGCGCACGCGAGTGCCGTCGGGCTGCCGCCGTCCGCCGCCGCCGTGCCCGCTGACGCGCGGGGGTGGCTGACAAGTTACAGATGACAGATATTGAAATCTGTCATCTGTTGGGGCAGGGTGGAGGCATGACGATGCGAACCCGCCCCCTCGGCACCACCGGCCCCCGTGTCTCCGCCCTCGGCCTCGGCTGCATGGGCATGTCCGCCCTGTACGGCGAGGCCGACCGGACCGAGTCGATCGCCACCGTGCACGCCGCGCTGGACGCGGGCGTGACCCTGCTCGACACCGGCGACTTCTACGCCATGGGCCACAACGAACTGCTGGTCGGCGAGGCCCTGCGCACGGCCCCCGCCGCCCTGCGGGAGAAGGCGCTGCTCAGCGTGAAGTTCGGGGCGCTGCGCACCCCGGACGGCGACTGGCTCGGCTACGACGGCCGCCCCGCGGCCGTGAAGAACTTCGCCGCCTACTCCCTCCAGCGCCTGGGCGTCGACCACATCGACGTCTACCGGCTCTCCCGGCTCGACCCCGACGTCCCCGTCGAGGAGACGGTCGGCGCGATCGCGGAACTCATCGAGAAGGGCTACGTCCGCCACGTCGGCCTGAGCGAGGTCGGCGCCGACACCATCCGCCGCGCCGCCGCCACGGCGCCCGTCGCCGACCTCCAGATCGAGTACTCCCTGATCTCCCGCGGCATCGAGGAGTCGATCCTGCCGACCACCCGTGAACTGGGCATCTCCGTCACGGCGTACGGCGTGCTCTCCCGCGGGCTGATCTCCGGCCACTTCACCCCCGACCGGCAGCTCGCCGCCGACGACTTCCGGGCCCGCTCCCCGCGCTTCCAGGGCGACAACCTCCGCCACAACCTCGAACTCGTCGAGGCGCTGCGCGAGATCGCCACGCGCAAGGGCGTCTCCGTCGCCCAGACCGCCATCGCCTGGGTGCTCTCGCGGGGCGAGGACATCGTGCCGCTCGTCGGCGCCCGCACCCGCGAGCGGCTCACCGAGTCGCTGGGCGCGCTCGACGTCACGCTGGACGCCGCCGACCTCGCGGCGATCGAGCGGGCGGTGCCCGCGGACGCGGCGGCGGGCGACCGCTACCCGGCCCCGCAGATGGCCCACCTCGGGAGCCGGTAGCGGCCCTGACCGCCGCGAGACGGCCCGGTACGGTCTAGGACATGTCACCGACGCCCCAGCCCCTGACCGCCGAGCGCATCCTCGAAACCACCGAGGAGGTGCTGCGCCGCCACGGCCCGGCCAAGGCCACCGTGGTCGACGTGGCCCGCGCGCTCGGCGTCAGCCACGGCAGCGTCTACCGGCACTTCCGCACCAAGGCCGCGCTGCGCGAGGCCGTCACCAAGCGGTGGCTGGACCGCACGACGCTGCTGCTCGCGGACATCGTCGCCGAACCCGGCACCGATCCGGCGGCGCGGCTGCGGGCGTGGCTGACGGCCCTGTTCGCCGCCAAGCGCCGCAAGGCGTTCGACGACCCCGAGCTGTTCGCCACGTACACCGTCCTGACCACCGAGACCGCCGAGACGGTCGTCGGCGAGCACATCGCCGAACTCACCGGCCAGCTCACCGAGATCGTCCGCGCCGGGGTCGCGGCGGGCGCCTTCGCCGCGGAGGACCCGGCCACGGCGGCGGGCGCCGTCTTCCGCGCGACCGACCGCTTCCACGACCCGCACTACGCCGGGGAGTGGGAGAAGCCGGGCGCGGAGTCCGACTTCCGTGCCGTGGTCGACCTCCTGCTGCGGGGGCTGCGGGCCCGCGACTGAGCCGTCACCGGCCGCCGGGCGGGTCCGTCGCGCGCCCGAGGAAGGTCACCGGCCCCGGGTCCGGGACCGAGACCACATGGAAGCCCAGGCGGTCGTAGAAGGCCCGCGCGGGGGTGTTGGCCGTCAGCATGGTGAGGTGGACGGCCGCCACCCCCCTGCCCCGCAGGGCCGCGAACAGCGTGCCCATCAGGGCCCGGCCGTGGCCCCGGCGCTGCCAGCGGGGGAGCAGGTCGATGTGCAGATGGGCCGGGTAGCGCGCGACCTCGGGGACCAGCATCCGCTCCGGGGTGTGCAGCAGAAGCGCGATCTCCTCGTCCGGGGTGGCGGCCGGCCCGGACGGCTCCGGATAGCGGGCGGCGACGGACGGCAGCCACCTCGCGCGGTACTCCGCCACGAAGCGCGGGGTGTCCGCGGCGCCCACCACATAGCCCACCGCCCGCCCCCGCCCGTCGTCCAGGACGAAGGCGAGATCCGGTTCCAGGACGGCGTACGGCGTCGCGAAGGCCGCCGGGAAGACACCGGGGTCGGCGTAGTGCGGCCGGCTGTCGCCGCCCGCGTGGGCGGTGCGCACACAGATGTCCTCGACCGCCTCGCGGTCCCCGGGACGGTAGGGGCGGATACCGGTCATCGCCCGGACCGCGTCCCGGCCGGGTCCACCGTCGCCCGGTGGGCCTGCGCCAGATGCTCCTCCGCCTTCAGCCACGGCAGGAACTGCGCGGCCCTGCGCCAGCCGCACGTCTCGCAGCGGATCGTGCGCTGCGCTCCCCTGCGCCGCACCTGTACGACGTGCTCGCGCCCGTGCTGGTCCCGGCGGCTCACCTTGCTCGTGCTGATCTCCGGCATGACGCCTCCAGCGTCCGAGGACAGCGAGTGCGCGGGCGGTTTGCGTGTACGAGACCCGCGCAGCAAGGAGTGTGCAGCAATACCAACATCAACAGGGGGCCGGGAACGGCGAGTTGCCCCACCCGTCGGCGTCGGCGCGCGGCGGGCGCGGGTCAGACGGACGCCTTCGGCGCGCGGCGGGCGCGGGTCAGACGGACGCCTTCGGCGCGCGGCGGGCGCGGGTCAGACGGACGCCTTCGGCGTCTCGCGCGTCCCGGCGGACGCCAGCATCCCGGCCGTGCGCTCGGCGGTCCCGCGCGCCCAGCGCCCGCTGGTCAGCGCCCCCACGACGAGCACCAGCAGCCCGCACCCGGTCAGCACCCACCAGGCCGGACCCGCGGCCCGCACGAACGACTCCCGGTAGGCCGACGTGCCCACCCCGGCCGCCAGCACCGCCCCCACCACGGCCACCCCGAGGGTCTGGCCGAGCTGGCGGCTGGTGGACGCGACGGCCGCCGCCACCCCGGCCTGCGCCCGCGGCATCCCGGACACCGCCGTGTTGGTGATCGGGGCGTTGACGAACCCGAACCCGATGCCGAACAGGGCGTAGCCGAGCACCAGCACCGCGTCGGAGGTCTCGGCGCGGAACACGGCGAACAGCGCGCAGGCCGCCGTCATCGCGACCCCGGCGACCAGCAGCGGCAGCCGCGGCCCCCGATTGCCCACCAGCCGCCCGGACAGCGGCGCGCACAGGAACATCGGCACCGCCATCGGCAGCATCCACAGCCCCGCGTGCAGCGCGTCGAGCCCGCGGACGTTCTGCAGGTACAGCGTCGACAGGAACAGGAACCCGCCGAGCCCCGCGAACGCCCCGATCGCGATCAGGGTGGCCCCGCTGAACGGCGCCGAGCGGAAGAAGCGCAGGTCGATCAGGGGTTCCGCCCGCCGGGGCTCGTACCACAGCAGGCCGAGCAGCGCCGCGAGGGCGAGCGCCGCGAACGGCAGGACCGTCCCGGCCCCGGCGGCCGGGGCCTCGATGATCGCGTACGTCAGCGAGCCGAACAGGACGATCACCAGGAGCTGGCCCACCGGGTCGAGGCGGCGGGCCCGGGGCGCCCGCGACTCGGGCACGAAGCGCAGGGTGAGCACGAGGGCGGCCAGGCCGACCGGCAGATTGACCCAGAAGATCGCGCGCCAGCCGACCGAGTCCACCAGCAGGCCGCCGACCAGCGGGCCCGCCGCCATCGAGAGGCCGACCACGGCACCCCACACCCCTATCGCCCGCGCCCGCTCGCGCGGGTCGGTGAAGGTGTTGGTGATGATCGACATGGCGACCGGGTTCAGCATGGAGCCGCCGACCGCCTGGATCATCCGGAAGACGATCAGCCAGTCCAGGGTGGGCGCGAGCGAGCACAGGGCCGAGCCGACGGTGAACAGCACGAGGCCGGTCACGAAGACGCGTCTGCGCCCGATCCGGTCCGCCGTGGAGCCGGCCAGCATCAGCAGGGAGGCCAGGACCAGGGTGTAGGCGTCGATCGTCCACTGCAGGCCCGAGGTGCTCGCGCCCAGGCCGCGCTGGAGCGCGGGCAGGGAGACGTTGAGCGCCGTGGTGTCCAGGCTCACGATCAGCAGGCTCATGCAGCAGATGGCGAGCACCAGCATCCGGCGGCGGTGGCTGAGCTCCGGCATCCTTGAATAGTACGCCTAACTAATGAATGTCGCCCCGCCCGTTCCGGTACGGGACAATGGGGGGATGCCCACGACCGCCCCGCCCCTGACCATCGGCCCCCACACCGTCCAGCCGCCCGTCGTCCTGGCCCCCATGGCCGGGATCACCAACGCGCCCTTCCGCACCCTGTGCCGGGAGTTCAGCGGCGGCAAGGGGCTGTTCGTCAGCGAGATGATCACCACCCGGGCGCTGGTCGAGCGCAACGAGAAGACCATGCAGCTGATCCACTTCGACGCGACCGAGAAGCCGCGCTCGATCCAGCTGTACGGCGTCGACCCGGCCACCGTCGGCAAGGCCGTCCGCATGATCGCGGACGAGGGGCTCGCCGACCACATCGACCTGAACTTCGGCTGCCCCGTGCCGAAGGTGACCCGCAAGGGCGGCGGCTCGGCCCTGCCGTACAAGCGGAACCTGCTGCGGGCGATCCTGCGGGAGGCCGTCACCGGGGCGGGCGACCTGCCGGTCACGATGAAGATGCGCAAGGGCATCGACGACGACCACCTCACCTTCCTCGACGCCGGCCGCATCGCCGTGGAGGAGGGCGTGACGGCCATCGCCCTGCACGGCCGCACCGCCGCCCAGCACTACGGCGGCACCGCCGACTGGGACGCGATCGCGCGGCTGAAGGAGCACGTGCCGGAGATCCCCGTGCTCGGCAACGGCGACATCTGGTCCGCAGGGGACGCCGTGCGGATGATGCGCGAGACCGGCTGCGACGGCGTCGTCGTCGGCCGCGGCTGCCTCGGCCGGCCCTGGCTGTTCGCCGACCTGGTCGCCGTCCTCGAAGGCTGCGGCGAGGCCGTCGCCCGCCCCGCGCTGCGCGAGGTCGCCGACGTCATGGTCCGCCACGCCACGCTGCTCGGCGAGTGGATCGGCGACGAGGCGCGCGGCGTCGTCGACTTCCGCAAGCACGTCGCCTGGTACCTGAAGGGCTTCGCGGTCGGCTCCGAGATGCGCAAGCGGCTCGCGATCACCTCCTCGCTCCGGGAACTGCGCGCCGGACTGGACGAGTTGGACCTCGACCAGCCCTGGCCGGCCGGTGCCGACGGCCCGCGCGGCCGTACGTCCGGCAACAACCGGGTGGTGCTGCCGGACGGCTGGCTGAAGGACCCCTACGACTGCGCGGGCGTCGGCGAGGACGCCGAACTGGACACCTCCGGCGGCTGATCCGGGCACCGCTCAGCCCTTCGAGGGGCGCGGGGTGGAGCCGAAGGCGGTCAGGAAGCGGTCGCGGAAGGAGTCCATCCGCCACACCGGGGCGTCCTTCGCGGGCCTGAGCCCCTCGGTCCAGTCCCAGCCGGCGATCCGGTCCAGGACCTTCGGGTCCTTCGCGACGAGCGAGACCGGCACGTCCCGGCTCGCGCGGTTGCCGCTCACCCGCGCCATGGGCTGGTGGTCGCCGAGGAGGACCAGCACGGTGTCGTCGGTGCCGTAGCGCTCCAGCCACTGGGTGAGGCTGGTGACCGAGTACCGCACGGACCTGCCGTACTCCTCGCGCGAGGCGGTGGTGTCGGTGATGACGTCCGACGCCTTCCTGCCCGCCTTCTCGATGCCCGCGAAGACGGAACCGTCACCGAGATCGTCCCAGCCGACCGTCCGCGGGATCGGCGCCCAGGGCTGATGGCTGGAGGTGAGGATGAGCAGGGACATCAGCGGCCTGTCCCGCCGCTGCTCGCGGACCCGGCGCTGATACGCCTCCAGGGCGTACTGGTCCGGCATCGTCGACCAGCTGAACTTCGGCCCCCGATAGCCCAGTCGGAAGGCGTCGTACACCTTGTCCAGGCCGTACCAGCGCGACTCGGGCCAGCCCTTCTGCACCCCCGGCATGACCCCCACCGTGTCCCAGGCCCCGGTCTTGCGGAACGCCTTGGTGAGGGTGAGGCGGTCGCCGGCCGTCACGGTCCGGTAGCGGCGCTGGTTGTCGATCCACAGCCCCGACATCGCCGTGGAGTGCCCGAGCCAGCTGCTGCCGCCGTACGTCGCCGACGTCAGCCAGCCGCTCCTGGCGCGGAAGCCGGCCTTCGCCAGCGCCCCGGTGCGCGCGTCCAGCGTCCGGTCCACGCCGGGCGCCGTCACCGGGTCCTCGATCGCGCTGCGCCCGTAGCTCTCGACGAACGCGAAGACCATGTCCTTGCCGCGCAGGGCCGGCAGCAGCTGATCCGGCGGGGTGGCGCCGAAGGTGTCGTCCTCGGCCGACTTCGCGAAGGCGGCCTCGTCCCGCAGCGAGTCCACCGCCCGCCGCGCGTGCGCCTTCAGCGCCCCGGCGGCGCGGTCGGAGGCGACCGGCGCGCCGAACGCCTGGAGACCCAGGGCGGAGCAGGTGATCCACACGGTGCAGGCGACGAGCGCGCCCCGCGCGGTGCGGGCCCGGTGCCGGGCCAGCAGCCCGCCCAGCCGGAGGGTCGCCGCGGTCATGACCACCGCCAGCAGCAGGACCGCGACGACGGCACCCGCGGCGAGGGCGGTCGCCGCGCCACTGCTCAGCGTGTCGGCGACGTAGGACCGGGCGTCCGGGAGCAGGTCCCAGTCCAGGGCCGCGTTGAAACCCCGGCCCAGATACTCGTTGAACCCCATGTCGAGCAGGTTCAGCGCGGTCAGCACCGTGAGCCCGATTCCGGACAGCACCGCCGCCGCCAGCCGGGGCCGCCGGGGCAGCCACAGCATCACCACGGCCCCGAGGATCGCCTCGGCCGGGATGCGCGCGAACCGGTCCGGGCGCAGCCCGTCGAGCGTGTTCGGCAGCACCAGCGCCCCGAGGACCAGGGCGGCGGCCAGCACGGTGGTCGCCGCGCGCGGTCCCCGCGCGGCCAGCGGGTGTCGCTCCCGCAGGGCGCGGAGCCGCGCCGCGGGCCCCCGGACGCCCGGTCCCGGCG